>CAMYMQ010000406.1 GCA_947259335.1 uncultured Alphaproteobacteria bacterium | reverse complement strand
CGGTCTACGTCAACCTGGACGGCAGCGGTCAGGTCGACGAGGAGAAGCTGTCGGCCGTCCTGCAGGATCTGGTCGACCTGTCGCCCCGGGGCATCCGCGAGCACCTCGGCCTGTCCAAGCCGATCTACGCGCGCACCGCGGCCTACGGCCACTTCGGCCGCAAGCCCGACGCCGACGGCGGCTTCTCCTGGGAGAAGACCGACCTCGTCGACAAGCTCAAGGCCGCGTTCTGACAACAGGGGGGGGAGGCGGACCCGCCTCCGAGCGCCATGGCGTCCATCGACAGAGCCCGAACCACGGATCCGGCGGTGACGCCGGCCCCCGCGGCCTCCAAGGCTTCCGTGATGGACGGCTGGTCGCTGGAGGCCACTCTGCCGAAGCCCGAGGAAATCGAGGCGCTGGCGGGCATCCTCGCCCCCGGCGCCGAGGTTTTCCTCAGCACCCTGCCGCACGTGACGCTGGATCGCCAGATCGCCACGGCGCGGCTGGTGCGCGCGGCGGGGCTGGAGCCGGTGCCCCACATCGCCGCCCGCTATTTCGGCAGCCCGAAGGCGGTCGCGGACTTTCTCGAACAGGCGGTCGCCGAGGCCGATGTCCGGCGGCTCCTGGTGATCGGCGGCGATATCGATCCGGCGCGGGGCCCCTTCGCTTCGGCGTTCGACCTGATCGACAGCGGCCTGCTCGGCGCCTTCGGCATCGAGCGGATCGGCGTCGCCGGCTATCCCGACGGCCATCCCGCGATTCCCGAGGCGGCGCTGGCGGCCGCACTCGACGCCAAGCTCGACGCCGCCCAGGGGGCGGGCTTTGCCGTCGAGGTGGTGACCCAGTTCTGTTTCCAGGCAGACCCGATGCTGCGCTGGGTCGAGCGGCTGCATGCGCGCCGTCCCTCGGTGCCGGTGCGCCTCGGCCTCGCCGGGCCGGCCAGTTTCAAGGCGCTCGTCCGGTATGCGATGCGGTGCGGGGTCGGCATGCCGATCGACGGGCTCGGGCAGAAGGTCGCCATGGCGGCACAACTCGTCCGCCGCGTGTCGCCCGACCCGATCGTCGACGCCCTCGACACCGCGTCGGTCGGCCGCGTTGCCGGCGGGCGCGTTTCGGCCCATTTCTTTTCGTTCGGCGGCCTGGAGCGCACGGCCCGTTGGGCGGCCGAGGCGGAAGAAGGCCGACAGCGGTAACAGCATTCACGGAAGACACGCATGGCCGACCACAAGGGGGAGATCGACGGTCTCTTCGTCCTGACCCTCAGTTGCCCGGACCGGCGCGGCATTGTCGCCAATGTCGCCCAGTTCCTGACCTCCAACGCGTGCAACATCGTCGAAAGCGCGCAGTTCGGCGATCCGGCCGACGGCAACTTCTTCATGCGCGTCTGCTTCCGGGCCGAGGGCAAGATCCGCGACGCCGAGGCCTTCGACCAGGCCTTTCAGGGGATTGCCGCCGAATACGGCATGACGGCGACCTTCACCCGGGTCGGCGACCGGCCCCGGGTGCTGATCATGGTGTCGCGCTTCGGACACTGCCTGAACGATCTGCTGTTCCGCTGGCGCATCGGCGCGCTCGCGATGGACATTCCGGCGGTGATCTCGAACCACCGCGATTTCGAGGAACTGGTCGGCTCCTACGACCTGCCGTTCGTGCACCTGCCGGTGACCAAGGAGACCAAGGCCGAGCAGGAGGAGAAGCTGCTCGACCTGATCGACGAAAAGCAGATCGATATCGTCGTGCTGGCCCGCTACATGCAGGTGCTGTCGCCCGAGGTGTGCCGGCGGCTGCCGGGCCGGGTGATCAACATCCATCACTCCTTCCTGCCCAGCTTCAAGGGCGCGCGCCCCTATCACCAGGCCCACGGCCGCGGCGTCAAGCTGATCGGCGCGACCGCGCACTATGTGACCGAGGATCTCGACGAAGGCCCGATCATCGAGCAGGACGTCGAGCGGGTCGACCACGCCATGTCCGGGGACGACTTCGTGTCGATCGGCCGCGACGTCGAATGCGCGGTGCTGGCGCGGGCGCTGAAATGGCATCTGGAGCGGCGCGTGCTGGTCAGCGGAAGCCGCACCGTCGTGTTCCGGTAGCCGCGGCAGGCGCACCGACCCCAACGAAAGATAGTTGAACGACCCGCCCTATCTTGGATTAGTCTGGAGCGACTCTAAACAAGCGCCCCTGCGCGCCGATCCGGCGGACGCGGCGGGCGAATCCCTACGGGAGGCCAGCTCATGAGCGCCGAACGCTCTTTCAAGAAGGAAATCGGTCGCCTGCGCCTGGGCGCGGGCGAGACGTTCCACGGCGAGGGCATCCTCGCGGTCACCAAGGCCCTGCTGCAGTCGGGGGTCGCCTATGTCGGCGGCTACCAGGGCGCGCCGGTCTCGCATCTGATCGACGTGCTGGTCGACGCGGACGAGCTGATGGACGAGCTCGGCATCCATGTCGAGACCTGCACCAACGAGGCCTCGGCCGCGGCCATGCTGGGCGCCTCGCTGAACTATCCCCTGCGCGGCGCGGTGACCTGGAAGTCGATCGTCGGCACCAACGTCGCGGCCGACGCGCTGTCGAACCTGACCTCGCCCGGCGTGATGGGCGGCGCGCTCATCATCTCCGGAGGCGATAGCGGCGAGGGCGCCAGCGTCATCCAGGAACGCACCCACGCCATGGCGATGAAGTCGACCATGTGGCTGCTCGACCCGCGCCCCGACCTGCAGAAGATCGTCGACACGGTCGAACATGCCTTCGCGCTGTCGGAGGCGTCGAACACGCCGGTGATCATGGAGCTGCGCATCCGCGCCTGCCACATCCAGGGCGAATTCACCGCCAAGGACAACGTGCCGCCGCCGGTCAGCACGCGCAACCGCCTCGCCGACCCGGCGACGTTCAACTACGGCCGGCTGGCGCACCCGCCGGTGACCTTCATCCAGGAGAAGCTCAAGGTCGACGAGCGCCTGCCCGCCGCGCGCAAGTACATCCTCGAGCACAAGCTCAATGAGATCATGCCGGGCGATCTCGACGACGTCGGCATCGTCCTCCAGGGCGGGCTCTACAACGGGCTGATCCGGCGGCTGCAGACCCTGGGCCTGGCCGACGCCTTCGGCCAGAGCCGGGTCCCGCTGCTGGTCCTCAACGTCACCCATCCGCTGGTGCCCGACCAGATCGTCGAGTTCGCCGCCGGCAAGCGGGGCATCCTCGTCCTCGAGGAGGGCAACCCCGAATATATCGAGCACCAGATCAACACCTTCCTGCGCAAGGCCGACGTCCAGACCCGGGTCTACGGCAAGGACCTGCTGCCGCCGGCCGGCGAATACACGGCCGAGGTGATCCAGGACGGGCTCGCCGCCTTCCTGGCGGCGGTGCCGCCGCGGGGCTTCGATACGGGCGGGCTCGACGGCCTGTCCCCGGCCGCGCGCATCCGGGAGGAGGCCGCCGAGGCGATCGGCAAGCCGCTGCCGCCGCGCCCGCCGACCTTCTGCACCGGCTGCCCCGAGCGGCCGGTCTTCTCGGCGCTGAAGATCCTCCAGGAGGAGGTCGGCAAGGTCCACATCGCCGCCGACATCGGCTGCCACGCCTTCGGCACCTTCGAGCCCTTCTCGATGGGCAACTCGATCCTCGGCTACGGCATGTCGCTGGCCAGCGCCGCGGCGGTCGCGCCGTTCCAGCAGCGCCGCTCGATCTCGATCATGGGCGACGGCGGCTTCTGGCATAACGGCCTGGTCTCCGGCGTGATCTCGGCGCAGCTCAACCGGGGTGATTCGATCCTGGTGATCATGCAGAACGGCTATACCTCGGCGACCGGGCAGCAGTTCATCCCGAACAGCCCATCCGGCCGGGACGGCGAGCCGACCGGCGCCGACATCGAGGCGACGCTCCTGACCCTGGGCGTGCCGTGGCTCCAGAAGGTCCGCACCTATTCGGTGTCGGAGATGGTCGAGGCGCTGCACGAGGCGCTGACGACGGACGTCAAGGGCCTCAAGGTCATCGTCGCCGACGGCGAATGCCAGCTCGCCCGCCAGCGCCGGCTGCGCACCGAGAACGCGGAGAAGCTGAAGGCCGGCGGCCGGGTCGAGATCCCGCGCTTCGGGGTCGACGACGAGATCTGCACCGGCGACCATAGCTGCATCCGCCTGTCGGGCTGCCCCAGCCTGTCGGTCAAGCCGAGCCCCGATCCCCTGCGCGAGGATCCGGTGGCGACGGTGATCCAGAGCTGCGTCGGCTGCGGGTTGTGCGGCGAGGTCGCCCACGCGGCGGCGCTGTGTCCCTCCTTCTACAAGGCCGAGCGGGTGCGCAACCCGGGCAGCATGGAGCGGATGGTCCAGCAGGTCCGCAACGGCGTCATCGGCATGATGCAGCGGGGGAGGGCGGCCCGATGACCCAGACCGAAACCATCCGCCCGATCACCCTGCTCGTCGCCGCCCTGGGCGGCGAGGGCGGCGGCGTCCTGACCGACTGGATCGTCACCGCCGGGCGGGCAAGCGACCTGGTCGTCCAGAGCACCTCGATCCCGGGCGTCGCCCAGCGCACCGGCGCGACGACCTATTACGTCGAGGTCTGGCCCGAGCCGCGCGGCGCGCTCGGCGGCCGCAAGCCGATCCTGTCGCTGTCGCCCGTACCCGGCGAGGTCGACCTGCTCGTCTCGTCGGAGCTGATGGAGACCGGCCGGGCGATCCTGAACGGCTTCGTCACGCCCGACCGAACCTGTCTGATCGCGTCGACCAGCCGCGTGCTGACGACCAAGGAAAAGATGGCGATGGGCGACGGCGAGTTCGATGCGGACGCTTTGCGCAAGGCGGTGGCCGTCCGGTCGAAAGAGCACAAGCTGGTCGACATGGCGGGCATGGCCGCCGCGTCCGGCGCGCCGGTCAGCGCGGTGATGCTCGGCGTCATCGCCGGCTCGGGCGAGCTGCCGATTCCGCGGACGGCCTTCGAGGACGCGATCCGTGGAGAGGGCAAGGCCGTGGCGGCCAACCTGAAGGGCTTCGAGGCCGGTTTCGCGGCGGTGAGCGGCGACGGGGCCGGCCAAGCGCCGGCCAAGGCGAGCAGACGGCAGGCCGCCAGGACGCTCGAGGCGGCGCTGACGCGCCGGGTCGAGGCCTATCCGGCCGCCGTCCGCGACCTGGTTTCGCTCGGCGTCGCGCGCCTGCAGGACTATCAGGACGCGCGCTATGCGGCGCTGTACCTGGACCGGCTCGACCCCTTCCGCACACTGGACGAGGGGCTGCTCGGCGCGGTCGCCCGTCATCTCGCTGTTCGCATGTCCTATGAGGACATCATCCGGGTGGCGGCGGCGAAGACCCGGCCCGAGCGGTTCGCCCGCATCCGCGGCGAGACCGAGGCCGGCCCGGACGACCTCGTCCGGGTGACCGAGTTCTTCAAGCCGGGCCTGGCGGAAATCTGCGACATCCTACCGACCGGCCTCGCCCGGCGGATGCTGGCCAAGGCCGAGCGCAACGGCGATATCGAGAGCCGGGCCTGGCCGATGGAGCTGAACTCGACCACCGTGTCGGGCTTCCTCAAGCTGCGCTTCCTCGCCAGCCTGCGCCGCATCCGGCGGCGGACCTACCGCTTCGGTGTCGAGCAGGCCTCGATCGAACACTGGCTCGACGACGTGTCGCGGGCGGCCGCTCTCGGCCCGGCGCTGGCGCGCGAGATCGCGGACTGCGCGCGGCTCATCAAGGGCTATGGCAGCACCCACCGGCGCGGCAGCCACAACATGACCCGTATCCGGGAGGCGCTGATCCTGCCCGCCCTGTCGGGGGCCATCGCTCCGGACACGGCGGCCGGGGCCATCGCCCAGGCGCGCGG
>CAMYMQ010000405.1 GCA_947259335.1 uncultured Alphaproteobacteria bacterium | reverse complement strand
CCCAGCGGCAGGGCGGCGCGGCCGAGCAGGGCCAGGGTCTCGTCGACCGGCGCCGGCAGTTCGCCCAGATAGGCGTTGGCCAGCAGGCCGAGCGCGCAGGCCAGGATCAGCGGATTGGTGACCACCTGGAACAGGGTCGCGCGCAGACCGCCGACCTTCCGCGCGCCGCCCCGGCCCCAGCGGGCCAGCGCCAGCACGCTGATCAGGTTCACCAGCGGCACGAAGGCCAGCACCCCGATGGCGAAGGCCGACAGCCCGGCCTCTTCGTAGAGCGCGACGGCCGCCGCGAGCGCGATATAGGTGTTGGGCCGGATCGAGCCCTGGAGGATCGAGGTGAAGGCGGCCGGCCGGGTCCGGAGCATCCGCCGGACGGTGAAGGTCAGCAGCGTGACCGCGAGGATGCTGACGACGGCGGCGAAGATCGCGTCCCCGGCCGGCAGGTCCGCCAGCGAGGCTCCCGCCAGGCTGCGGAACAGGAGCGCCGGGAAGAAAACGTAGTACGTCAGCCGGTCGGCGCCGGACCAGAACGCGTCAGGCGCGAACCGGGCCCGCTTGAGCGCCGCGCCGAGCGCGATCAGCAGGAACACCGGGATCAGCGCCGCCAGCGTCTCGGTCACCGCTCGGCCCTCACCGGTCGTCCCTCATCGCCCGGGCCTCACCGGCGGCCTGTCATCGCGGTGGCCGCTGCGCCGCCAGCGCGTCGAGCGCGCCCTGGAGGATCCAGGCGGCGGCGGCCTTGTCGACCACCTCGGCGCGGCGCTTTCGGCTCATGTCCGCCTGGCCGATCAGCACCCGCTCGACCGCCGCCGTCGACAGGCGCTCGTCCTGGAAGGCGTAGGGCAGGGGCAGGCGCTGGTCGAGATTGCGGGCGAACTGGCGGGTCGACTGGCAGCGCGGCCCCTCGGAGCCGTCCATGTTGACGGGCAGGCCGTAGACGATGCCGCCGATGCCGTGGTCGGCGACCAGCGCCTCGATCTTCTGGGCATCGGGGGTGAACTTGCCGCGCTTGAGTGTCTCCAGCGGCGAGGCGATGACCAGGCCGGTGTCCGACAGGGCCAGGCCGATGGTCTTGTCGCCGAGGTCGACGCCGAGCAGCCGCGCGCGGCGTTCGAGCGCCGCCGACAGCTCCGAGAGGCTGCATTCAGGCATGGACCGGCGGGCGGCAGGAGGAGAGGGATGGCGGGGAGGTCATGCAGGCGGACAGCGGTGCTGGGGCGATGTCCGACAAGTTAGCCCGATCCGCCGGCGATGGCGACCGCCACGGGAGGGCAATCCCTGTTGAAGGCCACCGACCGCGCTGGCCTTGTGGAAAAAGGCCCCCTAGAAGGGAAAGCCGACCAGCATGACCTCTTCGTCGGCCCGCTTGGCGCCGGGCAGACCGGGCAGCCGCTCGATCGCGCCGCGGCGCTCGGTGGTGTCCTCCAGGTAGCGGAGGATCGCCGCCTGCACCGCGGCGACCGGCGGAAGGGGCATGGCGTCACTGTGAGTAGGCTGTGCCATGGTCTCGTTCCTGTTCCTGACGTTTCCGGCCGCTCTTCCGGCGACCGTGGGGCGGACCTTGCCACGGCGCGCCTGAACCGGGTCTGAGGCCCGCATTCACAGGCGGTTCAGGTTGCGGGGCTTTCCGGCGGGTGATAGTTTCCGCGCCTTCCCGAGACCGGATCGTGATCAGGACCGAACCGCCATGGCGCTCGACATCGATACCGTGCGCAGGATCGCGCATCTGGCGCGGCTGAAAGTGCCGGAAGAGGAGCTGGCCCCGTTGGCCGACGAGCTCACCAACATCCTCGGCTGGGTCGAGCAGCTCGGCGAGGTCGACACCGCCGACGTGCCGCCGATGACGAGCGTCGCCGCCATGACCCTGCCGATGCGCGAGGATGTCGTCACCGACGGCGGCATCGCGGACAAGATCACCGCCAACGCCCCCGACGGCGAGAACGGCTTCTTCGCCGTGCCCAAGGTGGTCGAGTGAGCGCGCTCGCCGGCCTCACCCTCACGCAGGCCCGCGACGGGCTCGAGAAGGGCGACTTCTCCTCGGCCGAGCTGACCGAGACCTGCATCGCCGCGGTCGAGGCCGCGCGGCCGCTCAACGCCATGATCACCGAGACGCCGGAGAAGGCGCTGGAGATGGCGCGGGCGTCAGACGACCGGCGCGCGAAGGGCGAGGCGGGGGTGCTCGACGGTGTTCCGCTGGCGATCAAGGACCTGTTCTGCACCGACGGCGTGCTGACGACGGCCGCCTCGCATATCCTCGACGGCTTCGAGCCGCCTTACGAATCGACCGTGACCGCCAACCTGTGGCGCGCGGGCGCGGTCATGCTGGGCAAGGCGAACCTCGACGAGTTCGCCATGGGCTCGTCCAACACCACATCCTTCTACGGCCCGGTCGAGAACCCGTGGCGCCGGACCATGGGCGATGGGGAAGGTGACAACCGCAAGCTCGTGCCCGGCGGTTCGTCGGGCGGGTCGGCGGCCATTGTCGCGGCCCGCGCCGCGCCGGCCTCGATCGGCACCGACACCGGCGGGTCGATCCGCCAGCCGGCGGCTTTCTGCGGGTTGGTGGGCCTCAAGCCGACCTACGGCCGCTGCTCGCGCTGGGGCATCGTCGCCTTCGCCTCGTCGCTCGACCAGGCCGGGCCGATCACCCGCACCGTCCGCGACGCCGCGCTGATGCTCCGCGCCATGGCCGGCCACGACCCCAAGGACTCGACGTCGGCCCCGCTCGACGTACCGGATTTCGCCGCCGCCATGACCGGCGACATCCGGGGGCTCAAAATCGGCATCCCGGCCGAATACCGGGTCGACGGCATGTCGCCGGAGATCGACGGACTGTGGCAGCAGGGCATCGACTGGCTCAAGGCCGCCGGGGCCGAGCCGGTCGAGATCAGCCTGCCGCACACCAAATATGCGCTGCCGACCTATTACATCGTCGCGCCCGCCGAGGCCTCGTCCAACCTCGCGCGTTACGACGGGGTCCGGTTCGGCCTGCGCGAAGGCGGCGACCGGGACCTGACCGGCATGTACGAGGAGACCCGGGGCGCGGGCTTCGGGCGCGAAGTGCGCCGTCGCGTCCTGATCGGCACGTATGTGCTGTCGGCGGGCTATTACGACGCCTACTACCTCAAGGCGCAGAAGATGCGCACTCTGATCGCCAACGACTTCAAGGCGGCCTTCGAGACGGTCGACGCTATCCTGGCGCCGACCACGCCGAGCGCGGCCTTCGCCATCGGCGAGAAGCAGGACGATCCCATCGCCATGTACATGAACGACGTGTTTGCCGTCCCGGCCAGCCTGGCCGGCCTGCCGGCGATCTCCGTCCCGGCGGGGCTCGATGGCGCCGGGCTGCCGCTCGGCCTGCAGTTGATCGGCAAGGCCTTCGAGGAAGGCGCGCTGCTCAACGTCGCGGGCGTGCTGGAGGAGGCGGCGAGGTTCGACGCGGCGCCGGCCTTCGTGACGGCGACCTGAGCGGGGCGTGAAGGAATTAATTCATTGTAATGGCGCCGCAAGGCTGCCATTTCCCAAGAAGGGCATGTGAAGCGCCGCGATGGCGGGAGTCCCGGTTCAGAGCAGCGACCCATGATGACAGTTACCGAGATATCACGGCACCACCGCCACCCTCGTCATTTCGACCGGAGCCCCATCGGGGCGGAGTGGAGAAACCTTGCCCCAACCGGCGGGTCCTCGGCTGTGGAGGCGAGGTTCCTCGGCTTCGCTCGGAATGACTTCCGGGGTTGGGCGTCGCGGCCGAGCGCCGGCGCTGGTAGGGTGACAAATGCTTACAAATACTGACATACGACGGGCGGGCTCTCGCCGAGTGATAACCTTTGATAACCGATGATAACCTTTCCCTCTTCAATCAGACCCGGACGGGCCGGCCGACGAGCGGTGACGTGGCATGACGGTTGAGCAGTTTCCCAAGGGCGGCAAGGCCAACGTCGACAAGGCGGAGGCGTCCCACGGCCATGTCGGCGTCCGCGAGGCGAGCCGGCACGACTATGACGCCCTGCGCAGCCTGTTCGAGCGGTTCTACAGGGAAGAGGGCTTCTCGGACGCCGCCATCGAGCGGATCGAGCATTCGCTGCGCGACATCCTCGAGCGCGAGGACACGGCGGCCTTCGTCGCCCTGATCGGCGACGAGGTGATCGGCGGCGCGGCGATGAGCACGACCTTCGGACTCGAGACCGGCCTGTGTGGCGAGCTGCAGGACCTCTATGTCGAGCCGGAGGCGCGCCGCCGGGGCGCGGGCGCGGCGCTGGTCGACGCGTGCCTGATGTGGGCCGAGCGGATGGGCTGCGCCGACGTCGAGATCGTGCTGACCGCGAAGGCCCGCGCGAACCAGGAGCTGCTTGACTGGTACGCCAAGCGGGGCTTCAAGGACACTGGCCGCGCCCTTTGGGAGCGGGATTTGCGCAAGCATGACTGAACGGTACGTGAGCGGCGAGCGGCAATGACGACGATCCAGGGCAGAACCGGCGAGTGGGAGATCGTGATCGGCCTGGAGGTCCACGCCCAGGCCGTGTCCGAGGCCAAGCTGTTCTCCGGGGCCTCGACCGCCTTCGGCGCGGCGCCCAACAGCCAGGTGTCACTGGTCGACGCCGCCATGCCGGGCATGCTGCCGGTGATCAACCGGAAATGCGTCGAGCAGGCGGTGCGCACTGGGCTCGGCCTCAAGGCGAAGATCAACCGGCGCTCCATCTTCGACCGCAAGAACTACTTCTATCCGGACCTGCCCTTCGGCTATCAGATCTCGCAGTACCAGCACCCCATCGTGGGCGAGGGCGAGGTCGTCCTCGACATGCCGGACGGGTCGACAAAGACGGTCGGCATCGAGCGGCTGCATCTGGAGCAGGACGCCGGCAAGTCGCTCCACGACCAGGACCCCAAGCGCACCTTCGTCGACCTCAACCGCGCCGGCGTCGCGCTGATGGAGATCGTCTCCAAGCCGGACATGCGCTCGGCCGACGAGGCCGCCGCCTACCTCTCCAAGCTGCGCGCGATCCTGCGCTACCTCGGCACCTGCGACGGCAACATGGAGCAGGGCTCGATGCGCGCCGACGTGAACGTCTCGGTGCGCAAGCCCGGCGACCCGCTGGGGACACGGTGTGAAATCAAGAACATCAACTCGGTCCGCTTTGCCCGCCAGGCGATCGACTACGAGGCCGCCCGCCAGGTCGAGATCCTCGAGGACGGCGGTTCGATCGATCAGGAGACCCGCCTGTTCGATTCGGACAAGGGCGAGACCCGGCCGATGCGCTCCAAGGAAGAGGCGCACGACTACCGCTATTTTCCGGACCCGGACCTGCTGCCGCTGGAGCTCGACCCCGACTGGATCGCCGAGATCGAGGCGTCGCTGCCCGAGCTGCCCGACGCCAAGAAGGCGCGCTATGTCGCCGAGATGGGCGTGCCGGCCGAAACCGCGGCGACGCTGGTCGCCGACAAGCCGCTGGCCGACTATTTCGAGCGGGTCGCCGAGGGCCGCAAGGATGCCAAGACGGCGGCCAACTGGGTGGTCAACGAGCTGGTCGCGCGTCTGTCGAAGGCCGGCCAGGACATCGAGACCGCGCCGGTCTCCGCCGCCGATCTGGGCGGGTTGCTCGATCTGGTCGACGACGGCACCATCTCCGGGCGCATCGCCAAGGACGTGTTCGACGCGATGATCGAGACCGGCAAGCCGGCGGCCGTCCTCGTCGAGGAGAAGGGCCTCAAGCAGATCAGCGACACCGGCGAGATCGAGGGCATCATCGACGGATTGATCGCCGACAACCCGGCCCAGGTCGCCCAGGTCAAGGAGAGCCCCAAGGTCGCCGGCTGGTTCGTCGGTCAGGTGATGAAGGCGACAAAGGGCCAGGCCAACCCGCAGGTGGTCAACCAGATCCTGGCGAAGAAGCTGGGGCTGTGATGAATAATTCGGGGAGAAATCGGTGATTGGCCTGACAAAATCGCAGGACGAAATTAAGCAAGAGATCGCAAATCGTACTATTTCTGTCAAAGGTTTGCCTGATCTGGTTTCTAGGTTATCTAGACTCAAAGATTCCAGTTGGTTGTTTCGCGGCGTAACAGACGAGAAGCATTATCCAATACCCAGTATTGGCCGGAAACAAGCTTTTCCACAGTACAAAGTTAAGACGGAAAAGAGGGTATTTGAAGAGTTTAAGGCAAAGTCATTTAGCATGTTGCGGGATCCGAGATTGGACGAGTGGGATTTGCTCGCGATCGCGCAACATTTGGGAATTCCGACTAGACTGCTTGATTGGTCACTAAGCCCACTTGTTGCAGCTTTTTTCGCGCTAGAAAAGGATTGCAAATCGGATCGTTATATCTATTGCCTCAAGCTATCCAAGTTCACCAACGAATCAGATCGGCAAAATCTCTCACCATTCGACATATCAACAGTACAAAGATTTACACCGAGATATGTGTTTCCGAGAATATCGGCGCAAAAAGGAGTTTTTACTGTGCATCCATATCCAACGCTAATCTACTTTCACGATACATTTAAGATACTGAAGATTCCCAATTCATTAACTGGGAGTATGAGAAAGAAGCTCTTTAAATTCGGATTTGATTACCAATCAATCTATCCAGATGAATCTGGGCTTGCTATGCAAATTTCTTGGCAGTGCAGGAACAAAATAGGATTTGGGAGCATAACGGCGGACACTTAGATTCGTGTTCCGACTAATATATAGCTAGCCAAAATTTTTCTGGTCTTGCAAATGATGACATCTTTCTGCCAGCTTCCATGCTGATCCTCGGCATTCACCCCGGCTATCACGACGCCTGCGCGGTCGTGCATGACGGCTACAGGCTGGTCGCGGCGGTCGCGCTGGAGCGCATGACCCGGCGCAAGATCGACGGCGGGCGGATCCCCGTCGAGGCAATCGACGAGTGTCTGTCGATCGCGGGCGCCACCCGCGGGGATGTCGGCGCCGTGGCGCTGGGGCGGGGGGCCTTCCCGTCTCGCTTCTACAGCCACCTGCCAATTGGTCGGGCGCTTGAGGCCACCGCCCGGCGCCTGGTCGGCAAGGAGAAGCACAAGTCGATGGAGCGGGAGCTGACCCGCTATGGGCGCACCGACGACCTCGGCATCTTCCGCGCCGACGTCTTTCTGGAGGCGATGGAGCTGCCCGCCGGGATCCCGGTGCGTTTCTTCAATCACCATGAGGCGCATGCGCTGCCCTGCCTGTTCCACACCGACTGGGACGAGGCGTTGCTCTATACCGCCGACGGCGGCGGCGACAACGTCCAGTACAGCTTCCGCAGCTTCCGGGACGGCCGGATCGAGACCCTGTTCGGCGGCGACGAGGAACTGCTGAACCCGATGCGGGTCGATTCGGTCGGGCTCGCCTACGGCTACGCCACCCAGGCGCTCGGCTACCGAATCAACCGCCACGAGGGCAAGCTGACCGGGCTCGCCGCCTGGGGCGAGCCGGTGTTCAGCGAGGCGATTTCCCGGCGGTTCACCGTCGCGGACAATGGTGAGATCACCACCGACTTCGAGAGCAACCCGGCGATGCGCGCGTGGCTGCTCGACCTGTTCGACGGCCAGAAGCGCGAGGACGTCGCCGCCTCGATCCAGCATTTCCTGGAGGAGACGGTGATTGAGTCCGTCCGGCGTCTGCTCGACAGGACCGGCCACAGGAAGCTGGGCCTCGCCGGCGGCGTCTTCGCCAACGTCCGGCTGAACCAGCGGCTCGCCGACGAACTGCCGGTGGACGACATCTTCGTCTACCCGCCGATGAGCGATCAGGGGCTGGCCGGCGGCGGCGTGCTGCGCTTTCTGCTCGACCGCGACGGCATGGACACCTGGCTCGACAACCGCTGGCCGCTGGAGAGCCTCTACTACGGCCGCGATTTCGGCGACGGCATCGACCGGGCGATGGAGGCCGACGACCGGATCGCGGCGGAGGAGGGCGATCCCGTCGAGACGGCCGCGCGCCTCCTGGAAGCGGGCAACGCCGTCGCGATCTATACCAAGGGCATGGAATATGGCCCCCGGGCGCTGGGCGCGCGCACCATCCTCGCCTCGCCGGCCGACCCGACCGTCAACGACCGTCTGAACGAGCGGCTGCAGCGCACCGAATTCATGCCCTTCGCCCCCGTGGTTGCTGAGGCGGACGTCGATACGGTGTTCGACCTCGGTGCCGTGAAGGCTCATGCCGGACGCTTCATGACCATCACCTGTCCGGTGCGGCCCCAGTGGCGCGAGCGCATCCCGGCGGTGATCCATGTCGACGGCACGGCGCGGCCCCAGACCATCCGGCGCGCGCCCAACCCGCTCTATTTCGACATCCTCGCCGCCTTCAAGGCGCGCACCGGCCTGCCGGTGCTGATCAACACCAGCTTCAACGTGCACGAGGAGCCGATCATCAACACGCCGGCCGAATGCGTGCGGGCGTTGGCCGACCGGCGGGTCGACCATGTGGTGACGGATCGCGCCGTCTACACCGCGAAATGAGAGCGTCGGTAACGCTTTCTTTGCAATGACACCCACGACGCGGTTGAATGAAACACAGGTTTGCGTGACCGGGGAAAGACGATGACCGAAAGCCGCCGATTTACGGTGAAGAGCGGGCTGGATTTCGCGCTGGAGGCCCTGCGCGAGATCGCGGAGGCCCGGATCGAGGGCGCGAGCGACGCCGCGGAAGTCGCCGAGGCCCTCAACCGGGGCGGGTTTCCGGACATGCGCGGCCAGCAGTGGAACGCCGAGAAGGTGCTGCATTTCCTGGCCAGCCGCGACGCCGAGATGGCGCAGCGCGAGCTCGACCGCGCGGGACGCTGAGCCGGTTCCGAGGCCTGCGCCATAAACGACAGACAGTCTGACCTGAAGCGCCGGCCGGTCGCCGGATGCGTCACCGACCGATCGGGGAGAACATGATCGACCTTTATACCTGGAGCACGTCGAACGGCCGCAAGATCTCGATCATGCTGGAAGAGGTGGGGCTGCCCTACACCGTCCACCCGATCAACATCGGCAAGGACGCCCAGTTCACGCCGGAGTTCATCAAGATCAACCCGAACAGCAAGATCCCCGCGATCGTCGACAGCGAGGGCCCGGACGGCAAGCCGATCACGATTTTCGAATCGGGCGCGATCCTGATCTATCTGGCGGAAAAGACGGGAAAGCTGCTGCCGACGGACCCGCGCGAGCGGATGACCGTCCTGCAGTGGCTGATGTTCCAGATGGGCGGCATCGGGCCGATGTTCGGCCAGACCCATCACTTCATGCGCCACGCGCGCGAGAAGTCGCCCTATGGCGTGGAGCGCTATGGCAAGGAGACGCGCCGGCTTTACGGCGTGCTCGACAATCGGCTCGGCGAGGCGGCGTATATCGCCGGCGACTATTCGATCGCCGACATCGCCACCTATCCCTGGGTATGGCGCCGCGAGTGGCAGGAAGTCGATCTGAACGACTTTCCCAACGTCAAACGCTGGTTCGACACGGTCGGCGCGCGGCCGGCCGTCGCGACGGGAATGAACGTGCCGCCCGCCCAGGCCTGAAGCCAGCGGGCAGGGGACGGCTTTCTAGCGCAGGGACTGAAGGTTCGCGCCGCCCGTCGCGCCGACGGCCGAGGTCAGCTCTTCGAGGCAGTGCTGAAGGTCCTTCTGTGCCTTGCGGTCGTCGCGGTCGTAGATCTCGAAGCAGCTCAGCTTGATCTCGACGAGGTCGATCAGGGTCTCGATGGTCTTGGTTGAAAGGCCCATGTCCGTAACTCCACTTTCCCGTATTGAGAATGATTGATCGTGAAATCCAAATCTCTCCAAACACGGTTTAAAAATCGTTAACAAGAAAAACGCCCTGTGGTTGCAGTTTTCGACGTTATTTGACGAAACGATTACTGCTACGATTTCTTGTTAAGGAAAAATCAACACGTCGTGTCTATTTTCTGCGCATCAAGTGGAGTTACTTCGCATGGCCTTTCGGGGGAAAGGAGAAAGGGGCAAACACATGGCTGATGCCGCAAAAATTTCGGCGAACGATCTGTTTTCCGGCGATCCGAACGAGATTTTCGTCGACGCCGGCGTTCCCAAATACAATCGTCGATTGACCGATAAGATCCTGGCCGCGTTCAACCACGCCTATTCGTCGGGCGAGGGCGATCTGGCCCGGGACCTCTGGGAATGTCTGGCCTTTGCCGAAAAGCGGGGCGCGGAACAGTTCAAGCGTCGGCGTCCCAACCAGGGACTGGAGCTCGCAGCGCTCTGGATGGCCTTCGTCGACGCTCGCAACACCTACCGCAAGCTCAGCGACGATGCGAATGCCGACGAGGACGAGACCTCGCGCGCCTTCCGGTCGATGAAGCAGGCTTACCTCTCCTGGATCTGGCACCTCCGCCAGTCCTGAGACCCTCTAACATTTCGCAGCGCGAACGCACCGGCCGCCGATTGGCGGGCGGTGCGCGTCGCCGTGCCGCCCGCGCCGTTGACTTGGTCTGGGGCCGCCTTTAGAACCGCTGTTCCGTCGCCCACATCACCGCGCGGCGGCTACCCGGAGGGATGGCAGAGCGGTAATGCAGCGGATTGCTAATCCGTCTACCCGATAGGGTAGCGGGGGTTCGAATCCCCCTCCCTCCGCCAGCTGTCTCGCCGGCAGGATCTGTCTGCGGTCCGATCGATTGGTTCCCGTCTCATCAGCTCAGCGTGACCCAGCCTTCCGGCGGGGCGCTGTTGCCCGGATGGACCGCGCCGCAATTCTTGCAGGTGCGGGCGCTCTCGTCGCTGTGGAAAGCCTCGTAGAGAGGCGGCAGGTCCTTGACGATGTCGGTGACCGGCACCTCGACCCGGTGGACCCGGTTCTTGCACTCGAAGCAGTACCATTCGAAGCCGTCGAGCATGCCGGCGACGCGCGCGCCCTCGATGACGAGGCCGACCGAGCCCGGGATCGGTCGCTGGGGCGAGTGGGGAACATGCGCCGGCAGCATGAAGACGTCGCCCTCGTTGATGCGCACGTCGTGGATGTCGCCGTCCTGATAGACCTTCAGGATCATGTCGCCCTTGAGCTGGTAGAAGAACTCCTGGACCGGGTCGTCGTGGAAGTCGACCCGTGTGTTCGGCCCGCCGATGATCTGGGCGACCAGACCGGGCTGCTCGAACAGGAGCTTGTTGCTCACCGGCGGCTTCAACTGGTCCCGGTTCTTCTCGACCCAGGCGTCGAGATTGTAGGGCAGGTCGAATTTCATGCTGGTCTCCCGTGTCTGGTACTCGCTCGAAGCGTCAGGTCCCCGGAGTCTCAACTCCCCAGAGTCTCAACTCCCCAGAGTCAGCTCATTGTCGGCATGATGAAGTCGGCGCCGGCGCGCAGGCCCGTTGGCCAGCGCGCGGTGACGGTCTTGAGGCGGGTGTAGAAGCGCACCCCGTCCATGCCATGCATGTGCAGGTCGCCGAACAGCGACCGGCGCCAGCCGCCGAAGGAGTGGAAAGCCATCGGCACCGGGATCGGCACGTTGATCCCGACCATGCCGGTCAGCGTCCGCGACGCGAAGGTGCGGGCGGCGTCGCCGTCGCGGGTGAAGATGGCGTTGCCGTTGCCGAACTCGTGGGCGTTGACCAGGGTCGTCGCGGCGTCGAAGTTGGGCACCCGGACCATCGACAGCACCGGGCCGAAGATCTCTTCCTTATAGATCCGCATGTCCGGCGTGACGTTGTCGAACAGGCAGGGTCCCAGGAAATAGCCGTCCTCATAGCCTTGCAGGTTCAGGTCGCGCCCGTCGACGACCAGCTCGGCGCCTTCCTTCGCGCCGATGTCGACATAGCCGCGGACCTTCTCATGGTGCGCCTTGGTGACCAGGGGGCCCATCTCGGAGTCGGGATCGGTGCCGGGGCCGACCTTGAGCTTCTGCATCCGCGGGACCAGCCGCTCGCGCAGCTGGTCGGCCGCGTCGCCGACCGCGACGGCCACGGAGACGGCCATGCAGCGCTCGCCCGCCGAGCCGAAGGCGGCGCCCATCAGGGCGTCGGTCGCCTGATCCATGTCGGCATCGGGCATCACGATCATGTGGTTCTTGGCACCGCCGAGGGCCTGGACCCGCTTCCCGGCGGCGGCGGCGTTCGTATAGATCGATTGCGCGACGGGGGTGGAGCCGACGAAGCTGATGGCGGATATCTCGGGATGGTTCAGAATCGCTTCAACCGCGTCGCGCTCGCCGTTGACGACGTTGAGAACACCGTCGGGCAGCCCGGCTTCCGAAAGGAGCTCGGCCATGCGAAGTGCCGCTGACGGGGTCTTTTCAGACGGCTTCAGGATGAAGGTATTCCCGCAGGCGATGGAGATCGGGAACATCCACAACGGCACCATGACGGGGAAATTAAAGGGGGTGACGCCCGCGCAGATGCCGACCGGCTGGCGCACCGAATAGCTGTCGACGTTGGTGCCGACATTCTCGGTGAACTCGCCCTTGAGCAGATGCGGAATGCCGCAGGCGAACTCGACCACCTCGATCCCGCGGGTCAGCGACCCCTTGGCGTCGGCGTGGACCTTGCCGTGTTCGGCGGTAATGAGGTCGGCCAGTTCGTCGGAATGCTCCTCGAGCAGGGCCTTGAAGCGGAACATGACCCGGGCGCGCTGAAGCGGCGGCGTCGCGGCCCAGCCGGGAAGGGCGGCGGCGGCGGCGCGCACCGCGGTCTCTACCGTGCCGGCGTCGCCGAGCGCGACCTTGCCGCCGACCTCGCCTGTCGCCGGGTTGAAGACATCGGCGAAGCGGTCACCGCCGGACAGGCGCTGGCCGTTGATGAAATGGTCGATCTGAGTCATGGGCATGTCCTTTTGCCGGGTTCTGACGGGCCCGGTCCGAAGTTCGTCAGGCGGCCGAAACCGCGGGGGCGGTGGAGCCGGTTCCGAGGTCGAGGCCGCAGCTTTCCACGGCGCTCCTGATCGTGGCTTTTTCCTCGTCGGTCAGGTTGAGCAGCGGCCGGCGAACCGGCCCGCCGACTTGGCCGATCAGCTCCTGCCAGTATTTCTGCTGCGCCTGGGGCTTGTCGGCCGGTCGGGTGCCCTTGAGCGCCTTGCGCACGGGGTCGAGGCTGTCGCGCACGGCGCGGGCCGTGTCGACCTCGCCGGCCATGGCCAGGTCCGTGTATTCGCGCATGCGCTGGTCCGTCGCGGTCTGCATCAGGTAGGGAGGGGTCGAGCACAGATAGACCTGCCAGCCCAGCTCCACGATATTTTCCAGCCAGTGGTCCTCGGACGACGTGCTGACGATCAGATTCTCGCCGGCCAGCCGGGTCAGCGCCGAATAGCGTTCGCGGTCGACGCTGTACTTGATGGCGACGATGTTGGGCAGCTCGGCGATGTGCGCGCACAGCTCCGGCTCCATGACGTAGCCGTAGTCGGGCTGGTGCCAGATGGCGATGCCGATATCGAGGGTCTCGCTGAGGTGCCGGTAGTACTCGTAGAGGATGTCGTCGATCCTGGTGTGGAAGTAGAGCGGCGGGCTGTGGATGATCACATAGTCCGCGCCGATGTCCTGCGCGTGGCGCGACAGCTCGATGACGGTGTCCAGGTTCTCGTCCGACGTCGACAGGATCGTGCCGGCCTTGTCGCCGCATTCGTCGACGGCGATGTCGAAGGTGCGCTTCCGCTCCTCGACCGACATCGAGAAGAACTCGCCCTGCTTGCCGGTCACGAACAGGCCGCCGAGATGGAGGTCGTCGACCCAGTGCCTGAAGTTGCGGCGGAAGCCGGCTTCGTCGAGGCTGAGGTCGTCCGGCTTGAACGGCGTGAGGGTCGCCGCCCACAGGCCGCGCAGATGTTCGCGGGCATAGTCCTTGGCTTCCGACTTGCGGTACTTCATCGCTTCCGATCCTCGTTTCTCGCGTCGTTCATGGCGTGCCAAATCCGCCCGCTCGTCAAGGGCAGGTCGAGGTGGCGCACGCCCAAGGGGGCCAGGGCGTCGAGCGCGGCGTTCAGGATCGCCGCGGGGGCGCCGATGCAGCCGGCCTCGCCGATTCCCTTGGCGCCCAAAGGGTTGGTCAAGGCAGGCGTCTCCATTCGGTCGAGGACCACGTCCGGCATGTCGTCCGCGCGGGGCAGGGCATAGTCCATGAGCGATCCCGTCACGAGCTGCCCGTCCTCGTCATAGACGATTTCCTCCATCAATGCCTGTCCCAGTCCCTGGGCGAGGCCCCCGACGAGCTGGTCCTCGGCCAGGTCCGGGTTGACCACGACGCCGGCGTCGTCGACCCAGACGATGCGCTCGACCCGCGCGGCGCCGGTGTCGGCATCGATGGTCAGCGAGGCGATACAACAGCCATAGGCCCATGTCTCCCCCGAGGCTTCGAAGCGCACGTTTGCTTCGAGCGCGGGACCGGTCTCCGGATTGCCGTGCTCCGTCGCGACCGCGCGGGCGAGGGCCGTCCAGTCGAGCGCCGCATCATCCTGCCCGTCGGCGCGGAAACCGCCTTGATCGAGCGCAATCGCATCCGGCGAGCACTGGAGGAGCCGCGCGGCGAGGGCGTGGGCGCGGTCCCGCACTTCGAGGGCGGCCTGGTGGATCGCGCTGCCGCCGATGCCGGTGCTGCGGCTCGCCAGCGCACCGGTTGCCTCCGGCACCTCCGCCGTATCGCCGTAGACCACGTCGATGCGGTCGGGGGCGAGGCAGAGCGCGTCCGCGACGATCTGGGCGAACACGGTTTCCCGGCCCTGGCCCTGGGCGCTCGACCCGGTGGCGGCGGTCACGCGGCCGTTCGCTTCCAGGCGGACCTTGCCCGTCTCCCAGCCGACGCCGCAGGGTTCGACATAAAAGGCCACCCCGACGCCGAACAGGTTTCCGGCTTCTCTCTCGCGCGCCTGGCGCTCCCGAAGGCCGGGATAATCCGCCGCAGCACAGGCGCGTTCGAGGAGCGCGGGATAGTCGCCCGAATCGAGGATCTCGCCGGTCGGCGTCGCGGCCGGCATCCGCTCCTGCGGGATCAGGTTCCGGCGGCGGAGCTCGACGGGATCGAGCCCGGTCTTCCGGGCCGCCACGTCCATCAGCCGCTCCATCAAAGCCGCCGCTTCGGGACGGCCGGCGCCGCGATAGATGCCGGCGGCCGCCTGCGCCGTGACACGGCCTTCAGCCGCTATGTCGACCGTTGGCACCAGATAGGGACCCGGCAGGATCCGCGCGGCGTTTCGGGCGGGGACGACCCCGCTGAACGGCATCCAATGTCCCAACGAAGCCCGGATCCGGGTTCGAAGCGCGGTTATCCGGCCGTCACCGTCGAGGGCGGCCTGGGCTTCGGTCGAAAGGCCCCGTCCCTGGGTGGCGGCGAGCAGTTCTTCGGCCCGACCGGCGGTCCATTTGACGGACTGGCGCAGCGACAGGGCCGCCCATGCGACCAGCGCGTCTTCGGGATAGAGCGAAGCCTTCATGCCGAAGGCGCCGCCGACGTCCGGCGCGATCACCCGAATGCGGGCCGGATCGATGCCCAGGATGGTGGCGAGATCGCGCCGGGCCCGCTGCGGCGCCTGGCTCGGCAGCCAGACGGTCAGGGTCGGGTCCCCGGAGTCGAAGACCACGTGGATGCTGCGCGGCTCCAGGGTAAAGGGCGCGACGCGCGGATGATCGACCGACACGGATACGGTTTCCGCCGCCGCCGCGAAAGCGGCGTCCGGATCGCCCTCGACGAAGGCGATCTCGAAGGCCCTGTCGTCTGGCAGCGCGGAAAACAGGGGGGCCTGGCAGGCGGGATCGTCGCTGCCCGCAGCCGGCTCGATCGCCCCATAGTCCACGTCGACAAGGTCGGCGGCGGCCACGGCCGCTGCAAGGGTATCGGCGACGACCGCGGCAATGGGCTGGCCCACCGCGTATACCGTCTCTTGGGCCAACACGAAGAAGGGCGGGGGCCGCACGGTGTCGACCAACGGATTGACCGGCAGTTCGCCCAGACCGCGCACGTCCTCACCGGAGAAGACTGCCCGCACGCCCGGAGCCGCCGCCGCCGCCTGCGTGCCGATCGAGGCGAGGCGGCCGTGGGCCACCGTGCTGCGGACGAAGGCAACGTGCAGACAGTTGGGCGATGCGACGTCGTCCACGAAACGCCCGCTGCCGGTCACCAGACGAGCGTCCTCGACGCGCGGACGCGACCGGCCGATCCACCGGTCCGGCGCGGTGCCGAAGCTGCTGGTACGAGGCGGACTCAACATGGGTTTGCCGACAGGGGCTCTGGCGAGGACACACGGACAATTCCACCAGAGCGTTATTGATTGGACAATCAGCTTTTTCAGATAGTTTAATAATTAAATCCGATGAATATAACCCTCAAGCAACTCAGGGCCTTCCTTGCGGTCGCGGAAACCGGCAGCTTCACCCGGGCCGGGGACCGGCTTCACCTGACGCAGTCGGCGACATCTGGGCTGATCCGCGAGCTCGAGCGGGAACTGGGCGTCCGCCTGTTCCACCGGACGACGCGGCGCGTCGATCTGACCGATGCCGGGCGGGACTTCGAGGTTTCGGTGGGGAGGCTGCTGTCCGGCCTCGACAGGTCGGTCGCCGACATCGGCGCGCTCGCGGCGCGTGAGCGGGGCCGGCTTTCGGTCGCAGCGCCACCCTTGCTCGCCGGAACGCTGCTCCCGACCTTGATCGCGACCTTCCTCGATCGCTACCCGGGAATCGAAGTCGCGCTGCACGACCTGTCGACGGACCGGATCGTGCGCCGGGTCAACGCAGGCGACGTCGACTGCGGCATAGGAACCTTCTCGCCCGACGCGGAGGGGCTGGCACGGACCCCGCTGATTTCCGACGCTCTGATGCTCTTCTGCCCCCGGGATCATGCCTTGAGCCGGCGCCGCCGGACCGGCTGGGCCGAGATCGCCTCCCTCCCCGTGATCGCGCTGACCCCGGACAGCGGCATCCGTACCCTTGTCGACCGTACCTTCGCCGGGATCGGGGCGGAGCCGGCGCTGGCCTATGAAGTGACCCAGATAACGACGGCGATCGCGATGGTGGAGGCGGGGCTGGGTGTTTCCGTCCTGCCGTCCTTCGCACGCACGGTCGGCCGCCGGTACCGCGTCGACACCTGCGCCATAAGCGGCCCGGCCGTCACGCGCGAGATCGAACTGGTGCATGCGGCCGGCCGTTCGCCGTCGCCCGCCGTTCAGGCCTTCTCCGAGCTTGCGGTCGAGCTGTGCCGTGCGGGCAATTTCCTGGACCGGTAGCATGGCTTGGCGTCCTCGCCGCCCGGGGTCGTACGGCCACATTGCCGTGAACGCGTCTTGCCCCGCCCGATCCGGCTGGTTACGGTTAATCGGGTCCATGACGAGGCCGGCTCGGTGGAGCGGTTTCGGTCGGATGCTCGATCCGTGGCTAGGGGGCTTGCCACGATGGGGCTGAACGAGGGGGAGTTCGTCCATGCCTTATGCTGCCAAGAGCGCCTTTATTGGCCTCGCGCTGGCTTCTTTGGCGCTTCCGTCTGAAGGGCGCGCCGCCGACTACAATATTTCCGGTGACAGCAGTACGGGCGTTCTGGGAAACCTGTTCTCGAGCGGCAGCCGCCGGATCACCGTGCGCTTCTCGAAGGCCGATCTGACCGCGCGCAGCAAGCTGCAGAAGGACTTTGTCCAGAAGCTGATCTGGTGGCGGTATGGCAAGCGGTCGCGCCTCTCGCGGGTCCTCGTCGGCAAGGTCGACGCGCATTTCCAGGGCGCCATTCGCGACAAGTTCATCGCCCAGATCCAGGAGCGGCACCCCGAGATCCGGCCCTTCGGCCTCTGGGTCGACGGGATGGTGTCGCGGATTGCCCGGATCCTCAAGGAGTCCAAAGCCGACGGGCAGCATTCCTTCGCGGTGACCATTCCGAAGAACTGGTTCGTCAAGCGCGGCGAGATGGATCTGGTCATCGAGGTCGTCAAGGACCGCGTGCCGCATGTCGACGTTTACCAGATCAATCCCGACGGTAGCCGGGTACGCATCTTCACGACATTGGCGGCGCCCGGGAATGCCTATCAGAGTTTCGGTTCGCCCAATGGCATCATGTACGCCTCGCGCTATATCCATGCGCCGCGCTGGTACCCGTGCGCTACCAAGTGGGCGAAGGAGAAGTGCCCGCAGCCGCGCGGGCTCAACACGGCCTTCGGGTTGGGGGGCATCGATCTCACCCGACGCGACTATCTGATCGGATATGGGCCCAAGTGGGGCAACGGGACAGTCTCGCCCTATCTGATCCACTCGACCAACAAATATGCCAGTCCCGGTCGCTACGCCTCTCATGGCTGCGTTCGGGTGTATCCCCACAAGGCCGACGATCTTTTCGCCGGGCTCAAGCATTATTTCTCGCAGCCGGGATCGACCAGGACCCGCGACTTCGGAGACATCTCGCCCTTCACCAGGACAATCCCGGTCCTGCTCGGGTCACCGGCCCAGCTCGTCCATTACCGGCGTCAGCTCCAGAGCCGGGTGCAGGCCCGACGCGAGAAGCAGGCGGCCGAGCGGGACTGAACGCCTAGAGGCCCGCTGAGGCGATCGACTGCGGGATGATGTTGAGGTGGTTCTCGACGGCGGCGACGCCGTCGACGGATTGGGCCGCCATTTCCGCCGCCCGTTTCTCCGCCTCGCTCGTCACCGCGCCCCAGAGATGGGCGGTGCCCTTCGTGACGACGATATGGATGTGCTGACTCGCCACCCCGGCATGGGCGCTGATCTCGGACCAGATCGCCGCGCGCAGGTCGGTATCGCTCGCGTCCTGGCGGAAGGTCACATGCTCCTTTTGGGCGACAAGCGCTCGCAGTAGGTCCGCCCGGCTGACGATGCCGACCAGTTTGCCGTCGGCGACGACGGGCACCCGCTTGATGTGATGTTTTTCCAACATTTCCGCGATCTTGCCGATCGGCGTGTCCGGCGAGACGGTGACCATGGACGTGCTCATGACGTCGCGCGCCGTCGCGCCGTGCGACTTCACGTAGTCGGCGGCGCGTGCTTCGGAGGAGGAGACGAGGTCGAGCCACCAGGATCGCGCGCCGGCCGTGCCGATATCCTGTCGCTTCATAAGGTCGCCCTCGCTGACGATACCCACCAGGTGGCCGGCACCGTCGAGGACGGGCGTTGCGCTGATCCGGCGCTCCAGCAACAGGGCGGCGATTTCGCGAACCGACGTGTCCGGGGCGACGGTCGCGACCTCGGCGGTCATGATGTCCTTGGCGTCCATGTCTTTTTCTCTCCGAAAGGGCGAAGCCTTTGGAGGGTATGCCCCGGAACCGGGCTACGGGCCTTGACGTGGGTCAAGCGTGGCGGCGAACCGCCCGACGCCGGTCAGTCGGCCGAATGGTTGCCGATGAACGTGTGGTAGGGCACGCGGAACAGTTCGCGGAAGGTGATGAGGGCGCCGACCAGGAAGCTGAACAGAGCGGCGCCGAAGTAGCCGTAGCCGTAGTTGGCGAAGCCGTCCTGCATCGAAATGTAGGTGAAGCCGAAATTGGTCACGAACAGGATGAGGTTCAGCGCCAGCACGCGCCCGCGCAGGTCGAAATAGGAAAGGATGATCGTCAGCACCAGGAACAGGGTGTGAAAGAAGGCGCCGAGCACGCCGAACCGGAATATCCCCAGCCACAGGTAGTTGATCCCGAACAGATCGAAAATCTCGGTCGCGAAGACGATGCATAGCAGTGATACGGTCGCCTGGAAGACGACGAGGTTGCGGATGCCCGACAGCAGCTCGACCAGGATCATCCGGTGGTTGTTCAGGATCCGCTCGAGCGTCGCGTGGTTCTGGATATCCCGGTAGAAACGCATGTAGCGTTCGTAAAAGCCCGTCTCGAGGTTCAAGACGAAAGTCGCCATCGACGGCACGATCGACAGGAAGGCCAGGAACATGGCCCCGTCATAGATGCCGTAGTGGATGAAGCCGCTGGGCAGGGTCTCGCGTTCGGGGGCGAACCACATCACCCATTTGTCGACCCAGATCGCGAGGTTGTAGAGCAGGCCGGAGGCGGCGAGCGACCAGTAGCCCCGGAAGTGGACCAGCCAGGCGAAGATGCGCCGCGGCGGATAGGGATACTCGGCGAAGGTCCGGGCGATCAACGCGAACAGGATCACCGCGAGCCCGGCATTGAACCCCATCAACATGCCGTCGAGCGAGCCCAGCTGGGCGCCCAGGAGCGACAGGCCGAACGCCAGGCTCAATCCTATCGCGAAGGTCGCACTGACCGCGATGTAGACCTTGAGCGCGGTCAGATAGACGCCGACGATCCACAGCGAGGCGATCAGGAAGTAGCTGATCAGCGAGTGGACCTGCGTGGCGACCGGCAGGTCGATGTAGCCGAAATAGAAACCCGCCGCGATCGGCGCCTGTACGATCAGGCCGACCAGCAGCGCGCCGACCAGCATGCCCGGCGCGTCGCGGACGTCGTATTCGTAGATCTGGTCGGCGAGGCACCGCGTGACGACCCGGACGATCGGCCCCGTCAGTACCAGCGAGAAGGCAAAGTTGTAGGTGATGATCACCCGGAAGGTGGTCACGCCGAGGCTGCCGACATGGGGCAGGGCGGCGACCGTGAGGGTCGCCAGGCACAGGATGGTGAAGATCCAGGGGCCCGTCGAGGCCGCCGCCGAATGGGCATAGGCCTGGATGATCCCCAAAAGGTCGCCGCGCTGGCTGAGCCGGCGGAGCGCGAAGCCGATACCGGCCATCAGGCTGCCTCGGCCGCGGGACGGCGGTCGGGGAGGGCCATGTGGTCGCGGTAGGCGGCGCGGTAGGCGTCGACCATGTCGCGCTTGTTGTAGTAGATCCGGGTCCGCTCCCGCATGGCGACGCTGCAGGCCGTGTAGAAATCGCGATCCTGCAGCAGGCGCCGGATGCCGTCGGCGGTCGCGGCCGGGCTGGACAGGCTCGTGACCACGCCACCGGGACCCAGCTGAGGGTCCTCGTCGGAGCGGCCCATGATCAGTTCCCAGCAGGCGCCGACGTCGGTCGCGACGCAGGGAATGCCCGCGGCTCCGGCTTCCAGCAGCACCAGCGGCTGGCCCTCGCTGATGCTGGTCAGCACGACCACGTCGATATGCGGGAAATAGTCGACGAGATTGACCCGGCCGGTGAAGCTCACCACCGATTCGAGGCCCTCCTGGCGGACCAGGTCGACGCACTCCTGGTAGTAGTCTTCCTCTTCGTCGGTCGGCCCCATGATCCAGGCCTGCAGGTCCAGGATCTGGGTCTGGAGGACACCGCAGGCGCGAATGAAGGTCTTGATGTCCTTGATGGTCACCACGCGGCCGACCAGCGCGATCGTCGGCCGCGGGTTGTCGGCGCTGCGCTCCAGACTGGAGAACCGGTCCAGGTCGATGCCGTTCGGGATCACGGTCATCTTCGCCGGGTCGGCGCCATCGGCGAGCTGGAGCCGCTGGTTGCCGCCGTAGATGGTGTAGATGGTCGTGCTCGCCTGGTAGCAGGCGCTCGAATAGGTGAGGAAGCTGTTCTTCCACATATCCTTGAGCGTGGGCAGGGCCAGATCGAGGCTGAGCGTCCCGCGCTCGCTTTCGTAGATCCAGTCGGCGAGCGTGATTTCGATACGGCGTTCGTTGGTGTAGATGCCGTGTTCGGTCACGATCGTCGGCCGTCCGGTTTCGATCGCCGCTCGCGCGGCCATCACCCCGGCATAGCCTGTCGAGACCGTGTGATAGACTTGGCACTTGGGAAGCGGCGCCAGCAGGACGGCGAAGACCGGGCCGTAGAGCCCGCGCCAAGTCCAGAAATATTCGAGAAACGGCGAGGTGGGCTGCGTCTCGAGGTACATGTCCTGGAGCATCTGCCAGCAACGCGGCGACGCCATGAGGCTTTCCTCTCCCAGCGCCGACCGGTGCGGCGCGATCAGATCGATCAGCGCCTCGATGTCGGTCAGTCCCCCGCCGGCCTGGATCGCCATGAGCGGCTGCTTCAGGGCTTCGAAGAATCGTTTCCTGGGCTCGAAGAACGGCCGGCCGGCTGGAAGTTCGTGCAGGTAGACATCGGCGATTTCGACGACGTTGTCCGGCACCTCGTATTTGTGCTCACGCTCCATGCCCTTGGTCTGAAGGCAGACCAGCGCGAACGTCATGTCGCTCAGCGAGGTGACGAGGTCGTGGACCCAAGAAGAAACGCCGCCGGAGACATAGGGATAGGTCGCCTCCAGGATCAGGCAGATATCGGCCTCGACCGGCCCGGAGTCTCGGCGTTGTGTTTTCTTCTTGATCTGCGGCCGGCGAACGATGTCCGGAAGGTGGCGGGGCAGCAGGTCACGCATGGGAGAAGCTCGCGTCGCTTGGCGCCGACCGCCACAGACGAACGGCCGACAGGGCCTTGGCCGAGATCGGGCGCTCGTCCTCGATGCGGTCGCCGCGGGTCTTCGCGAAGAGGCGCAGTTCGTCGAGACGCCCTTGCTGGAACAGGCACTCCATGTACCAGACCACCATCTGGGGCGACGCGCGCTCCTCGGCGATGGCGCGCTCCATCCAGTTCGCGGCGAGCTCGTAGCGTTCAAGCCGCATCAGCAGGCGGCCGACGGCCATTTGGGCGACCGGGTGATCGGGGTCGGCTTCAGCGATCTTGAGCCACAGGTCGAGCGCACGGCTGCGCATCGTGTGCGTGTGGGTGGCTTCCAGGATACCGGAATAGGAAAAATCGTCGTAGGCGCGCGCCAACTGCTCCATGGCTTCGACATCGCCAGACCTGGCCTCCGCCTTGTCTTCGAGGCTTTGCATCAGCTTCAGGTTCTCGTCGGTCAGCTTGGCGATCGCCGTGGCCGCCTGCACCCGGATTTCGTTGGCCTCGTCTTTCAACGCCTGCTGCAGGACCGGTGTGAATGCGGGGCGGAACGCGCGCGCGATCAGGGAGATCACGGCAAACTTCTGGTGCACCGATCCCTGCCGCATCACGTCCATGAAGGACACCACCGACGATGCCTGATGGCCGGGAACCTCCTGGCGTATGATCGCATCATACAGCCGCTCGGGCAGGCGCTGCTGGTGTTCCGGGAACAGGGACCGGTACCATTCGTCAAACGGCGTCGAGCGCGAGCGGGCGTAAAGATAGTAGGGATGCACGAAGATCAGCGTGGCGGCGGCGATCGGCCCGACGAATACGGTGGAGGTGACGAGGACCAGCGGCAGGGAATAGTCGATCCCCAGCTGATACCGGCGGTAGACCCAAAAGCCGGCACCCCCGCACAGTGCGAGATGCAACAGGAACAACAGCGGCGTCATGGACGGGACAAGATAGAGGCCGGCCATGAGCACCGAGTCGGCCATCAGCAAGACAACGGCGATGCCGACATAGGTCCAGTCGACCCGCCTGACGTGCGGCTCGCTGCCGGGCGGCGGAGCGTCGGCTCTCATCGCTGTCCCGCCTCGTGAAGCGCCCGGGCCCGGGCAGCGTCATCTGCGGTCTGGTTCAGGGGCGCCGGCCGGCAGGGCGTGCCGTCGACCTCGGTAATCCGGTCGGTGTTCTGCGCGGAGGGCATGCGCCGCGACGCCGGGCGTTGGCCGGCGACGAGTTCGCGAACCGTGATTTCGGCCTTCACCGAAGTGCCGAGCGGCCGCAGCCGTTCGGCAAGTGCTTCCTTGATCTGCGCGGCCTTGCGGCGTGCGTCCGGCAAGGAAACGCCGGGCAGCAGGACGGCGATAACCTGACCCATCGGCTCCAGGTTGTAGACGAGATCGGCGTCCGACAGCGCGCGCCGGACAATCGTCATCAGCGCGGAAGAAAGCTCCTTCCGCACGACATCCGGCAGGTCGACGGTCAGCACGATGGACAGCCTCAATCCCGACACCGGGAATCCCGTCCGGCGTGACAGGGCGATCAGGAACTGCGTCTCGCGGGTGTAGTCCGCGATCGTGTTCGCGGCCATCGGCGCCTGGTCGGGCTTCAGTTCGCTGGCGTCGACGAGCGGCTCCATGTCGATTTCCAGGCGGATATCGGTGTCGCGAAGGCCTTTCTCCAGCGCCAGGCGATACTTCTCGCTGACGATGCGCATGTTGCTCATCGGCGTGTTGGGCAGGACGATGACGTACTGCCACTGCGAGGAGCGGAACTCGAAGGCGAGATCCGTCGAGCGCAGAATGTGCAGCGTGCAGTCGCGAACCAGAACCGGCAGGCGCGACTTCTCGCCCGGTTCGAGGTCGTCGGGGTTGAGCACCGTGATCCGCATGACCGACACGGGGAAGTTGAGACGCCGGGCCAGCGCGGCCAGGAAGGCGGTCTGGCGCGAATAGTAGGCGTCGGAATAGAGCATCGAGGGGCCGGAAACGATGCTCTCGGATGCGATGAATTCGAACCGGCGCGCGTTGGCCAGCGCTGAGCCCATCAGCTCGCAGAGCATCTTGAAATTCTCGATCGCATTGAAGTTCAGATCCGCGAACGAGATCTCCTCGATCTTCAACATGCCGAGGATTTCGCCCTGGTCCGCGTCGAAGATCGGTCCGGCCAGAAGTCCCTCGCCGGCAAGGATATGCTGGTCCACCGTTTCGGTGATGACCAGAGGGGCCTGGCGGCCGACGACCGTCTGAAACAGGCGATCGGAAGAGCCAAACTCCGTCCGGAAGCGGTCGGTCTCCTGCCAGCCCCTGTTCAGTGCCAGCTCGAGCCTGCCCTCGGCAAGGCGATAGATCGAATACTTCCGGGCATTGAGAACGGTCGAGACCATATCCGCGGCGCCGTTCAGCACCTCTTCCGCCGAGAGGTTCTGCAGCCGCTTCGAAGCTCGGTACAGGGTCAGAACGGTCGTCAGGTCGGACGCGACCGATACCTCCAGCCGCTCGTGGGCGGCGACGAGCTCCTGATAGGCGAGGGCGATCGTTTCCTCGCGGTGTTCCGCGTCGGCCAGGGATTCGCTCAAGTGCTGTTCGCGGCGGGCATATCGCATGCGCAACTCGCCGGCGACGATCGCCGTCGTCGACCACATCATCGGGTTCAGGGCGACGGCGAATAGGTAGGAATAAAATTCCTGGTCGATCGTCTGCTGCGGCAGATTGCCGACGAGCAGGGCCGCGGAGGAGGCAAGCGCCGCGACGATGCCCTCGTTGGTGCCGTATTGGACGCTGATGAGCAGCACGATCACCCAAAAGGGGTGCGGCTCTATGGTGGAGAAACGATTCCCCGACAGGAAGAAATGATCGACCAGCAGCGCAATGCCGAGGAACAGCGCGATTTCAACCAGCGCGGAGACGCGCACGCCCAGCAGGCGGCCGAGGTATCCGGTGGCCGGCGCGCGCACGAGGGACTCGTCGCCGGAATTATCCGGCAATCGCTTCGTACCGCGCCATTTCACCCAAGACCGACCCATGACCACAAAATAATCCGACAAGAAGAATTAAGCAAAACTCTAAATGAAATAGTTTGCCGCCAAATCAAATGCCGGTTCGGCAAAGTCGAACGGCAAGGCGACGGCAAGATATGCGCCGCCATTCCCTTTCAGGGATACTGGGGACGGGTCAACTTCGTTGCTGAAGTTGTCGCGCGCGATCGTAGCGACCGATCTCGATGAGGAAATCGATGTACTGGTTGCGCAGTTTGGCGTCGCGGGGACGCAGCCGGAGCAGCCGCTCGTAGGTCTTGACCGCGGCCCCGAACCTGCCGTTGCGATAGAGCAGGTGGGCCTTGATCTTCAGGTCGTCGACGGTGGGCGACCGCAGTGCCGATATCTTGGCCAGGGCGCGCTTGAAGTAGGGCGTGGCGGTGCGCCAGTCGGAGAACTTGTTGATCACCTCGCCGAGGGCATAGTCCGCCTGGTAGTCGTTCGCGCCGGTCGCGAGGTAGCGGGTCAGCAGCCGCCGCGCGGTGTCATTGTCGTTGCTGTAGAAGGCAATCAGCCCGAGATGCTTGAGCGCCTCCGGGTCGTTCGGGCGAAGCCTTTGTACCTTGAGGTACGCCTTCTTCGCGGCCGGCTGCAGGCTCTCCTGAAAGGCGAGCTTGCCGAGTTCCCTGAGGTCCTCGATCTTCTGCGCGCGATCGATGGCCGGCACGATCGCCTTGGCGAACGCCCTCTTGTCCTTGGCCTGAACCAGGGCCTCCAGATAGATGAGGGTGAAAGTCTTCGGATCCTTGGTCGCCAGCTCGCGTACGACGGGCAGGATGATGTCGTAGGCCTTCAGCGCGACGAGATCGTAGACCATGAACTTCCGTTGCTGGATGCCGATCCGCGGATCGCGCAGATAGCCGCGCAGGAAGGCCTGAGCCTCGCGCGGTTGCATCGAGCCCGCCTTGAGCGCGCCGAGGACCGCCTCGGCGTATATCTGCCGCGCCTCCAGGCTGGTCTTCAGGAGCGGCCGCAGCAGCGCGAAGGCGCGTGTGGCGTTGCCGGAGAGGGCGAGCGCCCGCGCCTGCCAGATCCGGTTCTGCCGGTTGTTGTCCAGGGCGACCAGCCTGTCCGCGGCGGCCACGGCGAGGTTGAACAGCTTGGCCTCCATGGCCGCGCCATAAATCGCGGTGGTCAGGTCCCGCGGTCCCTTGCCGGTGGTGCCCAGTTTGTCGAGCCACGCCAACGAGGGCGCCGTTCCGTCGGCCTTTGCCGTCAGGATGAGGCGGCCGGCGGTCAGCCAGGGAGAGCTTCGCGTCGCCGAAAGGCGTTCGAACAGTCTTTCGCCTTCTGCGGTCATTCCGAACTTGCGCATCAGCGTGGCGAGGCGGATGAGCTGATAGTCGGGGACGGCGCCGCCCTTGGCGACGGCGCGCAGATGCTTTTCAGCCCGTCCGGTTTCGTGCAAAGCGACGAAGATGGCGATCAGGTTGAGCCGCTCCTCGTTGGTGAGGGCCTTGCGGCTGTCCGCAAAATCGGCCCAGCGTTCAGCGGCCGGGCGATCGCCGATCAGGAGCGCGACACGGGCGGCGGACACGGGGTTGGCGCGCTTGAAGGCGTCGGTGAGCCGACTGTCGATCAGCCTGCCGAAGTCCACGTCTTCGCGACTCGCGGCCTCGTTGACAACCTGCAGGATGACGTCCTGATGGAGCCGAGCGATATCCGCCCGGGCGAAGGCCTGCTTGGCGATGCTCCAGTTGCGCGCGGCGAGCGCGGCGGTGATCAGCAGATTGAATTGGCTCGGCTTGAGTTTGTTGAGCTCGTCGAGATGCCGAAGGCGCTTGAGCGCGCGCGCGGCGCGCCCGGCGGCAATCTCGAGCGTCGTCAACGTCCGCAGAAGCTCTCCATTGGTCGCGGCCTGGTCGGCGTACGGCAGCAGGATGTCGAGCGCGGCGTCGACATGACCGCGCCGCTGGAACAGATCGGCGAAGTAGAGAGCGTCGCTCGGCTCCAGCTTCGGCGCGAGATAGTCCCGCACCGCGGCCAGGGCCTCCGCCTGGCGGTCCAGATCGATCTCGAGGATGGCGAAAAGAGCGACCTGCGTGAGCCCGAAGGATTGGCGCGCGCGACCGCGCAGGGCGGTGAGGTAGCGCAGCGCCTCTTTCTTCTTGCCCTGCGCCGCCATCAACTGGGCGAGGTTGAAATAGTCCTGGGGCGAGCCGTCGCCGCCGTCGACGACCTTCTTCAGCATCGCCGCCCAACGCTTGTACAGCCCCTGTTCGTAGTAGAGTTCCTTGAGAAGGATGCGGGTCTTGGCCGAGGGCGCGAGCCGCTCGATCTGCTCGAGGTTCTGGAGGAAAAGCGCCGGCTTTCCGGCCTCCTTGTATAGCCGGCCCAGCATCCGCCGGCCGGCGACGTCGTCGGGATGGGAATGAACGTAGCGCTCGATCAGCGCCGAGGCCCGGTCGGTCTCCCCCAGGCGCAGATAAGTCTTGGCCGCGTAATGAATGTTGGTCGGTGTCGGCTCGCCCTCGTTCAGTTCCTTTTCGAGGATCTTGCGGGCGGCCTCGTAGCGGCCTGCCTTGTAATAGACCAGCGCGAGCTCGCCGCCGCGCGGGATCAGAAGGGAGCCGATCCCCCAGCCGGCCGCGGCCAGCAGCAGCGCGATCAGGTAGTAACGGACCCTCACGACGCCTCGCCGATCCGTTCGACCTTGAAGCGGCGGGTCTTGGTGTCGTTGGTTTTCACCCGAAAGACCAGGGTGTTGGTGGCGGTCTTCGCGGTGACGGTCTCGGTGTCCCCATCGTCGGTGGTCGTGACAATCCTGTACAGGCCGGGGAGCCGGACCCGCCAGCGAAACTCGCCGTCGCCAAAGCCCCGGGCGGTGAACCGGAAGGCCTTGTCGGCCCAGGCGAGGCCGCGGACCGACCAACGGCTGTCGATCAGGTAGGGGCGTTCCGCCGTCGGCGTCCCGGCAACGCCATCGGTGGCCTTGGTCGCGATGATGGGCGACCTCACCGTGCCGTCGAGCGCCACATAGAGGCTGCCCTGGTGCCAGCGCTGACCGATGACGCCCGTCGAGCGGGCGAAGTCGACCGCCCTGAGCGTCGCCTTGTCGAAGCGGATCGTCTGAAGCCCGTCGCGGTTCTCGATGCGCCAGCGGTCCTTGTCGAGCCGCACGATCCGGACCTTGAGGAAACCGTCGACCATGGCGGCGAACTGGCTGGCCGTGACCGGTGCGATATCCTGTTTGCGCGCGAATTCAATGACTTGGCGCAGGGCATTGAACGCGTCGCTCCGCTCGGCCGTGTAGAAGTGATAGTAGATGTTGATCGGCTTGACGCGAATCGGCGACCCGGTGTTCCGGAACGTGTCGACGACGCGCCGGTAGCCCGCGTAGTGCCGCGACCAGCCCTTGGTGTAGATGTTCTCGTTGGAACCCGAGCTGTAGACCTGCCACTGGTCGTCGACACGGCGCGCGAGCGGGGCGACCCAGGCATAGCTCGTGAAATCGCCGTCCATGCGAGGGTCGCCGCCGTTGATGTTGCGCACCTTGGCGTCGCGGGTCATCGCGATCGCCTTGGCCCACGGCTCGGTATCGCCCGACCACTGGACGATCATCACCTTCTTGCCGGGCGGCAGCACCTTCTCCTCGAGGAACCGGATCGACCCGATTATCTCGTCCTTGAGATTGAAGCGTTTCACCGCGTAGGCGCGGGGGCGGGTGTAATATTTCTCGAGTTTCTTGGTCGGCTTCGCCGTGTGATCGTCCTTGCCGCTGATGACCGCCTTCGGGTCCCAGACCGATTCCGCCAGGCTCTTGCCGGGCCGGGGCGGGTAATTCTTGAGGTAGGGAATCTCCGCGGCGGCCGGGGTATCGTGGAAGAATTCCCAGGCGAACGGATGGCTGTGCGTGTGGGTGCCGGCCTCGATGTTCGGCAGCGCATAGATCTTGCGGGCGAGCTCGACGGCTTCCTTGTTGCCGTACCAGCCCGTTTCGAGATCGCCCGTGACGGCGCCCACCGTGACCGGCAGGTCGGGGTAGCGCTTGAAGATCCGCTCGTAGGCGACCTTCGCCGAGGGGGCATGCTTGCCGATGAAGGCCTCGACCCGGGAAATGTTGTGCCAGGCGTCGCCGTCGATGTGGCTGTAGTAAACGCGGCGGCCGGACAGGGTCGTCGTGTCGGGCTTGGGCAGCGCGTCGGTCTTGAAGGCATGACGGAAGAACTCGAACGGGTTCAGATACCAGGCACGCCGGGTCTCGTCGCCACGCTCGTTCAGGAACACCGCATACTGCGGCGCGACATAGGCGCCCATCGGCCCGATCAGCGCGAGGTGACTGTTGCGGCCGCTGGACTTGTCGCTGACCACCAGCAGGCTGCGAACGGTCGGATCGGAGGGCGTGACCAGGGGATACGCCGGGAGCACGAGCGGCAGCTTGCGCTCGAACTCATAGAGGCGCGTATCCAGGGTCTTGACCCGGGTGTCATAGGTCAGACCGACCCAGCCGTTCTCCCAGTTCACCCCGATGCGCCGCATCAGCAGATCGAACTGTCGCCGGTCGAGCGACGAAAGTTCCGACCGCTCAGCGCCGGGATGGCCGAAAATGACGAAGCGGCGGCCGGCGTCCACCTGCTTGTTGGCCCAGCTCAAGAAGGCGCCCGGGTCGGCTCGTACCGGCGACAGGAACCAGGTGAAGATGCCGTGGGCCTTCGCGACGACCTCGTCCGGCGGCAGGCCCTTGGAGATGTCATATTGCTTCACGACGAAGCCGAGGTGGTTGAGCGGCATCGTGGCGATGGTGTGCACCCGCGTGAATTCGGGGCTTTTTATTTCGCGGCCGTCATAGAGGCCGACGATCAGCCGGCGGAGCTCCTGCGGCTCGGACCGGGCGTCGGAGACCGCGACGTAGCCCGAGACCAGGACCGCGACGACGAGGGTGAGGAACCGCTTCATTTCGCCACCGGTTCCGGAATGATGCGGGTCAGCTTGATCGTCGCGACATAGGGGTCGAACCCGTTGCGCCGCTGCACCCGATAGATGCGCTCGATGCCTTTCGGATCATCGGCCCGCCAGTAGTCGAGGGTGAATATCCTGAGGCCGGGCGCGCGCGCTTTGGCGGCCTTCAGCCACTTCACCTGAGTCTCGTATGTGGCCTTGGCAACGCGCTGATAGGTCTTGGTCTTGAAGTTGTAGTCGGCGTAGACCGACTCGCCGAGGACGATGTCGATGTCCTTGGCCACCCGGGGCAGGATCTCGTACCCGCGGTTCATCATGATCACGATGCGCGGAAAATGTTGCCGGATCGTCTTGACCAGGCGAACAGCGGCCGCGGTCATGCCCTTGTACTTGACCGGGTCTTCGCGTTCGAGCTGGGCCGGGTTGTCCAGAGTATCGAGAAAAATGCCATTGAAGCCCTTGTGGAGCAGAGCGGGGACCAGTTCCTCGATGACACGCCGGGTCCAGCGCGGATCGCGCACGTCGACAAAGCGGCTGTCGGGCCAGTTCTTGTTGGTGCCGAGCAGCATCCCCTGCCGTTCCATGACCTTGTAGTGGGGCCGGAATTTTTCGACCTCGCCAAGACTGATGTAGCCGAGCAGTTGCTTGTCCCGGTCGATCAGCGGCCGCAACCGCGGGTGATAGCGGCTGTCGAGGACGATGGTCTTGAAGGGGAAAAGCGCGTCGAGGGATACCTTGTCGGTATAGATCACGACCCACTTCGGCATGGCGGTAGCCGCCGCAGGCGCCATCAACGCGAAGGCGGCCGCGATCGCGGCCGCTTTCGACGCGGAATGGCCCTTGGACGGCCCTTGCGTCGACTGGTTAGACATGACTTTTGCTCTCCCGGGGCTAGGCTGCTGAAGCCAGCCTGCGTTGCCAATCGATCAGGTGCGCCAGGCCGATGTCGATCGGGATACGGGCGGAAACGCCGAGGTCGCGCGACAGGCGCGCGGGATCGCCGCACGAGTGGTCGATATCGCCGTGCCGCCGCGCGTCGTGTTGGACGAAAGCCTTCCGGCCGACGACCCGCTCCAGCACGCTGACCAGGGTGTTGATCGAAGTCGGCGAGCCGGTGCAGACGTTGTAGACGCTGGCGTGACTGCAGCAGTTCGCCATCGCGGAAACCAGGGCTTCGACGACGTCCTCGACATAGATGAAGTCGCGGGTCTGGCGTCCGTCACCGAAGATGCGAAGCGGATGGCCCGCGATGAGGCGTTCCGCGAAGATCGAGATAACGCCGGAGTAGGGCGACAAGGGATCCTGGCGGGGGCCGTAAACGTTGAAGAAGCGCATCCCGGTGTTGGGGATGCCGAAGACGTGCCAGGCGGCCTTGCCGTGAAGCTCGGATCCGGCCTTGTCGGCGCCGTAGGGCGTGAGCGGATCGAGCGGCATCGCCTCGGCGAGCGGAAGTGCGTCGTTGTCGCCGTAGACCGCGGCCGAAGAGGCATAGACGACGGGCACGGGCGGGCCGTCCGGCCGGGTCGACCGCGCGGCGTCGAACACATTGATGGTGCCGTCGAGGTTGGACTGATGCGTTCCGAGCCAGTCCTCGACGGAGCGGGCAACCGAGGCGATGGCGGCGAGGTGAAAACACCCGTCCACGCCGGCCGCAGCCTGCGCGACCGCGTCGTGATCGACCACGTCGCCGACGATCAACTCTGCCTTCGGCGGCAGGTTGTGGGCATGGCCGGTCGACAGGTTGTCGAGGACCCGGACCCGATGGCCCTCGGCGATCAGGGCGTCACACAGATGGGAGCCTATGAAGCCCGCGCCACCTGTCACGAGGAAAAGCTTTGGCACCGTTTGTACCCTTGCGCTGGTTGGTCGATCAAAGCATGGAACCGACGCCAAATATCCAACAAGCAGAGTAAACGTGGTCTTTCGGGTTATGGTTAATAAAGGCTTAACGGTATTTCTTTTTTAATAATTGGTTAATCGATGCATATATTTTAAACACACAAATCCGAATCGATTATTACTGTCCGAACATCTAAATGGTTCGGGAATCGAGCTTCGAAATTTGAGTTGGTTGCATCGCACAATGCGCAAGGGCATCATCCCGGCTTGCAGCCAAACCAACGCGACTAGAGGGAGCATGAGTCCATGCGGTCTGCGATGAATTCGCGCATGGCGTTGAGCCGGCGCGCACTGGGAGGGATTTTTCTGGCCGGCGCGATGCTGGCGTTGCTGTCGGCCGGTTGGGCCGGTGCCGCTCCCAAGACGGCGTTGGCGAAGCGCAAGCCTGTCACCATCGTGGTGTTCGGCGATTCGCTCGCCGATGGCCTGTGGGCCGCCATCTACCGGGAGTATGCGCGCGACAGATCGGTGCAGGTCATCCGGGCCTCCAAGGTGTCGAGCGGGTTCACCGCCTACAACTATCAGGCCTGGCTCGTCAGCCTGCTGAAGAAGTACAAGATCGACGCTTTCATCGTTCAGGTCGGCGCGAACGACCGCCAGCGGATGGTGACGCGCGGCAGGGGATTGATCCGCTTTCGCTCCGACGAGTGGGGGCAGTTCTACAAGCAACGCCTTGAAGACTTCGCCAAGCAACTGAACGAGGCGAAGGTGCCGGTCTACTGGGTCGGCCTGCCGATCATGCGCAATGCGACCGTCGCCAAGGATTCCCAGTATCTGAACCAGTTTTACGAGGAGGTCGCCCGCCGCACGGGCCTGACCTACATCTCCACCTGGAACGTGACCTCGAACGACAAGGGCGTCTACGACGCCTTCTTCAGCGATGCGAAGGGGCGGCGGCGCCGGTTCCGGGCCGACGACGGGATTCATTTTTCGTTCCTGGGGTACGATCGGGTCGCGCAGCACGTATTGAGCATTATCAGGAAGAAGCAACCCAATCTCTTGCCTGAGTAGGGGGAATGATCAGGGTCATCGGGAGCGCCACGCTCACCGCGTTCGCAATAATCGCCCTTGCCGCGGGACCGGCCGTCCTGCCGGTCGATGGTGTCGCGCGCGCGGACGGCAAGGTCACGATCCAGCCCCGCGACCGGCTGGCCCGCAAGAACAAGCATGCGATCGAAGCCGTCACCCGCGATCCCCGGGCCGAAGAGCGTGAGCGCGAGACGCTGATTCGCCGCCGTATTGAGGAAGCCCGCGAGCGGTGGAAGGAAGAGGGGCGCAGCGTTGCCGGCAGCGGCCTGTTCGGTTCGTCGATGGGGCGCGCGCTATCCAAGTTCTACGCTTCGCTCCGCAAGCTGAAGAGAAATCCCAACAAGCACAGATTGACCATCGTCCAGCTCGGCGACAGCCACACGGCCGGCGATCACTTCAGCGGCTATCTTCGGGAGCGGCTGCAGCGCCGGTTCGGCGACGCCGGCCGGGGCATGCTGGCGCCGGGGCGGCCCTACCGCTACTACCGGCCTTACCAGACCCACGTGATGCAGACGCTCGGCTGGAACGTCGAGAGCAGCCGGCGTTCGGTCAGCCAGGCGCTGATGGGCATCACGGGCTACGCGTTGCGCGGCGTCGACCCCGAGGACGAGGTGATCCTCGAGCCCAAGGGACTGAAGTCATTTCACTCCGTGGAGGTCGAGTTCGTCCGCCGCAAGAACGGGGGCTCCTTCACCGTCATTGTCGACGGCAAGAAGATCAGCACCGTCCGCACGGACGCCCGGAAGCGCGCGCCGTCGCGGGTCATCTTCAAGGTCCCCTCCGGTGGCCGCCGCCTCAAGATCTCGCCCGAGGGCGACGGCGAGGTGGATCTGCTGTCGGTCTCGCTATACCGCAAGCGGACGGGTGGCGTCGCCTACGTCAGCCACGGGATCAGCGGCGAAACGGTGAACATCATCGACCGCTGGAGCCAGAAGATCGTGCGCTGGCAGTTCCGCCACCTCGATCCGGCCCTGGTCATCGTCGCCTATGGCACCAACGAGGGCTTCAATTACCGGCTCAAGCCCGACGAATATGAGCGCGACTTCCGGGCGCGCCTGTCCCTGCTCAAGAGCGCCGCGCCCAACGCCTCGTTCGTGATCCTGGGCGCGCCCGACTCGGCGACCCTGCCGCGCTGGTGCGGCCGGACGGCGGCGCGCCGCGACAAGTACGAATGCCGCAAGCTGCGGTCGAGCCATGCGGAGAACTATGGCAAGCTGATCGCCAAACGCAGCGACGATCTGTGCTACTGGCACGAACCGCCGGCCCTCGAAACCGTGCGGAGCATCCAGAAGCGCGTCGCCAAGCAGCTCGGCGCCTACTATTGGGACTGGTCCAAGGTGATGGGCCGCTGCGGCATGGACGCCTGGACCCGCAAGGACCCGGCGCTGGCCTATGCAGACCGGGTCCACATGACGACGCGCGGCTATGACGTCAGCGCGGAGGCCTTCTTCCAGAGCCTGATGCGCCACGACTAGCGCCGGTCCCGGCCGCTCCACGCTTTCCACTGTATCCGGACCGTCCCGGCGCCGCATGACGCTGGCGTTCGAGGCATGATTGTGGTCATTTTGCGCGCCGCAGCGACGCCTTTCCCCGGATGCTCTTTCCGACCCTCAACTTTCTGATCTTCTTCGTTATCGTCTTCGCCATCAGCTGGTCGCTGATCGGCCGGATGGCGTGGCGGAAGTATTTCCTAACGGCGGCGAGCTACGTCTTCTACGCCTACTGGGACTGGCGCTTCTGCGGGTTGCTGTTCCTCAGCACGGTGATCAACCACCTGGCCGCGCGGGTCATCGCCACGACCGACCGGGCGAGCACGAAGAAGCGGGCGGTCGCCATCGCCGTGGTCCTGGACCTCGTGATCCTGGGCTTCTTCAAGTATTACGGCTTCTTCCTGGAATCGCTCGACGACGTGCTGCACCAAGTCGGCTGGCAGCGCGACCTGCCGTTCCTGGAGGTGATCCTGCCCGTCGGGATATCCTTCTTCACCTTCCAGGGCATCTCCTACGTCATCGACGTCTACCGCGAGAAGATCGAGGCCCGCCGCGATCTCGCGGATGTCATGCTCTACATCTCCTTCTTCCCGCAGCTCGTCGCCGGGCCGATCGTGCGGGCGTCGGACTTCATCCCCCAGCTCGACCGGCGGCCCGATCCGAGCCGGGTGTTGGTCGGCCTTGGGATGCTGCTGATCCTGTGGGGTCTGTTCAAGAAGCAGATCCTGGCCAGCTACATCGCCATCGACCTGGCCGACAAGGCGTTCTTCGATCCCGCGCGCTACGGCGCAGTCGACCTGCTGATCGGCGTCTGGGGCTACGCGGTCCAGATCTATTGCGATTTCAGCGCCTACAGCGACATCGCGATCGGCGTCGCCGCGCTGCTCGGCTATACCTTCCCGCGCAACTTCGACCAGCCCTATCGGGCCGTGTCGCTCAGCGACTTCTGGCGGCGCTGGCACATCTCGCTGTCGAGCTGGCTGCGCGACTATCTCTACATCCCGCTCGGCGGCAACCGGAAGGGGCGGGCGCGGACTTACGTCAACCTGACCATCACCATGCTGCTGGGCGGCCTGTGGCACGGCGCGGCCTGGAAGTTCCTGATCTGGGGCGCGCTCCACGGTGGCGGGCTGGCGGTCGAGCGGGCACTGGGAGGCGCGGACCGGGTGGTCGGCTGGACCCGTTCGCACCTGCTGTCGGTCTTCCTGGTGTTCAACTTCGTCTGCCTGGCCTGGATCTTCTTCCGGGCCCGGACCATGAGCGAGGCGCTGACCTATATCGCCGGCTTCGCCAACTGGTCGGCGCCGGTCGAGCTGGCGACGCCGCTCAACCTGGCGCTGATCGTCGCCGGCCTCCTGATCCATTTCGCGCCGCGCGATACGCTGGGGCGGGCGGAAGGCCTCTTCTCGCGCAGTCCGCTGATTGTCCGTGCCGTGTTCTGCGGCCTGTTCATCGCGGTCATCGACGCCTTCGGTCTCGATGACGCCGCCCCCTTCATCTACTTCCAGTTCTAGGAGACCGTGATGCCACGCCCGAAGCACAGCCGCCGCCGCGTCTCCGAAGACGCCTATGCCCGCCACAAGAGCGAGCTCGACCTCACTCACGGCATGCACCTGTCGTCCGTGCGCGCCGCCTCGGTCATCCTCGCGGTCGGGATCGTGATCATCGCGCTGTTCAACGCCCAGGGACTGGCCAAATGGGCCCAGAGCCTGCCCCAGAACCCCGTGGCCGACTGGACCGTCCTCGCCAGCTTCCAATGGCAGGGCTGGATGCAGGCGCTGGGCACCGCCGAAATCTTTGACGCCGTGCGCGAGGCGTTCTACGCCTTGCGCCGCCTGCCGTCGCTTTGATCCAGGAGACCGATTGACCCGATGACGTCCCAAACGCTCGAGCCGCCCAAGCCGTATCGCACCGTCGACCTCCGCAGCTCCGACGGCGCCGTCATCCGCGTCCGGCAACTCGGCAACCTCGACGGCCCGCGGGTCATGCTCAGCCACGGCAACGGCTTCGCCATCGAGGGCTACTACGCCTTCTGGCGGTATTTTCTCGACGACTGCGAGGTCATCCTCCATGACCTCCGCAATCACGGCGAGAACCCGCTGAACGACCCGCCGAACAACGATTATTACGGCTTCGTGCGGGACTGGGAGATGCTCCGGCACGAGATCCCGTGCCTGTTCGGCGCCAAGCCCACGGCCGGCCTCTATCACTCCGCCTCGGCGCTCACGACCCTGCACCATGCCCACGAATTCGGCTGGCACTGGGACGCGGTGGTCCTCTATGACCCGCCGATCGTGCCGGGGCAGGGCGAGGCCCTGCGCGACCAGGCGGTCGGCTTCGAACACATGATGGCCGGCTGGGCCGCCGAGCGGCCGGATCATTTCAACGACCCCGCCGACCTGGCCGAGGCGTTCCGGTCGACCCGCAGCCTGGCGGGATGGGCGCCCGGAAGCCACGACCTGATCGCCCGATCGATCCTGCGGCCCGATACCGAGCGCGGCGGCTGGACGCTGGCCTGTCCGAGGGCGCTGGAGTCCGCGCTCTATGCGTCGAACGCCGACTCCACCTTGTGGAGCAAGCTGCCCGCGCTGGCCGATCATCGCGACCGTATCCTGATCCTGTCGAGCGATCCCGAGGCGAAGGGCGCCAAGTCGCCGTCGCTTGTCCTGCCCCATATCGGCCAAACCTGGGGCTACGAGGTCGATATCGTGCCGGGAACCAGCCATCTCATGCAGCTCGAGAAGCCGGAGGAGGTCGCCGGCCGAAGCCGGGCCTTCCTCACCCGTCTGGGCTTGCTCGGGGCCGCGGCAGACGGCCAGCGCACGAGCGCCTGACCGGCTAGGTCCGATGACCGGCATCGCACACGCGCCGAGGGTTTCCGACGAAGACAAGCGCCGCTATCGCGCCGAAGGCTCGTGGCGGTCCGACACCGTGAACGCGTGGCTCGACCGGCAGGCCGAGGCCATGCCGGACCGGCCCGCGGCCATCGGTCCGGACGGTGCGATCAGCTATCGCGAGTTGCACGCCCGCGCGGTCGGGCTGGCCGGGAGCCTCGCCCGGCTTGGCCTGGCCAAGGGAGATGTCGTCGGCCTCCAGCTTCCCAACAGCTTTGCCTTCCTGATCGCCTTCTACGGCCTCGCCCGGCTGGGCGCGGTCGCCGCGACCCTGCATATGCCCTACCGGGGCGGCGAGATCGAACCGCTGCTTCGGCACGGTGCGGCCCGGGCCGTCATCTGCGGCCCGGCGACCGAGGCCTATGACGCGCCGGGAACCATGCTGGGACTGTGCCGCCGCCTGCCGTCGCTCGACCATGTCATCGTCGCGGCCGAGGCGGCGCCCGAGGGCACCCACGGTCTGTTCGCCCTGGCGAACGGCTCCGACGGGCCACCGCGGGCGGCGCCGGGGCCGGAGGATCCGCTGGTTCTCGCCTTCACCTCGGGCACCTCGGCGGCGCCCAAGGCCGTGCTGCGCGACCACGAAGCGGCGCTCGCCAACAATCACCGGGCCAACCCGGTCCTCGGCATGGTCGAGGGCGATGCTGTGCTCTCGGCCGCGCCCTTCACCCATATCTTCGGGCTGGGCGCGATGACCGCGACCCTGGTCGCCGGTGCGACCGCCGTGCTGATGCCGGTCTTCAGCCCCGAGGCCTTGCTCGACGCCATCGAGCGGCACCGGGCGACGATCATGTTCGGCGCGCCCGCCCATGTCGCCAACATTCTCAAGGAAGGCCTGCACCGGGGCCGCGACCTCGGCTCGATGCGGACCGTCTATCTCGGCGGCGCGCTGGTTCCGCCCGAGCTCGCGCGGGGTTGGGAAGCGGCGCTGGGCAATGCCAGGGTCGGCCAGCTCTTCGGCATGACCGAGTCGCTGATGACAATCTTCGTGCCCCATGATGCCCCGGCCGAGCGGCGCCATACGACTATCGGCCTGCCCACGCCCGGCCTCGAGGCACGGGTCGCCGACGATGCGGATTCGGCCCTGCCGCCGGGTACCGAAGGCCAGCTCCAGATCCGCGGCTTCAGCGTCTTTCCCGGCTATGTCGGCAACGACGCGGCGAACGCGGAGGCCTTCACGGCGGACGGCTGGTTCCGCACCGGCGACCTTGCAGAGATCGACGCCGCGGGTTACGTGCGCATCACGGGCCGGGTGAAGGACGTGATCAACCGGGGCGGCATCAAGATCAATCCCGCTGAGATCGAATATGCCATCGTCGACCATGACGCCGTGGTCCAGGCCGCGATCGTGCCGGTGCCCGATCCGGTCTATGGCGAGCGCGCCTGCCTGTTCGTCACCCTACAGCCCGGGGCGGCCTTCACCTTCGAGGACATGACCCGGCACTTGGCGGCAAGCGGCATCGCCAAGCTGCGCTGGCCGGAACGGCTGGAAGTGATCGACGAGATGCCGGCGACGCCGACCCGCAAGGTGATGAAGCGGGAGCTCATCAAGCTGGTGACTTGATTAAACTGGCCCGGTCGTCCGGGCTCTGGTCTGCCGGGTTGGTGCCGTCGTTTGAACTCGGTCCCCAATCTGGCTAGCTTGCGGTAGCTCGGTACTCGCCTGGTCCGTTGTGGGGAACCCGGCCGGCCGAAGGGGAGGACAGACATATGCGGACAATTATTGTTGGGGCCGGAATCGGCGGCCTTACAACCGCGCTCGCCTGCAACAAGGCTGGTATCGAAACCGTCCTCCTGGAGCAGGCTGAGGCGCTGCGGGAGATCGGCGCCGGCGTCCAGGTGTCGAGCAACGGCACCGTCGTGCTGCGCGAACTGGGCCTCTCCGATGCGATCGATGCCGTCGGCGTGAAGCCGGTGTCCTTCCGTGTGGCTTCGTTCGAAACCGGTGACCTGATCTCGGATTTCCCGCTCGGACCCGACGCGGCAGCCCGGTATGGCGAGACCTTTTTTCAGTTCCACCGCGCCGACCTGCTGGATGTGTTGTCGGCCGCGCTGCCGCCGGACATCCTGCGGCTGGGAGCCCGCGTGGCCTCGGTTTCTCAGGATTCTCAAGGCGTGACGGCGCATCTCGAAGACGGTTCGACGGTGCGCGGCGATCTGCTCATCGGCGCCGACGGCATCCATTCCGCGGTGCGTCATTCGATCGGGATCACCGACGACAGGAGTTTTTCCGGCAAGTTGGTCTGGCGTGCGCTCGTCCCCGCCGATCGCATCGCGCAATACGATTTCAAGGAGCGGTTCTACGGCTATGCGGGCCGTGACCGTATGGTCTGGGCCTATTGGGTCCGCCCGGGCGAACAGTTCAATTTCGGCGGCGTAGTCCCGGCGACGGAAGTGCACAAGGAAAGCTGGAGCGACGCGGGCGACCTGGAAGAAATGCGGGCGTCCTTCGCCGACGCCAATCCTCGGCTGAAAGGGCTGATCGATGCGGTCGACGAGGCCTTTATCACCGGCCTCTACGACCGCGATCCTCTCGACCGCTGGACCTTCGGTCGGGTCACGCTGCTGGGCGATTCGGCCCACGCGATGCTGCCCTATCTGGCACAGGGGGCGTGTCAGTCAATCGAGGACGCCTGGGTGCTGGTCGAATGTCTAAAGCGCCACGGCACCGGGGCCGTGGAGGCGGCGCTGGCGGACTATGAGATTCGCCGTCGGCCCCGCACGACCAAGGTTCAGGCGGCAGCCCGAGCGACGTCGATCTTCTGGCTCGAGAAGGACCCGGTGCAGATCCGCGCCCGAAACGGCCGGATGAAGGGGCTCGCCCAGATCGATCCGCTGGCGACGACCATCTGGAAATGGCTCTACGGGTACAACCCGGTGGCGGCCGGGCGCGCGGAGACGATTGCGCCCGACAAACGCGGCATCCGGCGGCGCTTTCCGGAAGACAGCCCCGAACAGCAACGCGCCTGGGACTTGTGGCACGACCTTTTCACCACCGACGAGGAGGCGGGCGGCCTGCTGGGCTTGCGCCGGGGCTACGACCGCTTTTTCAGCCAGTTCGAGCCATCGGCGGATACGCGCGTCACGGAAGTGCCGATCGGCGAGGCATCGGGCCTCTGGATCGAGCCGCGGGACCGGCGGACCACCCGGACGGTCCTGCATCTTCACGGCGGCGGTTTCTGCTTCGGCTCGGCGGCCTGCTCGGTCGACTACGCGGAGCGGCTTGCCCGTGCCGTCGATGGGCGTTGTCTCGCTGTCGAATACCGGTTGGCGCCGGAGCACCCGTTTCCGGCCGGGCTGGATGACGCGCTGGCGGCCTACCGCTGGTTGCTCGAAAGCCATGCGCCGGAGGACATTTTGCTCAGCGGCGAATCGGCGGGGGCAGGCCTTGCCCTCGCGACCGCCATCGCCCTGCGCGACGCCGGCACCCCGCTGCCCGCGGGAATCGTGGTCCTGTCGCCGTTTGTCGACTGCACGCTCAAGGGAGAGACCATTCATCGCCGCGACGGCGATGATCCGATCGTCGAGGTTGATACGCTCGCCTATATGGTCAGCTCTTACTTCCAGGAGCGGGCGGCGGACGATCCGCTGGTATCCCCCATATTCGGCGATCTATCGGGCCTGCCGCCACTTCTGATCCAGGCGGGACGCAAGGAGGTTCTGGTGGACGAAGCGGTCCGCCTGGCCGAACGCACCCAGGCGCACGGCGGCGAGGCAACTCTCGAGCTCTACGACGAGCGGCTGCACATCTTTTCTCTGTTTCCCTTCCTGCCGAACGCGGCGCGCGCGTTGACCGCGATCGGTGAATTCGCCGAACGCACGACGGCGCACGCCCGGCAGCGGCCGACCGGTCCCGACGCTCCGCCGTCCGTGCATCAGGTCTCCTAGGTTGCCGTTCCCGGCGCTTCGGGAGGATCCGACACCGGAGGTACAGCGCAGGCAAGGGCCCGCATTTCTGCGTACCTTGGGAAGCTCCGGGGACGCTCCGGCCCGGCAGACCCTGAATACCGGCGCAGTCCTGTCCGTGATCCAGCCAAGATCGCAGGCTTGCCATCCACCGGCGGCAGGTCCGCGCGTACGGGAGACCGGCGGTGACGGTCAGCCGTCGAGCAGCGCGTTGAGTTCCATATGCGGGATGTCGCCGTCCATGAAGCCGTAAGTGCCCGCGTCGCGCAGCTCCTCGGCCGCTTTCCGCACGGCGGCGTAGGCGAGGCGGGAAAAGGCGCCGCCGATGCTCACCCGCTTCACGCCCAGGTCGGCGAGTTCGCGGATCGAGGGCAGCCCCGGGCCGGCGAGGATGTTGACCGGGCCGTCGATCTCCTTGACCAGGGTCGCGATCAGATCGGGCTTGGCGATGAAGGGGACGAAGACGCAATCTGCCCCGGCCTCGAGGAAGGCATTGCCCCGCTTGATCGCCTCGGCGGTCCGGTCCTCGATCCCCTTGTTGGTCGGGAAGAAGACATCGGTACGCGCATTGATGACCACGTCCACGCCGCCGGCCTCCGCGGCCGCGCGTGCCGCCCGTATCTGCTCGACCGCGTGCGAGAACTCATAGACTGCATGGGCCTTGCGGCCGTCGCTGTCCTCCAGGTTGAGGCCGACCGCGCCCGCCGCGATCAACCCCGCGACGGTCATCGTGATCGCGTCGGCGTCGAAACCGTAGCCGTTCTCCAGATCGACGGTGACAGGCAGCGCAACCGCGTTGGCGATGCCGCCGGCGATCTCCAGCATCTCGTTCCGGCTGATCCGCTGGCCGTCCGGGTAGCCCAGCGTCCAGGCGACCCCGGCGCTCGACGTGGCGATGGCGGGGAAGCCGGCCGTCTCGACGATCCGCGCGGTGGGGACATCCCAGACGTTGGCGAGGACCAGGGGCTGGTCGGCATTGTGGAGGCGGCGCAGTGCGTCCGCCTTGGCCTGCTGGGCGGTGGAAGGGCTCATGTCTTCTCGCGGGGTTGGGGCCGGCATGACGGGAAGCCACCCGGTGTCACCGGGCATGGTTTCATCATAGCAAATCCCCGGGCGGGCGACACGACCGACTGTCATGCGCCGGACCGATGCCCGCGCGGCGTTCCCGCCGGTTGGCAAGCGCGTTCGCGCCGCTATGATCGCGCCAGATCTGGACCGGCGGACAGGATGCCCGCTCGATATCGCGACAGGGGAAACGCATGACCAAGATGACACTCGATAGGGCGATGACAATCGTCAAGACCGCGCTCGACAAGGGCCACGAGATGAAGCTCAACCCGCTCACGGTCGCCGTGCTCGACGATGGCGGGCACCTGATCGCCTTCGCCAAGGAAGGCGGCGGTCCGCTACGCTACAACGTCGCCTTCGGCAAGGCTCACGGCGCTGTTGGCATGGGCCGGTCGTCCCGCGCCCTGGGCAAGATGGGCGAGGAGCGGCCGATGTTCATGCAGGCGCTGATCGACGCGTCGGGCGGCAAGCTCGTGCCGGTTCCCGGCGGCGTGCTGGCGAAGGACGCCGACGGCACCGTGGTCGGCGGTGTCGGCGTCAGCGGCGACACGTCCGACAACGACGCGGCCTGCGCCATCGCCGGGATCGAGGCGGCGGGACTGGTCGCCGAGGACTGAGAATAGTCCGGGCGCGCCGACCGCCCGTAGCCGCCGGCGCGTCATTTTCCGATCGGGAGCTGTTGTTCCGAGGGCTTCAGGATCGCGCGCCGGAACCGCCGGCGCTGCTGGGTCGGCCGGCGTCGCCCGACGTGTCTGCGGGCCTTCAACTGCGCGAGGAATGTCCGGCCGGCGCGATCACTCTTGAGGGCCGATAGTGCGAGGTCCCATATCTGCCGTCTGTCCGTCGGCGGTTCCCGGCGGTAGTAGTTGGCGATGAGCCGAGTGGTCGCCCGGCAGGCGCCGGGCGGATTGAATTCCCGGTATCGCCCCTTGTAGCCATGGTCCATCAGCGCGGCCGCGCGCTGCCGGCCTTCCGCCCCGGACGTCTGGGAGGGAGGCCCCTTTCGAAAGAAGTAGACCACGCCCAGCCCGGATGCCGCCGCCGCCCACATCGCGCCGCGCGGGGAGGCGTGACCGTGACACCGCCGCATGTAGGAGGCGATGTAGAACCACGTAAAAGCCCCCAGCTTCGTCTGGCCGTTCGTGCTTGCCGGGATCAAGCCGGCGTTCACGTCGGCGCTGGACCCTTCGATGGTGTTGGCGCAACCCCAACAGAGCAGGGCGAGAGGCAGAATGACAAAATGCTTCATTGTTCGAATGTCTCCGGCTCTTTCCTGGCCGTGCCCGGCTTCTTCATGACGATAGCGGTCAGCGCGCGCCGGATGCGTTCGCCCAGCGCCAGCGGTTCGTTCTTGTCCGGGCTGAACAGCCCGACGAGATAGGTCGTGCCGCCTTTGTCGGGGCCGACCAGGACGTAGAAGATCGACCAGTCCAGCTTGCCGGAGCAGCGGCTGAAGAAGGTGACCGGATCGTCCGGCCCGTCGCCCCGTTTGACACCGGATTGGTAGGCGCCCTTGCAGCGGTCGAAGTCGGCGCCGGCGGCCGCCGAGTAGATCGCGCGACCCGTCCTGGACCGGGAGCCGCGATAGAGGCGGACGAGGCCGACCGTCTTGCCGGCGCGCCACAGGGCGTGAAAGCGCCGCCAGTGCTTCGGGATCTCCTTCGGCCCCAGAATTGCGTATTGGCCGACCGCCGCGCGGGACAGCACGTTGGCGATCAGGGTCACGGCCCGCACCCGGTCCGCCGCCGACGGGTCGGCGCGGTCGTCGCTG
>CAMYMQ010000404.1 GCA_947259335.1 uncultured Alphaproteobacteria bacterium | reverse complement strand
CCGCTTGTTCGCGCGGCCGTGCGGCCGGCGCAGGCGCGCGTCAGCCGGATGTGCCGCGGGACGCCCAGTCCGCCATCTCGCGCTCGCTGATCAGCGCCTCGCGGAACAGCCAGGCCGCCGGCACCAGCGACAGCACGAGCAGGGCGACCTCGGTCCAGCCGATGGCGGCCTGTCCGATGCCCGCCATCTCGAGCATGGCCCAGACCAGCGCGCCGATGGTCGCGTCGGCGCAGATCATCGCCAGCGTGACGCCGGCCAGGGCGGTAACGATCATCAGAAGGGTAACGCGGGCGCGGGGGCCCGGTGTCGCGGCCTCGCCGGATTCGGCGGGGCGGTCGGGGGTGGTCATCGTCGATGTGCCTCGAAAAAGACAACGGCCGCGCAGGGCCGCACCGGAACGAAATGCCGCCGGCCCCAAAGATCTGGGGAACCGGCGGCGTCTCGCCTAGACCAGCGACAAAATATTCCGCGATCAGAACTTCGGGAAGATCTGCTTCTCGCGCAGCCAGTCCGCCATCGGCATCGGCGGCTTGCGTTCGGCCTTGCCGAAATCCTTGTGCTTGGCCTTGTTCGGCCAGACGTGGTCGGACACCTTGGCCATCCGCGTGATGACGTATTCCTTGGTCGCGTTGATGGTCATGAAGTCGGTCGCCAGCGCCAGCGGCCCCTTCCAGTGCTCGCGGATCTCGCTTTCCATCTCGGGCGCCGTGTCGAAGTCGTTGAAGAAGTGGAACGCGACGAACAGACGCGGGTTGCACTGGGCGATGACATAGGCGGCCTCGCCCGGGTCCGAATGGATCTTGGTGCCGATGGCGCGCGCGGTGCGCTCGTCGTAGCCCGACCGCTCCATCAGCTGGCCCACGGTGTTGAAGGTCTCGTGGACGAGCACGTCGACGTTCTGGGCGTTGTCGATCATGAACTGGCTGGGCGTGGTGTCGCCCGAGTAGACGAAGGACAGGCCGTTCCAGTCGAGCCGCAGGCTGACCGGCCCGCCGTAGATGTGGACCGCCGGGAAGCTCGTGATCTTCACGCCGTTGTGGTCGTAGATGACGTGGACCTTGGAATAGTCGAACTCGTGGGCGTTGACCTCGGCGCCGATGGCGGGAAGCGCGCTGACCCGGCTTTCGGTGTCCCACGCATAGGACTCCATCTGCTTCTCGGCGAAATGCTTGAAGCCGTACTTGGGCTCCGGGCCCGACGGGCCGTAGACCTCGAGCGGCTTGAGCCGGCCGCCGGCCCAGCTGCCCACCCAGATCTGGCCGAAGTCGCCGACATGGTCGGTGTGCAGGTGGGTGCAGAAATAGGCGGTGATGTCCTGATAGGGGATCTCGAGCGCGGTGAAGTTCATCTGGCTGCCGAAGCCGAAGTCGAAGATGAACTTGTCGCCGTTGCCCAGTTCGATCAGCCACGAGGCATTGGCCTGCGAGCGGCGCAGGAACGGTCGGCCGGTGCCCAGCGCGACGATCCGCATCTCGTCCGGCTTCAGTTCCTCGGTGGTCGGATAATATTGCTCGGCATAGCCGTGACGGACGGCATCGGTGGTCGTTCTGATCATGGTCGCTCCTCCGGATTGGCGTCTTCGGGCTCACCCATCGTCCCGTTCAGTGGGATTATTAGAGAGGCCTTCTCTCCAAATCGTGACTTTGCTATAGATTGTTCCGTTATTCGGAATTGTATCGAGGCGAGTTCCGACCCATGGACCAGGCCCTGCAACCCTCCCGAGGCGACGTCAACAGTCTCCGCCGGGCCGCCGCCATCGTCCAGGTCATCGCCGCGAGCGGCGACACCGGCGTGCGCCTGATCGACATAACGCAGGCCACCGGCCTGCGCCGGGCCACAGTCCACCGGCTGTGCCGGACCCTCCAGTCGCTCGGCTGGGTCCGCCAGCCGCGCGACCGCCAGCGCTACTACCTCGGTGGCGGCCTGCCACTCCTGATGTCGCTGCTGCCCAGCCGCCGGCTCCTTGCCGAGGCCGGCAGCGCCACCTTGGACCGTATCGCGGAAGAGACCGAGGACACCGCCTTCCTGTTCCTCCACGACGGCCTCGACGCCCTGTGCGTCGACCGCCGCGAGGGCAGCTATCCGGTCAAGCCGCTCCTGGTCGACATCGGCGACCGGCGGCCGCTGGGGCTCGGCGCCGCCGGGCTCGCGATCCTCGCGGCCCTGCCTGACGAGGACCGGGGACCCGTTGTGGACCTGCTGTTCAACTCCCGTGAAGAGTGCCGCAACCGCGGCCGCGCGAAGATCGAGACCGATCTGGCGGTCGCGCGGCGCGCCGGCTATGCCGACGCGAGCGCCGGACTGGTCAGCGGCGTCGCCGGCATCGGGGTGCCGATCCTGGGACGCGCGGGCATACCGATCGGCGCGATCAGCGTCGCCGGCGTGGAAAGCCGCTGGCCCCAGCGCCGCCGCGAGTCCTTCGCCGACGTGCTGCACCGGGAAGCCTATCGGATCGCGAAGCGGCTGGTGGAGAACGGCGCGGCGTGACGGAGCCGAAACGGGCGCTAACCCCGGTTCAGTTCCACCGGCTGCCCGTGCGGCGTTCCCAGATAGGCATCGCGCCAGGCATCCTTGAGCGTGCCCATCTCCGCGAAGGAAGCAACGCCCTTGCCGGCGACCAGTTTCTCCAGGGCGGCGAGCCACAGCGCGTAATAGGGTTTGTCCGTATCCGCGCCCGCAGAGGCGATCTCGGCGCTCAGCGCGTCGACCCATTCGGGCCAGGTGAAGACCCCGGCCTGGTGCAGCTTGACCGTCATGGCGAAGGCCTGGGCCTCCCACGGTTCCTTGAACACCGGCCCTTCGTCGTCGCGGGGCAGGGCCGGAACCTCGGCCAAACTGGCGGCGTCCGGCAGGCCCCCTTCGGGCATGTCGACGCGGCTCACGCCGGCTCCAGATAGTCGTCCCACATATCGATGAACAGCGCGTCGCCCTGGGTGCCGTCGGGCCCCCACAGCTCCGAGGCCTCGAAGCGGACCGAATAGACGTGCTGGGGCTTGCCGCCCTGCCCGACCGCGTGGGTGTCCGGGAACAGGAAAACCCCGTGGTCGCGCTCGACCGTGCCGCGCTTGCCGCGGACGTAGCGCGGCAGCCGGGTGTGGGTATGGGGGTTCAGGTTGCGCGCGATCACCGCGTCGCCGACCGCGAACTGCGGGGCCACGTCGGCGTCGATGCGCGCCGACGCCCCGGTGGTGAGGATCGGCTCTATCATTTCAGCGCGGACGAGGTCGGTCATGACTGGCTGGCCTCCGCCTGGGCCAGCTCGGCCCGCTTGGCCTCGAGTTCCGCGCGCGTGATGATCCCCTTCTGGATCATCAGTTCCTCGGCCGTATGGAGCCAGTGGGTGTAGTAGTCGCTGGTCAGATACTCGACCGGGTCCATCCTCTCGGTCTCCTGGCGGATCTCGTCGATGTTGTAGAAACCCTGCGCCAGGGTCGCGAGCGTCATGCCCATGATCCGGCCCTCCCACTCGGCGTGGAAGACGGGCTCGTTCTCCTCGCGGACGATCGGGCCGAAGCCCTCCATCCCGCCCAGGTCGTGGATGCCGTTCATCGGGGTACCCTCCGTGTTTCCCGCCTATTCCGGCGACAGCGCCATGGCGACGCCGATCATCGAATCGCGGGTCACCAGTTCGGCCAGTGCCGCCTCGTCCATGTCCTCGGTGCCGGCGGGCCGCTCGGGCAGGACGAGATAGCGGATTTCCGCGTTCGAATCCCAGACCCGCACCTCGACCCCGTCGCCCAGCTTGGTGCCGAATTCGTCGAGCACGCCACGCGGGTCGCGGACGACCCGGGAGCGGTAGGGCGCGGACTTGTACCAGTTGGGCGGCAGGCCGAGGACCGGCCACGGGTAGCAGGAGCACAGCGTGCAGACGACCAGGTTGTGGACCCGGGCCGTGTTCTCGAGCACGACCATGTCCTCGCCCTGCAGGCCAGAGACGCCGACTTCCTTCATCGCCTCCGACGCGTTCTCCAGCAGGCGGCGCTTGAAGTCGGGATCGGCCCAGGCGCGGGCCACCACCCTGGCGCCGTTGCGGGGCCCGATCTTGGTCTCATACTGGTCGATGACCGCGTCGACGGCGGCGGGATCGAGCAAGCCCTTGTCGACCAGGAGCGATTCGAGCGCCTTGACCCGGAGCGCTTCGTCGGACGGCGGCTCGGTGTGGTCGTGCCCATGACCGTGATCGTGGCCATCCCCGTGGTCGTGTCCCTGTCCGGCCATGCGCGCCTCCCGATGCGAACCGCGACAATCCTGCCAGCAAGCCGGCGCTTGGGCAACGGCCAAACCCCGAGCTGAGTGCCCCGGCGCCACCGGTTGCGATTGCCGGGGGTGGCATCATCTGGTTAGCTGCCCGCCAGTCGGTTTTGAGGGGGCATCGCGTGGCCGACGAGACGGAACCGCCCGGCCCGAGCCGGGCCCAGCGGATCATTGCCTGGCCTTTCATCCTGCTGGCGACGGCCGGCATCCTCGGCGCGGCCGGACTGGTGGTCGCCGACGTGATCCTGCGCCTTGGCGCCAACGCGCCGATCGGCGGCGTGCAGGAGATCGCGGGGCTGATCCTGGCCGGCGTCTTCGTGATCGGACTGCCGGTGGCCGCCATCCTCGGCGCGCGCTCCGGCGGGCCCAGCCATCCCCCGGCGATCCGCCATTGGTGGACGGCGCTGCACACGACCTTCCTGTTCCTGATCGAGGCGGTGGTTCTCGCGGCCTTCGCCCTGTTACTGCTGGGCAATGCGTTCCGGCGGATGGAGGCCGGCGAGAGGTCGATGGACCTGCAGCTCTCGTTCGGGCTGATCCAGATCGCGCTCGGGCTGGGTGTGCTCGCGGCGTCGGTCCTGGTCCTGATCGCTGGCGCCATGCGGCTCGTGCGCGGCCGATGACCGCCGAACTCGCCGGCGTCGTCGCGCTGCTTTTCGTGCTGACGGCGCTCGGCGTCTCGGCCGGCCTGGCGCTGATCGCCTCGAGCATGGTCGGCCTCACCCTGCTGATCGGCGTCGGCAAGCTGACCGCCCTGACCGGCGCCACGGTCATGAATGCCGTGACCGCCTATGCCACGCTCTCCGCCGTCCTGCTGATCGGGCTCGGCGCGCTGCTCGAACACACCGGGACCGTCCTGAGCCTGCCACCCCGTCGCGCGGGCCTGCGCGGCGACCCCGACCGGGCCGCCTATTTCTCGGGCGGCGCCTTCGGGGTTCCCCTGCCCGCCTCGGCCGCCCTGATCCTGGTCGCCGTGACCTTCGAGCTTTCGATCGTGCGGCTGGCCGTGGCGGCGCTGCTGCCAGGCCTGGCCCTGTCGGCGCTCTACCTGGCCATCTTCGGCGTCGCGCGCCTGATCCGCCCGGCCCCGTTGGAGCTGGAAGCGGCGCCGGCACGGGCGCCGGAAGGGGGCAAGGTCCTCGCCATCGTCTTCCGCTGCCTCGTCCCCGTCCTCGGGGCGCTCGCCTTCCTCGCGCCGATCCAGGCCGGCATGCTGACCCCGACCGAGGCGGCGGCGCTGGCGGTGGTCGTCGGCCTGATCTTCGTGCTGATCCTGACCCTCGTCTCGAAGCGCGCCCGGGGCGGGGCCTGGCCGGGCTTCTCCGCCGGCATCTCGGCCGCCGCCGTGTTCCTGCTCATCCTCGTCGGCCTGACGCTGTTCGCGTCGGTTCTGTCGCTGGCCGGGGCGGCACGGCTGGCGGCCGAAGCGGTCGCTCCCTTCGCGCTCGACGGGAGGGTGCTGCTCGGCCTGACCGCCGTCGCCGCCCTGATCGCCGGCACCGTTCTGGGTCCGCTCGCGGGCGTCGGCGTCACCGGTGCGGCGGCCTTCGCCCTGCTGACGGCCGCCGGCGTCGACCCGTTGG
>CAMYMQ010000403.1 GCA_947259335.1 uncultured Alphaproteobacteria bacterium | reverse complement strand
CGGCCACCGGGACCGGCACGCTGCCGTCGGCCATGCGGGCGAGCGCCACCGCGCCCCCCAGAGAAACCACGGCCAGCGCCACCGCGACGCTCCGGCCCACCCGGCCCGTGCCGAGCTTGAACAGCCAGAGGGCGAAGGCGATAAGGATCGCGCCGGCCAGCGCGGCGAGCAGCGCCGTGTCACCCGCCTGCAGGCTCAACACCCAGACCAGCCAGGCCGCGGTCGCGAACATCGGGAAGGCGAGGAACTGCTTGAACCGGACCATCCACGGGCCGGGCTTGGGCAGGAAGCGAAGCAGACCGGGGCTGACGCTCAGGAGCAGGAAGGGCAATGCCAGGCCGAGGCCCAGCGCCAGAACGACCGCCAAGCCCGTGTACCAGGGCTGGGTCAGCCCGAATCCGATGGCCGGCCCCATGAACGGCGCCGTGCACGGCGTCGCGACGACGACCGCCAGCACGCCCGTGAAGAAGGAGCCGGCATAGCCGGCGCGCTCCGTCAGAGACTGCCCGACGCCGGCGAAGCGCCCGCCGAAATCGAACAGCCCGGCGAAATTGAGGCCGATGATCACCATCAGCCAGGCCATCAGCAGCACAAAGACCGGCTCCTGGAGCTGGAAGCCCCAGCCGATCGCCGCCCCGGCCGACTTGGCCGCGACCAGCAGCCCGCCGATCAGCGCGAAGCAGGCCAGCACGCCGCCCGTGTAGGCCAGGCCATGGGCGCCCATGTGGCGCCGGCCGGCGGTGCCGTGGCTGACGAAGGACAGCGCCTTGATCGCCAGCACCGGCAGCACGCAAGGCATCAGGTTCAGGATCAGGCCTCCGAGCAGGGCGAACAGGATCGCCCGCCAGACGGACAGCGCGGTCCCCGTCGCCGTTGGCGCGATCACGCCGGGCTTCGCCGTCACCGCGAAGGCCTGGGTGACCGTCCCGCCGTTGAGCTTTTCCCGGAAGACCAGCACGCCGCCGACCGAACTGCCGTCCTTGAGCGCAGCCTTGGACCGGGCCGAGGACAAGACTAACCGGTCTGTCTCTATTTTGATCGATTGAGGCGCCGCGTAGGAGACGACGCCGTGGGTATAGGGAAAGAAGGCGACACTCTCGATCGCATCGCGGCGCAGCCCCTTGGCCGTGACCGAGAGCTCGAACCTGCCGTCGCGGAAGGTGAATTGCGCCGGCCAGGGCGACGGCTTGGGCAGCGCCGCCCGCGCCTTGGCGAAGATATCCCTGGCGGCCGGATCGGGCTGCGGCGGCCCCGGCAGCACCAGCATCGACAGCGTGAAGGCGCCCTCCTCCGGGATGCAGGTCTGCTCGCAGACCAGCCAGTAGGCCTTGGCCTTCAGGGTGACCGTCGACCCCGGCTCGGCGCCGTCCGGGACTTTCACCGGAACCAGGTGGGTGGCGGTGTCGCTGTAGCCATAGTTGGCCAGTGGCCCGACCCGGATCCGCTCCGGCGGCGTCCAGTGGATCCGGCCGGCCTCATATCCCTTAGGCAGGCTCCACTCGATCACCGTCGGCTCGCCCGAATCGCCCGGGTTCCGCCAATAGGTATGCCAGTTCGGGATGATCTTGAAATGCAGGGCGACCCAGGCCGTCTTGCCCGGCGCCAGCGCGGCGTGCTCGCTCAACAGCTCGGCGGTGACATGCCTGGTCTTCACGACGCTCGCCGCGAGCGCCGGCCCCGTACCGGCCAGCAGCATCAGCGCCAGGGACGCCAGCATCATCCGCATCAAGATTCGCACCGTCGGGACCCGCTCCGCTTACCCGCGAGAAGTTCGCCGATAATGTGAGCCACGCGAATGCGACCGCAAGGTGACCAAAGCGCACGTTGTGTTCAATTTTTCGCCATCGGCCATGCGCCGGCGTCGCTTGTACGCCGCGCCGCCCGCTCCTATCGTCGCCGCTCCCGCCGCCGACCCGAGCCCTCCGATTGACCCCGGCCCCCACTCCCCCTCGCCATCCGCGCGTCACCATGATGCTGATCGTGGCGCTGGTCGTGCTGCCGCTGCTCGCCATCGACCTGATGCTGGCGGCGCTGCCCCCGATGATGCGCGACCTTCACAGCTCGCCGGGCATGGGCCAGGTCACGCTCAGCGTTTTCGCGGCGAGCTTTGCCCTCATGCACCTGGTCTACGGCCCGCTCGCCGACCGGTTCGGCCGCCGCCCCTTCGCCCTGGCCGGCCTCGCGCTGTTCTGCGCCGCGAGCGTGGTGTCCGCCCTCGCCGACTCGATCGAACTGGTGCTGGCGATGCGGGTGGTCCAGGGGGTCGGGGCGGCCACCGGCCCCGTGCTGGCCCGGGCGGTCGTGCGCGACCTGTATGGCCTCGAAGGGTCGGGCCGGCTCATGGGCTTCCTGATGGCCTGCTTCGGCATCGGCGCCATTGTCTTCCCGATCGTGGGCGGGCTGCTGGTCGAACACATCGATTGGCGCGCGGTCTTCTGGTTCGCCGCGAGTTTCGCGGCGGCGACCTTTGCGATCGCCTGGCTCTATTTTACCGAATCGGCCCCCGCCAAGGACGCGGACGCCCGCTTCGGCCGCTTTTTCGCGGGCTATCTCGCCCTCCTGACGGATGCCCGCTTCGTCGTGACGGCGCTTCCGGGCTGCTTCACGGCGGCGGCGATGTTCACCTGGATCTCGGGCTCCTCCTTCGTCGTCCAGAATGTGCTCGGCTATTCGCCCACCGCCTACGGCCTGATCTACGGCGCGACGGTCCTGGGCTTCGTCGCCACCTCCCTGCTCACCGCCCGGCTCGCACCCCGGATGGGCTCCATCCGGATGATCGCCGCGGGAACGGTGGTCGCCACGACCGGCGGCGTCGTCGGCGTGCTGTTGAGCCTCGGATTTCCCCTGAGCCTGGCGCTGCTGCTGATCGGCATCTTCCTGATGACCTTCGGCCACGGCCTGATCTCCCCGCAGAGCATGGCGGCGAGCATCGTCCCCTTTCCGCGCATGGCGGCGACGGCCTCGGCGCTCTACGGCATGATCCAGTACGGCACCGGCGCTGTCCTCGGCATCCTGAACGGCATCCTGTTCGACGGCACGGCGCTGCCGATGCTCGGCATCATCGCCGGTATTACCTTCGTGGCCGCGATGATATTCTGGGTGTACCGGTCCCGCCTGCGCGGCACCGGGCTATGAGGACCCGCCCATGACCGACAGCCCACCCCCGGCCCAGACCGGCAACAGCGACGCCATCGCCTTCTGGTCCGGCGCCCAGGGCGAGAAATGGGCGCGCCTGCACAAACGCATCGATGCGATGCTAGACCCGTTCGGGACGGCGGCGCGCGACCGGCTGGCCGTCAAGCGCGGCGAGCACGGCTTGGACGTCGGCTGCGGCACCGGCGACACCAGCCTCGCCCTGGCCGACGCCGTCGGCCCCGAAGGCTCCGTCACCGGGATCGACGTGTCGCGGCCGATGCTGCAGAAGGCGACGGCGCGGGCCTCGACCATCCCCGAGTTGAACCTGCGCTTCATCGAGGCCGACGCCCAGACCCACGAGCTGCCCGCCGGGCGCTTCGACTTCCAGTTCTCGCGCTTCGGGGTGATGTTCTTCGGCGATCCCGTCGCCGCCTTCGCCAATCTCCGCGCCGCGGCCCGCCCGGGGGGCCGGGTCGGCTTCGTCTGCTGGCGCACGCCCGCGGACAACCCCTGGGCGACCCTGCCGGCGCGCGTGGCG
>CAMYMQ010000402.1 GCA_947259335.1 uncultured Alphaproteobacteria bacterium | reverse complement strand
AGGGCCTGTCCCTGCCCGCCGCCGTCGCCCGCGCGCGCGCCTATGTCCTCGAGGCCATCGCCCGGGCGCCGGGATACGGCCACGGCCACGGCCCGCTCGACCACGCCCATACCGTGCGGGACTTCCAAATTTAGACTGATTGGTCTGTATATTTAAGGCGGCGCCGTCAGGCCTCTGTGTCGAGCGCCTGCTCCTGGGCCAGATAGACCTGGACCGCCGCGTCGGGCAGGCGGACCGCCACGGCCATCGCCATCACCGCCAGGCTGAGCAGCGCGAGGCACAAGAGGTCCCAGCCGAAGGTCAGCACGCCGAGCCCGCCGCCGAAGCTGCCGAGCCAGGAGATCACCGCCAGCCCGGCCAGGTAGGGGATCAGCCAGGTCGCCTGCCGCAGGTCCAGGGGCGCCCGCTCCGGCGGCGGGCTGGTAAAGCGCAGCACGGCGAACAGGACCGCGCCGATGGCCAGGGCGATGAACAGGTGGAGGTTGGTGGTCCAGCCCGTCCAGTAGACGATGAAGCCGGTGACGACGAACCCCGCCGGGCCGATCAGCCAGGCCGCCGGGACCCGGAAGCCGCGGGCCCGGGAGGCGAGCTGGCGGCGCAGCGCCAGCAGGCACAGCGGCCCGACGCAGAAGGACAGGGTCAGGGACGCCTCGTTGAGCCTGAGGATGTCGCCGAAGGGCAGCAGGGCGAGCACGGCGAAGCCGACCGCGCTGTTGAGCAGCAGGGCCAGGAGCGGCACCCCGGCCCGCGACAGGCGCTGGAACACGCGCGGGAAGAAGCCGTTGCGGCTGAGCGCCATCGCCAGCCGGGCATTCGAGCCGGCCGCGACCAGCGCCCCGCCCAGGGGCGAGATGATGGCCCCGCCATAGATCGTCGCGGCCAGCCAGACGAAGCCGAGTCCGGTCGCCAGGGTCGCCAGCGGCCCCAGGCGATGGGTCGACTCCAGCTTGGCCCATCCGTCGCCGAGCTGGTCGGGCGGCACCGCGCCGAGGAAGGCGACCTGCATGACCAGATAGACCGCTGTCGTGACCAGGATCGACAGGGTCAGCGCCAGCGGCACGGTGACCTTCGGGTTGCGCGCCTCGCCGGCCAGGTCGATGGCGTGGCGGAAGCCGACGAAGGCGAAGATCACCCCGCCGGTCGAGACGCCGGCGAGAATGCCCCGCGCGCCGTCGGGCGCGAAGCCGCCCTTCATGTCGGTGAAGTTGGCGAGGTGAAAGCTGTCGGCCAGGAACAGGACGGAGATGAACAGGGGCAGCGCGATCTTGACCCAGGTGATCGCCGTGTTGGCCGCGGTCAGCAGCCGCACGCCGACGGCATTGACGGCCACCGTGACCGCCAGGATCCCGGCGGCGGCCAACAGCCCGATCCCGGTGAGGCCGCCGTCCGGGCCGGCCCGTTCAAGTCCGGGGACGCGCGTGCCCAGGTAGTCGAGCATCACCGCCGCCTCGATCGGCGCCGTCGTGGCGTAGCCAACCCAGGCGGTCCAGCCCATGACCGACGAGACCACGTTGCCATGACTGAAATGGGGAACCCGGCCGATGCCGCCGGCGACCGGCAGCATGCCGCAGACTTCCGCGAAGGCGAGAGCGATCAGCAGCACCGCGACCCCGCCGACCAGCCAGCTCAGCATCGAGGCCGGGCCGGCCTGGTTGGCGACCCGCAGCGGCGCGAACAGCCAGCCGGATCCGATCATCCCGCCGATCGCGACGAAGGTCAGCCCGACCACCCCGATCGAGCGCCGCATCGCCATGACTGCCCCCTGGTCGTCCTGCGTCACTGCCGGCGCGGCGTGGCGCCAGCCGGTCCCCCCTGTCTAATGGGTGGGGACGGCCCTGTCACGCCGGCGGGGCCGGGATGCCCTGGCCGGAAACGCGAACCGGGCGTTCAGATCACCGCGCGCCGCGAGCCGCCGTCCGAGAGCGCCAGGGTCCGGATCCGCTCGAGCGCGCCGACCAGGGCCGGCCGGTCGGGCGCCGCCGACAGCGATATCCGGACCCCGTGGGGCGCCGCCTGCTGGCCCGTCGCGAAGGCCGACAGCGGAATCACCCGGACCCCCTGGGCCCGGAGCGTGTCGGCATATTCCTCGCGCCGCCAGGGCAACGGCAGGGTCAGCATGACATGGAATGCCGCCGGGTGAGTGCTGACCTCGAGCCCGGCCAACGCCTCGCGGGCGATCCGCTGGCGCTCGGCCGTCTCCAGCCGCAGGCGGCGGACCAGCTCGCGCGCCGTGCCGTCCTCGATCCAGCGCCGGGCCACTTCCTGCATCAGCGCCGGCATCGACGCGCTCATGCCGTAGACCGCATCGACGAGGCGTTCGACATAGGCGGCCGGCGCATGGAGCCAGCCGACGCGCAGACCCGGCGCGATCGCCTTGGACGCGCTGGTCAGGTAGATGGTCCGCTCGGGCGCGAGGGCCGCGATCGGGGCCGGCCGCTCAGGCGGCAGCAGCCCGTAGACATCGTCCTCGATCAAAACGAGGTCCCGCTTGCGCGCGACCGCGACGATCTCGCGCCGGCGCGCCTCGCCCATCATGGCCGCGGTGGGGTTCTGGATGGTCGGCTGCAGGATCGCGACCCGGGCGCCGCTCTCCGATATGGCGGCATCAAAGGCGTCCGGCATCACGCCCTCTTCATCCATGTCGACCGGCACCAGCGGATGGCCGAACAGACGGGCGTTGTCGATCACGCCGGTATAGGTCAACGCCTCGCACAGGACCGGCTCGCGGGGGCCGAGCAGCGCCGCGAAAGTCGCCGCGATGCCCTGCTGCGCGCCGTTGGTGAGCACCACGCGGTCGCCCGACGTCTCGATGCCGAGCTGCGCAATCCACGCCGCTCCCGCCGCCCTGTATTCGGGATGGCCGGCGCCGGGCATGTAGCGCAACAGTCGTTCGAGGTGCGACGCCCGGCCGATTTCCTGGAGCGTCCGAGACAACACCTCACCATGGTAGGCCGACATGGTCGCGTTGATGCCCAGATCGACCACACTGCTGTCCGGCGGCCCCAGCAGCGCCCCGGTACCGGACGCCGCCGCCTCGCGCACGAAGGTGCCGCGCCCGACCTCGCCGCTGACCAGTCCCCGCTGTTCGGCAAGCGTGTAGCCCCGGCTCACCGTCCCGACGGTGACGCCCAATCGCCACGCAAGGTCGCGCTGGGGGGGCAGGCGGTCACCCGGCTTCAGGGTTCCTTGTTCGATGGCGTCGCCAATGGCGGTCGCGATGGCCTGATATCGGGGGCCGGTGATTGCGTCGATGGGGGGAATCCATATTGTCATGGTTCAATGTTTATATTGACTTCATTTTGGAGTCAACAATATCGTCAATCCAGCGATACAAATTGGCAATTCCGCCCCATTGACCGAACTTGGAGCCCGACGATCATGAGTTTTTGGATCGATACAATCCGGCGGCCACGCCGGACGCATCGGTCCGGCCCCCGGCCCCTTCATTTTGGCCTGGAGTTTGCGACCGATCTTTTCCTGACTTGGCTGGACCGCTATGCGCAGCGGCGCCAGCTGGCACGCCTCGATCCCCGCATGCTCAAGGACATCGGCGTCTCGCAGACCGACGCGCTCCAGGAGGCGCGAAAGCCGTTCTGGCAGGCGTGAGGGATGTACGTCCCGGCCGCCTTCGCCGAGCCTGATCCCGAACGGCTCCGCGCCTTCGTCGAGGCCGAGCCGTTCGGGATGCTGGTCGCCAGCGGTCCTGACGGGGCTATCGTGTCGCACCTGCCCTTCCTGTTCGACCGCGCAAAGGACGGCGCGCTCACGCTCCACGCCCATGCGGCGACGGCGAATCCGCAGACCGCCTTGCTGGAGGGCGCGACCGTGCTCGTCGTCTTTCAGGGCCCTCACGGCTACGTCTCCCCGCGTTGGTACGGCGCCGAACCCGCGGTGCCCACCTGGAACTATGGCGCCGTTCATGTCCGGGGCCGCGCCGAGACCTTCCGCGAACCGGCCAGGCTCGAGGCCCTCGTGACGCGCCTCGCCGACCGGTTCGAGGCGGAGCGGGACCGGCCCTGGACTCTGGCGGAGACGCCGGAGCGCTTTCGCGAGGCGATGCTCTCGGCGATTATCGGCATCGAAATCGCGGTCACTAACATCGAGGGCAAGATGAAGCTGTCGCAGAACCGGCCGCCGGCCGACCGCTTTGCCGTGGCCGCCGCCCTGCACAGCTCCGATCGCGGCGGCGACCAGGACCTGGCCCGGCTCATGGACCGATACAATTCCACCATACAAAGCAGACCGTCATGAGCACGACGATCCCGATCTACCAGCTCGACGCCTTCGCGGACCGGCCGTTCGCCGGCAACCCGGCCGCCGTCTGTCCGTTGGGAGCATGGCTGCCGGACGACCGGCTGCAGGCGATCGCGGCGGAGAACAATCTCTCCGAGACCGCCTTCTTCGTCCGCCGCGACGACGGCGACTACGATCTGCGCTGGTTCACGCCCGCGATCGAGGTCGACCTGTGCGGCCACGCCACCCTGGCCAGCGCCCATGTCGTGCTCAACCGCCTGATCCCAGACGCCGACAGCGTCACCTTCCACACCCGGAGCGGCCCGCTGACTGTCACCCGCGACGGCGACCGGCTGTCGATGGACTTCCCCGCCCAGCCGCCGGCCCCGGGAGACATGCCGGGCCTAGCCGACGCCCTGGGGGCGACGCCCGTCGAAATCCAGGTCGGCCGCTATATCGTCGCGGTGTTCGGGGACGCGGCGTCGGTCGTCGCGCTCGAGCCCGACTTCCGCGCTCTTGCCAGACTCGACCCTCCGCTGATCGTCGCCACAGCGCCCGGCGACGACTGCGACTTCGTCTCGCGCTTCTTCGCGCCGGGCGCCGGGGTCGACGAGGATCCGGTGACCGGATCCGCCCATTGCATCCTGATCCCCTTCTGGGCGGAACGGCTGGGCAAGACCGACCTGCTGGCGCGGCAGGTCTCCAAGCGCGGCGGCACGCTGTGGTGCCGGCACAGTGGCACGAGGGTCACGATGGCCGGTCATTGCACACCCTATCTGGAGGGCCGGATCACGGTATGACCGCCCGCCCGGCAACCCTCGGCGGCAGCGGCGCGATGCCGGCGACGGCGATCGTCGCGGTCGGCGTCACGCTGATCTTCTGGTCGGGCACGGCCATCGCCAACAAGTTCGCGGTCGCCCATATCGACGCGATCACGGCGGGGACCTTCCGGTCGATGCTGGCCGGCTTCGTGGCTTTGGGCATCGCGCTGGCGCTGCGCCTGCCCTTCCCGACGACATCCGGACACCGCTTGCTGCTGGTTTATTCCGGCTGGATCAATTTCGCGATCTGGCCGGGCATGCTGTCGCTCGGCATCGCGCTCGCCAATGCAAGCCACGCGGCGCTGATCATGGCGCTGATTCCCGTCTACACGGGCCTGTTCGCCGCGCTCATCGAGCGCCGCCGGCTGAAGCCCGGCTGGTGGCTCGGTGCCGCCATCGCCATCGCCGGGACCGCCGTACTCGTCGTCTTCAGCCGGCCGGCGGCCGAACTCGCCATTTCGACGAACTACCTGATCGGGGACCTGATCATCCTGGCGGGCGTCGGCCTGTGCGCCTCGGGCTACGTGGCAGGGGCGCGCCTGTCGCCGGTGATCGGCAGCTGGGGATCGACCTTCTGGGGCCTCGCGGCCGCGCTGCTGATCCTCGTGCCGACCGTCGCCTTCCTGTTCGACCGCACCGACTGGTCGGCGGTGCCGCTGGGTGGGTGGGCCAGCATCGCCTGGCTCGCCTTCCTGTCGTCCCTCGCCGGCTATGCGCTGTGGTTCCTGGCCATGGACAAGGCCGGCGTGGCGCGCATCGCCGTCTGGCAGTTCGCACAGCCGGTCTTGACCCTTGCCGCCGCAGCGGTTCTGCTCGACGAGCCGATCACCTGGCCGATCGTCGTCGCGGCGGCGGCGGTGATCGGCGGCACCTACCTGGCCCACCGCCATGCGCACTGACGCGACGCCAAAAGTCGGCCGCACCGGAGGCTCACCCGCATGATCGACCGCGCCACCCTCGAGTCCGCCGCCGCCCTGGTTCATTCGGTGATGCCGCCAACGCCGCAGATCGCCTGGCCGCTCCTGTCGGCGCGGGTCGGCGCCGAGGTCTGGGTCAAGCACGAGAACACGACCCCGGTGGGCGCCTTCAAGATCCGCGGCGGCCTCGTCTATCTGGACGACCTCAAGCGCCGCGAGCCCGCCTGCCCGGGCGTGATCGCCGCCACCCGGGGCAATCACGGCCAGAGCGTCGCGGTCGCCGCCGCCCGCAACGGCCTGAAGGCCGTGATCGTCGTGCCCGAGGGCAACAGCCGGGAGAAGAACGCCGCCATGGCCGCCCAGGGCGCGGAGCTGATCGAGCACGGCCATGACTTCCAGGCCTCGCTGGAACATGCCCGCGGCCTCGCTCGGGAGCGCGGCCTGCACATGGTGCCCTCGTTCCACGACCTGCTGATCCGCGGTGTCGGCACCTACGCGCTCGAATTCCTGTCGGCCGTGCCCGACCTCGACACCGTCTACGTCCCGATCGGGCTGGGCTCGGGAATCTGCGGCATGATCGCCGCCCGCGACGCGCTCGGGCTGACCACGGACATCGTCGGGGTCGCCGCCGAACAGGCGCCCGCCTATGCCCTCTCCTATCGGGCCGGGAAGCCGGTCTCGACCAACGCCGCCGATACCATGGCGGACGGCCTCGCCTGCCGAGTGCCGGTCGACGAGGCGGTGAGCCGGATCAACGCCGGCGCCGCGCGGGTGGTCGCCGTCCCGGAATCCGGGATCAAGGCGGCGATGCGACATCTCTTCACGGATACCCACCACGTCGCCGAAGGCGCCGGCGCGGCGGCGCTGGCAGCCCTTCTGCAAGAACAGAATAAGCTGAAAAACAAGAAGGTGGGCGTCGTCCTGACCGGCGGTAACATCGACATCGACGTCTATCGCGCGGTCCTGTCGGAGCGTGAACCGGAGGAGACTGGACCATGACCGAGGAAATCTTCCGCGAGGACGGCTATGCCACGGCCTGCGCGGCGACGGTGGTCGCCGCCGGGCCCGACGGCATCATCCTCGACCGCACCGTCTTCTATCCCGAGGGCGGCGGCCAGCCGGGCGACACCGGTAGCCTGCGCCTCGCCGACGGACGCGAGATCGCCATCGCCGACACCCAGAAGGGCGAGGCCGGGATCCGCCACCTGCCGGCCGCAGGCGCCACCCTTCCCGCCGGAGGCGCCGCCCTGCCCGCCCCGGGCGCAGCGGTGACCGCGACCATCGACTGGAACCGCCGCTACCGCTTCATGCGCATGCATACCTGCCTGCATTTGCTGCTCGCCTGCGTCGACGCCGAGGTCACCGGTGGCCAAATCGGCGAGGGCAAGGGCCGGGTCGACTTCAACCTGCCCGACCCGACCCTCGACAAGGCCGCGCTGGAAGCGCGGCTCAACGCCCTGATCGAGGCAGACCACCCGACCGCCCCGGTGTGGATCACCGATGAGGAAATGGCGGCCCGGCCGGACCTGATCCGCACCATGTCGGTCAAGCCGCCCATGGGCGCGGGCCGGGTCCGGCTCATGAAGATCGGAGACGGTGTCGACCTTCAGCCCTGCGGCGGCACCCATGTCGCCAGCACCGGCGAGATCGGGCCGATCGTGATCGGCAAGATCGAGAACAAGGGCCGGCAAAACCGCCGCATCAACCTGCGCTTCGCGGACTGAGCGCCGATGGCCGCCCCGCCTGCCGATCCCACCGACCGCGCCGACATCGCCTATGCCGTCGAGGACAGGCTCGACCCGGCCGAGATGGTCGACGTGTTCCGCCGGTCGGGGCTGGCCGAGCGCCGGCCCGTCGGCAATGCCGATCTGGTCGCCCGCATGGCAGCCGGCGCCAACCTGATCGTCACCGCGAGGGTCGGCGGCACGATGATCGGCCTCGCCCGGTCGGTCACCGACTACGCCTATTGCGTCTACCTGTCCGATCTGGCGACCGACCGCGCCTGGCAGGGGCGTGGCATCGGCCAGCGGCTGATCGAGATGACCCGGGACGCCGCCGGTCCCGACGCCAACCTGGTTCTGATCTCGGCGCCGAAGGCCATGGACTTCTATCGCAAGGTCGGGCCGCCGATCGGTCTGGACAATGTCGACAGCGGCTGGATCCTGCGGCGGTAGCCCCGGCGGTGCCCGCCGGTCGCGAAAAGGCGCGAAGGTTATCATCGGTTATCTTCGGTTATCATCCGGCGCAAACGCGCGGCCAACACCGCCCCTCGATCGCGCGCCTGCCGTGTCGGTTTTTTGTCATCATCTGTCATCATTTATCGCCTTTGGCTTCAGGCCCCCGGGGTTTCGGATCGGCCGGCCGCCGGCCGCGGATGCGGGAGGAAGCACGCCCCTCCATGCCGAGGGCCGGACCGGGCGCAAGGGAGAGCCGCCGTCCGTGGCCCCGAAGATCGCCGACCGGGTTTGGCCGCCCAAATGACCCCGCTCGGGCCCTCCATATAGGAATTATTTCTCTGACCGCAATGCCGTGCGCGCGGGATCAGGCCCCGCCCAGCGCCGCCGTCGCCGCATCTGGCTGGCCCGCCCGGTCCGTCGCCATCTCCTCGAGGAGCCACTCGCGGAAGGCGCTCCCGTTGGCGTCGATCCCCGGATCCTCCGGATAGACGAGATAATAGGCGCCGACGGTCGGCATGAAGATGTCGAAGGGCGCGACCAGCCGCCCGCTCGCCAGATCGTCGCCGATCACCTGCCGGTCGGCGATTGCCACGCCGAGTCCCTGGGCCGCGGCTTCGAGCGCGACCGGCATGCTCTGATAATGCGGCCCCGCCACCGGATCGATGTCCGAGACGCCCGCGGCGACGAACCACATCCGCCAGTCGTCGGGCCGCGTCTCGCAATGGAGCAAGGTATGACCGGCCAGGTCCGCCGGCCGGCGCAGCGGCGGATCACTGTCGATCAGCGACGGCGCGCAGACCGGCAGGGCATCGAGGGCCATCAGCCATTCCGCGCACACGCCGGGCCAGTCGCCGCGGCCGTAGCGGACGGCCAGATCGATATCGTCGCGCCGGAAGTCGACAAGAGCCGTATTGCTCACGAACCGCACCTCGATGTCGGGGTGGCGGCGCTGGAACCGGACCAGCCGGGGCAGCAGCCAGCGCATCGCGAAGGCCGGGGCGAGGCTGAGATTCAGGGTGCGCTTGCCCTTGCCGGCGGCCAGCCGGCGGGTCGCGTTGCGGATCATCGCGATCGCGTCGCCGACCTCGCCGGCATAGCGGGCGCCGGCGCCGGTCAGCACCACATGCCGGCCGACCCGGTCGAACAGCGCCACGCCGAGATACTCCTCCAGGGCCCGGATCCGGTGGCTGACCGCCGAGGGCGTGATCGCCAGTTCGTCCGCGGCGGCCTGGAAGCTGCCCGCACGGGCGGCGGCCTCGAAGACCTTCAGCGAATCCAGGGGTGGCAGGTCTGGCATTTAATCAATGAATTATCCTCATGTATTGGCTGAGAAACTATCCTTTGTTTTAAAGGGTGTCGAGGGGTCATATGACCGTCAGATGAATTGAGTGTGCTTCATCAGATAGAGATGAGCCCCACGACAGCGAAAGACCAGTCAGATGACCGAACTCCTGCCTCGCCACCGGTATACCAAATCCACCGACGCTCCCCTTGGACACTATGCCCGGACACCCGAAGCCATCGGCCTCGCGCCGTCGGTTCCGTCGCTCCACCGCACCGTGGCCGGCGAGATCGACTACGAGCATTACCTCCGCATCGCCCGCGCCGAGCGGTCGAAGGCAATCGCCGATATTGCCAAGGCCACTGGGCGGGGCATTGCAGCCCTGTTCAAGGGCGCCGTTTTCGGGCGTCTGCGTCTCTCCGGTCCGCGCCACATCTGAGCCGCGCCTTGGCAAGGCGGGCCGCGCTGGGGTAACAGGAACGGCACCAACGCACTCCGATGCCTTCCCGCGCAACCCCAGCCGGTCCGCCAATGCCTCAGGACGTCCCGCCGGTTCGTAGCCGCACCGTTACCTGGCCGTCACCCGCGTCGTTGCGCCGGCGGCGACTCAGCGCAAGCGGCCTCGATTTCTTTCGGGGCCTCGCCGCCTCGACCACACCCCAGGTCCCCCTTTACGAGGTGATGGGCTTCCGCCTCGCCGACGTCGGTGAAGGCTGGTCCCGGTTCGAGTGCACCCCGGGCGGTCATCTCTACAACCCGCTGGGCACCGTTCACGGCGGCGTCCCGGCCGCCCTGATCGACTCGGCCGCGGGGGTCGCCGTCCAGAGCACTCTCGAAGAGGGCCTGGTCTCCGTCACGGTTCGCCTGCACATCGACTTCGTGCGCGCGATCACGGTGGAGACCGGTCCCCTGATCTGCGAGGGCCGGGTCGCCAAGCCGGGACGCCAGGTCGCCATCGCCGACGCGACCCTGACCGGGGCCGACGGCAAACTCTATGCCCGCGGTCAGGGCACTTTCGTCGTCTCCCCGCGGCGGCGGGCCGCCGAACCGCCGGACGAACCGGCCGGCGCCGACGGGACCGAGACCCGCACCTTCACCTGGAGCGATCCGGCGATCGTCGCCTCGGCCGGGCGCACCGCCGACAGCGGGCTCGCCTTTCT
>CAMYMQ010000401.1 GCA_947259335.1 uncultured Alphaproteobacteria bacterium | reverse complement strand
GGCCACGGACAAGCGGGTTCGCTACGACATCACCATCGGCCGCGGCGACGAGAACGGCGCGGTGGACGGCGAGTTGGTGCTGGCCGAAATCCTGCCGGGCCGGCCGATGGGCGCGCGCCGGGCCCGCATCGTCGAGCGCTACGGCGACGGCCGCGACCCCAAGGCGGTCAGCCTGATCGCGATCCAGTCGCGGGGCATCCCCACCGCCTTCACGGAAGCGGCGCTGGAAGAAGCGGCAAAGGCCGAACCGCCGGGCGAGCCGGACAAGCGCGCCGACCTGCGCGACCTGCCCCTGGTCACCATCGACGGCGCGGACGCCCGCGACTTCGACGACGCGGTCTGGGCGGCGCCCGACGACGACCCCAAGAATCCGGACGGCTGGCAGATGGTCGTCGCCATCGCCGACGTCTCCTGGTACGTGCGCCCGGGCAGCGCCCTCGACGCCTGCGCCTACGAGCGCGGCAACTCGGTCTATTTCCCGGACCGGGTGGTGCCGATGCTCCCGGAGCGGCTGTCCAACGACCTGTGCTCGCTGCGTCCCGACGAGGACCGCTACTGCCTTGCGGCCTGGCTGTGGATCGACGCCCAGGGCAAGCTGATCCGCCACAGGTTCCGGCGCGGCCTGATGCGGTCGGCCGCGCGGCTGACCTACGAGCAGGTCCAGGCGGCTCGTGACGGCCAAGACGGGGCGGACCTCCCCGAGACCGCCCTGGCGGCCCTGCCGCCCCTCTACGGGGCCTGGAAGGCCCTGGATACGGCGCGGCACAACCGCCAGACACTCGAGATCGACCTGCCCGAACGCAAGATCATGCTCGACGACGACGGCCGCGTCGTCGGCATCGCGCGGGCCGAGCGGCTCGACAGCCACCGGCTGATCGAGGAATTCATGATCTGCGCCAACGTCGCCGCCGCGGAAACGCTGGAGGCGCGCAGCCAGCCGTGCATGTACCGGATCCACGAGCCGCCCGACCTCAGGGGGCTGGAGTCGCTGCGTCAGGTGCTGGCCGATCTGGGCCTCAGCCTGCCCAAGGGCCAGACCGTCAAGCCGCGCCAGTTCAACGGCATCCTGGAAACGGTTCGCGGCACGCCCCACGACCGCCTGGTCAACGAGCTCGTGCTGCGCAGCCAGAGCCAGGCCTATTACGGGCCCAACAATCTCGGCCATTTCGGACTGGCGCTGCGCCGCTACGCTCATTTCACCTCGCCGATCCGCCGCTATTCCGACCTGTTGGTCCATCGCGCCCTCGCCGCCGGGGAGCCCGGCGGCCTGTCGCCGCGCGCGGCCGAGAAGTTCTCCGACTGGGGCGAGCACATTTCCGAGACCGAGCGCCGGGCGATGGCGGCCGAGCGCGACGCCAACGACCGCTATATCGCCGCCTTCCTCGCCGACCGGGTCGGCGCGGTGTTCAGCGGGGCGATCACCGGCGTGACCCGCGCGGGCCTGTTCGTCGCCCTGGATGAGACCGGGGCCAACGGGCTGCTGCCGATCTCCATCCTGCCCGCCGACTACTATGTCCACGACGAGGAGCGCCACGCCCTGATCGGCGAGGCCACGGGCCTGACATGGCGGCTGGGCGAGCCGATCGAGGTCAAGCTGCGCGAGGCGACGCCGGTGACCGGCGGCCTGATCTTCGAGCTTGCCGAACCGCCAAAGATATCGGGCGCGGCCAAGCGGCGCGGCGCCATGCGGCGGCCGCGCCGGCGGCGCCATTAAACCGGCCGGCCAAGTATTTGGCGTATCTGTCGTTTAGCCTTCAATTTATTTGACAAAAGGCCCCCATCCCTTTTCGATTGTCGCACCTCTATTGGCCCCTTCGGTTTCTGGGGCGATTAATGGGCGCATCGCGTGCGCGATCATGTCCGCAAGAAGCTTGCGCCGCCCGGCCCAAGGCTTAGTCTGAGACGGCGGCCGACGCGGGCGCGAGGGACATTTCCGGGACCTTCGGATGGGACCGCACCGATGAACGGACTACTTCGCAGCACGGGAAAGAGCATGACGCGCTGGGGTTTCAGGTATGCGACGGCGTTCATTCTTGTAGCCGCCACGGCATGTGCCAGCCGCAGCGAGCCCGGCACCTCCTTTTCCGAACGCGGCCGCATGGTCATCGCCACCGGTTACCGGTTCATCACCGAGCGGTACATCGACAAGGTATCGCCCCGGCAGGTCGCGATGGCCGGTCTGAAGGGGATCCACAGTCTCGACCCGACGCTGGATGCGGAAATGAAGGGCCGGTCGGTCGTGGTGCGCCGCGCCGACAATGTCGTCGCGCTGTTCAAGGCGCCGAACTTCGACAATTCCAACAAGTGGGCCGACACCACGGTCGACGCCTTCCTTGCCGCGCGCTCGGTCTCTCCCAAGATCCGCGAAGCGAACGCCGAGACCATCTACAAGGCGGTCTTCGATTCCGCCCTCACCTCACTGGACAAGTATTCCCGGTATGCCAGCGCCGCGGACGCGCGCGACAGCCGCGCCTGGCGCGAGGGCTACGGCGGCATCGGCATCACCATTCGCCATGAAAAGGGCCTGACCAAGGTCGTTTCCGTGATGCCGACGACCCCGGCTGCAAAGGCGGGCGTCAAGGCGGAAGACACGATCGTCGGGATCGACGGCCGGGCGACGAAGGGCTGGACCCTGCGGCAGGTCGTGCGGCAGCTGCGCGGGCCGCGCGGATCCTGGGTTCGCCTCACGCTTGCGCGCACAACCCGGCCCACGCCGGTCAACGTGCGGGTGGAACGCCGCTTCATCATTCCCAACACGGTCACCTACCGGCGCAAGGGCCGGATCGCCTATATCGCGATCAACCGCTTCTCGACGGGCACCGCGCGGCGGGTCGCCCTCGCCGTCCGCCGCGCCCGGACCGAGATCGGGCCGCGCCTGCGCGGTCTGGTCATCGACCTGCGCAACAATCCCGGCGGCCTGCTCGACCAGGCGATCGGCGTGTCCGATCTGTTCCTGACCGGGGGCGCGATCGTGTCGACCCGCGGCCGCCACCCGGAAAGCCACCAGCGTTATGTCGCGCAGCGGTTCGACATCACCAATGGCCTGCCGATCGTGGTCCTGGTCAACGGGCGTTCGGCCTCCTCGTCGGAAATCGTCGCGGCGGCGCTGCAGGACAACGGGCGGGCCGTGCTGGTCGGCACCAACTCCTTCGGCAAGGGCACCGTCCAGAGCGTTACGTCCCTGCCCAACCGGGGCGAGATGATCCTGACCTGGTCGCGCTTCCATGCGCCGTCGGGCTATGCCCTGCAGGGGCTGGGCGTGCTGCCCAACGTGTGCACCTCGCTGGGCCCGCACACCGCGAACGCCGTGGTAACGGCGCTGCGCAACCACAAGACCGCGAACTCTTACGTCTTCAAGCGCTGGCGCCGGGTCGACCTGCCTTCGAAGAGCCGCCAGAAGGCGCTGCGCAAGCTGTGCCCGGCGTCGGTCGTCACCGGAAAGTTCGACGTCGATTTCGAGGTGGCCCGCCGGCTGATCTCGAACCGGAGGCTCTACCAGATGGCCGCGCAGCCCACCGTGGCGCGCCTCGGTGCCCGCGACAGCGCGACGCGTTAGGCGCTCTTGCGGCGATAGGCGTTGCCTTGACGGTGCCGCGCGTCTAAATAGACGCCAAGCGCGCCCCTTTGAGGCGCCCACGCGACTGAACACAGCGGATTTTCGCAATGCCCAAACGACCGAACACGGTGCAGATCAAACTCGTGAGCACCGCCGATACCGGATATTTCTACGTGACCTTCAAGAATCCGAGGAACACGACGGAAAAGATGGAAATGAAGAAATACGATCCGGTGGTGCGCAAACACGTCCTGTTCAAGGAAGCCAAGATCAAGTAGCGCCCGCCGCTCCCGACGGGAGTGCGCATACGAAAACGGCGCCGCTGGAAAGCGGCGCCGTTTTTGATTCTGGAAGTGCCTGGCGACGCGAACGCTAGTTCAGATAGCGCTCGACCGTCTCCAGGAACGAGGTCAGGGAGATCGGCTTCGACAGATAGGCCTCGCAGCCGCCCTGCCGGATCTTCTCCTCGTCGCCCTTCATCGCAAACGCGGTCACGGCGATGATCGGGATGTTCTTCAGTTCGTCGTCCGCCTTCATGGCCTTGGCGACGTCCAGACCCGAGATGACGGGAAGCTGGATGTCCATCAGGACCAGATCCGGGCGCACGGTGCGCGCCTTCTCCAGCGCGTCCTGTCCGTCAGGCGACTGGAAGGTGACGTAGCCGTGGGCTTCGAGGAGGTCGCGGAACAATTTCATGTTCAGCTCGTTGTCCTCAACGATCAGCACACGCTTTGTGCCTTCGACAGTTTGTCCGTTCATGCCGCTGCCGGACCCTTCCATCGTGGTGGTCCCGTTCGTTCCATTAATGCTCATATCGCTCTCTCACGCCCCCTGCGTCGCGCGGCCAACTCCACGACTTCCTCGGCCGTCAGCAGGGGGTATATCATCGTCATCATTAACAAAAGCTTACTGTGACAAGCGCGAGTTATCCACAAAACAGCCACTTCTCGGTGGCTTTCCGGGACCTCGAACGATGACAGGCCTGTGCCGCGAGTGCGATCGGATCCTGCGCCGGCCAACGGCCGACAACCGTTGTCCGAACTGTGGTTCGCGACGCCTGGTCTATAACGACGAACTGCTCGACCTGTCCATTGCCCATATCGATTGCGATGCCTTCTATGCCAGCATCGAGAAGCGCGACGATCCCAGCCTGAACGACAAGCCCGTGATCGTCGGCGGCGGCCGCCGGGGGGTGGTCTCGGCCGCCTGCTATGTGGCCCGGCTCTATGGCGTCCACTCGGCCATGCCGATGTTCAAGGCGCTGGCCGCCTGCCCCGACGCGGTCGTTATCCGCCCTGACATGAAGAAATACGCCGAGGCCGGCCGCCAGATCCGCGGCCTGATGCAGGAACTGACGCCGGCGGTCGAACCGATCTCCATCGACGAGGCCTTTCTCGACCTGACCGGTACCGAACGCCTCCACAAGGCGCCCCCGGCCGTGACCCTGGCCGGCCTGATCCGGCGCATCGAGCGCGACGTCGGGGTGACCGCCTCGGTCGGCCTCAGCCACAACAAGTTCCTGGCCAAGGTCGCCTCGGACCTCGACAAGCCGCGCGGCTTTTCGGTGATCGGCCGCGCCGAAACCCTGGAATTCCTGGCCGGCAAGCCGGTCGGCATCATCTGGGGGGTCGGCAAGGCGCTGCAGGCGTCGCTGGCGCGCGACGGCATCCGGACCCTCAACCAGCTCCAGCAGCTGCCCGAGGCCGACCTCGTCGCCCGCTACGGCAGCATCGGCCGGCGGCTCGCCCGCTTCTCGCGCGGCGAGGACGACCGCGCGATCCACGGCAACCGGCCGGCCAAGAGCATTTCGGCCGAGACGACCTTCGAGACCGACCTGGCCGAGGCCGCCCGCCTGCGCGAACGGCTGTGGCCTTTATGCGAAAAGGTCTCCGCGCGCATGAAACGCGCCGCCGTTTCCGGCCGGACGGTGACGCTCAAGCTCAAGACCAGGGAGTTCCGCATCCTGACCCGGCGCCGTCAGCTGTCCGCCCCGACCCAGCTCGCCGAGGAGATCTACCGCGCCGCCCTGCCGATGCTCGAGGAGGAAGCCAAGGGCCCGGCCTTCCGGCTGATCGGGATCGGGCTGTCCGACCTGGGCGCGGCGACCGGCGATGCCTTCGATCTGCTCGACCCGCAATCGGTCCGGCGGGCCAAGGTCGAGCGCGCGATCGACACGGTGCGCGACCGCATGGGCGACAAGGCCATCGGCAAGGGACGGAACCTGGGGCGGCGCTAAGGCAGCGCGAGGACCCGGTCGCCCGCTCCGTCCGCTAGGACCCCACGGTCAGCACCCTAGAGTCAGCACTTGGGCTTGGGCAGCGGCTCGATGGCGCGCAGGATCGCCTTGAGGGTGAACTGTCCGTAGTCGAGCGTCATCTCGGGCGTCACGCCATTGTTGTTCAGGCGCAGCGTGAGCTGGTAGCTCGGCTTGGCATCGGACTTTTGCGAGTCGTAGTAGGACACGCGGGCGCGGACCCCCGGCGCGTCGACGAGCGCCCGGGCGGCCGGGGCGGTCGCGGCGGG
>CAMYMQ010000400.1 GCA_947259335.1 uncultured Alphaproteobacteria bacterium | reverse complement strand
CCACCGGCCGCGCGCGCCCGACGCGAGGGCGGCGGCTCGCCGAAACCGGGGCTCGCAAGCCGCCGCTTTCGCTCAGTCGATCATCCCCATGCCGACGATATTGTACCCGCAGTCGACATAGTGAACCTCGCCGGTCACGCCGTTGGACAGCGGCGAGATCAGGTAGAGGCCGGTGTTGCCGACCTCGTCCAGGGTCGGGTTGCGGCGCATCGCCGAATTCTTCTCCATCCACTGGTAGACATAGCGCGCGTCGCCGACGCCGGCGCCGGCGAGCGTGCGCATCGGGCCGGCGGACAGGGCGTTGACGCGGATGCCGCCGGGGCCGAGGTCGTTGGCGAGATAGCGGACCGAGGCTTCGAGCGCGGCCTTGGCGACGCCCATCACGTTGTAGCTCTTGATGACCCGCTGGGAGCCGTCATAGGTCAGCGTGAGGATCGACCCGCCCTCGGCCATCAGCGGCTCGGCCCGGCGGGTGAGGTCGGTCAGCGAGTAGCAGGAGATGTCCAGCGTCATCAGGAAATTGTCGCGGCTCGTGTCGACGTAGCGGCCGGACAACTCGTTGCGGTCGGAGAAGGCCAGCGAGTGGACGACGAAGTCGAGCTTGCCCCACAGCGTGTCGATCTTCTCGAACAGGGCGTCGAGCGAGGCCGGGTCGGTCACGTCGGCGGGCATGATCAGGGGCGAGCCGATCGATTCGGCCAGCGGGATCGCGCGCCGGGCGATGCCCTCGTGGGCCTGATGGGTAAACGCGATCTCCGCGCCCTGGGCGTGGGCGGCGCGGGCGATGCCCCAGGCCAGCGAGCGGTCGTTGGCCACCCCCATCACCAGGCCCTTCTTCCCTTCCAGCAGTTGGCCAGAACCGGTCATGCGACGCTCCCTTCGATGCTGAGACGGGTCGGTTAAAGCACGACGGGAGCACCAAGACCAAGAGGCTAGGATGCTGCGCGGCCGCCGGCGTCCGGCACGGAACATCGGTGGTGCCGCGGGGAAGAAGGTCGAGATGCCAAAGGGCGCAAAGCGCGACGGCGAGGTGGCCGACGCCGAACACCGCCATCAAAGGGCTTGGGCTTGGCAGGAAGAGGGCGACCGAGTCTTGCTGCTTCTGCCAAGCAAGCAGCGGCCAGGGCCAGGCACCGGCTTCGGCCACCGCGCCGGCGGCGCACCCGCCCCATCGTCCCGGCGCTTGCGGACGCCCTCCAGTCGGCAGGCCGCCGGGGTGTGCCAACCCGCCGCCCCATGCTAGCGTTTACACCTAAACGGACCGCCGACAACCGAGCCCCGGGGGAGGAGCATGTTCTACGAGCCCGACAAGAATAACCACGGCCTGCCGCACAACCCGTTCAAGTCCTGCGTCATCCCGCGCCCGATCGGCTGGATGTCGACGCTGGCGCCCGACGGCACGGCGAACCTTGCGCCCTTCAGCCAGTTCCAGAACATCACCTTCGACCCGCCCTACGTGCTGATCGCCGCCAACCAGAAGACGGCCGGCGGGCGCAAGGACACGGTGGTCAATGCCGAGGCGACGGGCGAGTTCGTCTGGAACATGGCGACCTGGGCCCAGCGCGAGGCGGTCAACGTCTCGGCGATGGAGGTCGGCCCCGAGGTCGACGAGTTCGAAATCGCCGGGCTGGAGAAGCTCGAATCGCACATCGTCAGGCCGCCCAGGGTCAAGGGCTCGCCGGTCCAGTTCGAGTGCCGCTATCACCAGACCGTGCGCCTGCCCGGCAACGGGGTGATGGGCACCGCCGACATCGTCATCGGCCGCGTGGTCGGCATCCATATCGACGACGCCTTCATCACCGAGGACGGCCTTGTCGACGTGCTCAAGGCCAGGCCGATCGCGCGGCTCGGCTACTACGACTATTGCGCCATCGACTCGACCTTCGAGATGGTCATCCCCGGCGACAACGAGACCATGCTGCAAGGCCTCGAGGGCCGGCCGGTCGCCGCCGAGTAGCCGCCGCGGGGCCCGAAGCGAAAACGGCGGCCCCACCGGAGAGCCGCCGCTTCCATGATCAGGGGCTTGGCAGGTCTAACGCCGCATCCGCGGCTCGGTATCGACGCCGTCCTCCGGCACGATCCGTTCCTCGACCGTCCCGATGCGCCTGAGCGCGAGTCGCGTCGGCGCGATCACACGCCGCTCGGCCCCGGGAACCGCGTGCAGCGGAACCGGACGGAGGGTAACCACCCGATCGGGACCGCCGACAAGCAGGCCGGCATCGGCAGGTCCGCGCAGGCCGGTCCCCGCCGCGCCGTTCCCATAGCGCCCGGCCAGGAGGCCGGACCGGAACGCGCGCGATTGGGTTGTCACGATATAGGTCAAGCGGACACGGCGTTCGCCGCGGCTACCCTGTGCGTCGAGGGTGGCCCTGTCCATGCGGCCGACATAGTGATCGCGCACCCGGCCGTCGGCCGACGTGAAGATACACCGCACGGCGGCAGGATCCTGAGCCGCCAGATCGGGCCCCTGTGTGCAGGTGAGCCGGCCCGCCTCGATTCGGCTGTCGGCAAAGGCCGTCGCCGTGGCCGCAACGGTCAGGCCGGTTGCGGCGATGGCCGCGAGCATCTTTCGGGAAACTGACATTCGTCCTCTCCTTTCCGCAATCCGAGGCATGGCCTCGAAGGCATCCGGCAGCGGTCTGCTGTCGCTCCAATCCCGACAGATCATCAGTCGAATCGGGTTTTCGTGGGCGGAAAACGAGGCGACCGTCGGGTCGACTGTGACCATTTCCCGGCGTCGTCCCGGGAGGGCGGGACGCGCAAAAGAAAAGGGCGGACCCGCGGGTCCGCCCTTCTCGGCTGTGCCTGGACAGGCGAAGCCGATTACTTGGCCGGCGAGAGTTTCAGCGCGGTCACACCGGCCGCGACGTTGAAGCCCTTGATGCCGGAGATGCTCAGGGGCTGGAGCGCGATGCTCTTCTTGAAGCCGCCGAGCAGCGCGTTGGCGCCGACGCCGTAGCCGACCGCGATGTCGGCGCTGATGCCGCCATAGTTGCCGGCGAGCGCGTGGTTGCGGACGTTCTTCGAGGGGGCGAACACGGCCCAGATCATCGTGCCTTCCTTGATGTAGCCGATGTCCACGCCCCACTTGTCGATCGACCCGCTGTAAAATTCCCGGCGGCCGGAATCGGACGGCACGTAGACGCACGAAAGGCTGCGGCTCGACCCGAAGATGAAGCCGACGCCCTCGCTGACGTTGCATTTCAGGACGCCGATCTTGACGCCGCTGCGCGCCATGGCCGGCTGCGTGGCCACGGCGGCCATGACGGCAGCAAAGGCCAGGGCGATGAGGCTGCGCGAAGCAAACATGGGTAGTCTCCTTTCAGGGTGCATTTCAAAGTCCAGTCACGCGAGACTGCAGCACACGGCGGTGCCGGTCCTTAACCTGCATCAAGGTCGCTAATTGCGCGTTATTGCGGGCGCACCCCGGGCGAAACTGTGGCGGGCCGCAGTTTTTCGCGCTTTTCGGGAGATGACGTCCGGCGCCGAAGCGCCCGGCTCAGTCGTCGAGGCGACGGAAGACCAGGCTGCAGTTGGTGCCGCCGAAGCCGAAGCTGTTGCTCATCACCTGGTTGAGCTCGGCCTCGCGCCGCTCGGTCACGACCGGGACGCCCTGGGCGGCCGGATCCAGCTCGTCGACGTTGGCCGACGCGGCGATGAAGCCGCTTTCCATCATCAGCAGCGAATAGACCGCCTCATGCACGCCGGCGGCGCCGAGCGCGTGGCCGGAGAGCGACTTGGTCGAGCTGACGAAGGGGAGCTGGTTGCCCTTGCCGTTGGTGAAGACGGTGCGGATCGCCTCCAGCTCGACGGCGTCCCCGACCGGGGTCGAGGTGCCATGGGCGTTGATGTAGTCGATCGGCTCGTCGAGGCCCTGGACGGCGATCTTCATGCAGCGCTGGGCGCCCTCGCCCGACGGCTGGACCATGTCGTAGCCGTCCGAGGTCGCGCCGTAGCCGACCAATTCGGCGTAGATCTTGGCGCCGCGCGCCTTGGCGTGTTCGTATTCCTCGACCACGACGACGCCGCCGCCGCCCGAGATGACGAACCCGTCGCGCGCCGTGTCGAAGGCGCGGGAGGCCCTTTCAGGCGTGTCGTTGTAGCCGGCCGACAGGGCAGGCATCGCGTCGAACAGCATCGACAGTGACCAGTGCAGCTCCTCGCCGCCACCGGCGAAGACGATGTCCTGCTTGCCCATCTGGACGAGCTCGGCGGCATTGCCGATGCAGTGGGCGCTGGTCGAGCAGGCCGAGCTGATCGAATAGCTCAGGCCCCTGATCTTGAACGCCGTCGACAGGGTCGCCGAGTTGGTGCTCGACATCACCCGCGGCACCATGAACGGGCCGATACGCTTGGTCGATCCCTTCTCGCGCAGCAGGTCGGCGGCGAGCACCTGGTTCTTGGTGGACGGGCCGCCCGATCCCATGATCAGGCCGGAGCGGTCATTGGAGACGTCGCTCTCCTCGAGGCCCGCGTCCGCGATCGCCTCCTGCATGGCGACATAGTTGTAGACCGCGCCGTCGCCCATGAAGCGGCGCCAGCGGCGGTCCACCGCCTCGTCCGGGTTCAGCTTGAGGGAGCCGTGGACGTGGCTGCGGAAACCCATCTCCTTGTAGGTCTCGCAGAACTCGAGTCCCGACCGCCCCTCGCGCAGGGACTGCCGCACCTCCTCCTTGTCGTTGCCGATGGAGGAGACGATGCCGATGCCGGTGATGACTGCTCGCCGCATAGGTTGCCTCACTACATCTGGAACAGGCCGACCCGCAGGCCGGCCGCTTCGTAAATCGCCTTGCCGTCGGCCAGGACCGTGCCGTCGGCGATACCCATCACGAGCCGGCGGCTGATCACGCGCTTGACGTCGAGCCGGTAGGTCACCAGCGAGACGTTCGGCAGCACCTGGTCGGTGAACTTGACCTCGCCCACGCCCAGGGCGCGGCCCCGGCCGGGATTGCCGAGCCAGGCGAGGTGGAACCCGAGCAGCTGCCACAAGGCGTCGAGGCCCAGGCATCCCGGCATGACCGGGTCTGTCTCGAAATGGCACTTGAAGAACCAGAGGTCGTCGGTCACGTCCAGCTCGGCCGTGACCAGCCCCTTGTTATGGGCGCCGCCCTCGCTGGTGATCTCGGTGATGCGGTCGAACATCAGCATCGGCGGCAGCGGCAGGCGGGCATTGCCCGGCCCGAACAGCTTGCCGTGGCCGCAGTCGAGCAGTTCGTCCTGCGAGAAGGAGTGCTTGTCGAGAAGGCTCATCTTGGTCCGGTTTTCCGCCCCAAACTGCATGGCACGCACCCGCGCGCGCCCGTTCGTCCGGGCGGGCCACGCCTGCGCGTCGTTCTGGTGGCATCCCTGAAGCATTTCCCGCCCGCTGCGTGCGAACTCGGCGTGCGAACTCGGCGCTACCGACACAGGAGGCGTCAGGCGCCTCTTCATAAGACCCATATATGAAGCTGCGGGCCAAAAGACCAAGAAAAATGCTTATTCGAGGGCGGCAATGACGTCGGGAGCGTCGCTGATGATGGCATCGACCCCCCATTGGTAGAGCCGCGCGGCCCTGTGCGGGTCGTTGACCGTATAGACCGCGACGGGCACGCCGGCGGTCCTGGCCTCGGCGATCTTGTCCCGGCGAAGGTTGCGGGCGCCGATGTGGAGCGTGGCGCAGCCGAGCGCGTCGAAGCGGGCGCGCCAGCCGTCGGTCAGGTCGGGAACGAGGAAGCCGCGCGGCCAGTCCGGCGCCGCATCCCTGAACGCGGCCAGGGCGGCCAGGTCGAAGCTCGAGACCAGCGGGGGCGGAGCGTCGCGGGGCCAGTGCCGGTCCAGCACCTCGGCCAGGACACGGGCCGTGGCCGGCGCGTCGCCGGGGTCGCACTTCATCTCGATGTTCGAGACCAGCCCAAGGCCGGTCAGCATCTCGATCGCCGTCTCGAGGGACGGCATTCGCTCGCCCGCGAAGCCGGGGCCGAACCAGGAGCCGACGTCGAGCGCCGACAGTTCGTCCGCCGGCAGGGCGCGGACCGTGCCGCGCACCCCCGCGGTGCGTTCAAGCGTCGTGTCGTGGAACAGAACCAGCCGGTCGTCGGCCGTCAGCCGGACATCGAACTCGACCGCCTCGATGCCCAGCCGGGCGGCCGTGCGAAAGCCGGCCAGGGTATTCTCCGGCGCGTAGGCCGCCGCCCCGCGATGGCCAATGACCCTCGGGAGCAGCATTCGACGCGCCGGAATTACCGGATCAGTCGGCCGGACGGCGGCGAGGCCGGCGCGGGCCGCGATCGTCGTCGCCACCCCGGTCGCCCCGGTCGCCGCGCGGTG
>CAMYMQ010000399.1 GCA_947259335.1 uncultured Alphaproteobacteria bacterium | reverse complement strand
CGGACCCGGGGGTCGCGGCGCTGCTGGGGGCCGCGCGCGGCTTGCTCGCCCCGGGCGGCGCGGTCGTCATCCAGACCCTCCATCCGCAAGCCTTCGCGCCCGGCGTGCGGGAGGGCTGGCAACTGGAGGATTTTGCCGCCTTCGACAGCGGTTCCGACACGTGGTCCGCCATGCCCTGGTACGCGCGGCCGCTCGACGGATGGCGGGCCGTCGTCCACAGCGCGGGCCTGGCGGTCGTGGCCGAAAAGGCGCCCGCCGCCGTGTCCGATGGCCCGCCGCTGTCGCTTTTACTGATCTGCGAAACCATATTTAAATCAAAGAGTTAGGGCGCCCGATGCGTCGGCGGTCGCCGGCGGTCGATGACGCATTGATGCCATATTCCGGGCGGAGACTCGCGCACAGTCACATCAAGACATGGAGGTGCGCCATGACGACGATGTACGACTTCCTCGAAGATATGGGTCCGGCCCTTGTCGTGCTGGCGATGGCGTTGCTGGTGGCGGCGCCCTTCGTGCACGCCTGACCGGACGGCGCCGGCCCGGTGCCGTCGCGCATGCGGCACCGGGCCGGGGTTTCTCTCAATGCGGTGAGCGTTATCGGTTACCCAGCTCCGGAGGCTCTTTCATCCCGGGCCGGGGCAGCCGTACCCAGATTGGCATGTGATCGCTCACCCTGTGTTCGAACTTCTTGCCGAGTTCCGTCTTCTCCGACTTGGACAGCCTGAGATAGGCTTTGCCTGTCAGGGCCCTGGCGAACAGATCGGCAAAGTTGAACACCCCATAGTCGAACCCATCCGGGTCGTCGGGGCGGCGCGTGGCCATCTGCCCGCGCCAAAGATCGTTCGGCAGCCGCCTCTCGTCCTTACCCAGAAAGAAACCGATCTGGTCGAAGGTCTGATTGTGCCGCGCATTGGTTCGGAAAACCTTGCCCGTGGCCGGATGCGGATCGATGAAGGGGAAATAGGCGCGCCGGTTGCTGGTTCGGCCGAAGGCGATCGCATTCAACGTTTTTAGGCGGTCTTCGATCACGGCCCGATCCTTTTGGGGCCGATCGAAATCCAGGTTCAGGTCGCCCAGCAGGATGAAGTTGGGCGCGACCAGCCGGTCATCGTCGCGCAGGCGATAGATGATCCATTCCAGCAGCGCCTCGAACTCACGCCGCCGCTCGGCCATCCTGCCGTAGACCAGATGCGTATTGACGGCGATGAAACGCAGGGGCGGTTTGTCATGGGCCGCGGGAGCGTCGAAAGCGGCGACGTGCGGCGTCCGCGTGAAGGTCAGGAAGGTCTTGAAATCGACGTCGGGCTTCTTGGGAAGATCGGGGATACGGTCCGCCGTCCCGGCAACGTATTTGTCCAGTTCTTCGCGATACTGCCGGTAGGCGCGCTCATAGGCGACGACCCGTTCCGATGCCAGTTCGGCGTTGATGGGCCCACGGTGCCGCGCCATGTTGAGGAGCACGCCCGTGGCGTCGATCGAGATGTCCGAAGCCATTTCCGCGCGCCGGATGCGGCGGCGGCGGAAGATAAAGGCCAGGCGTTCCGACATGCCGGAGTCGCCCGGCACCTGACCGGTGATGTCCGATACCACCACCGCGAACTCGTCCCCGCCGGCGACCTGCTTTTCCATTTCCTCCTTGAGGCGCAATAGGCCGGCGAGCTTGTCCTGTACCTCCTGTATCGCCACTAGGTCGCAGCGCGCGCAAAACTTGGCGAGAAAGCGCAACTCGCGCGTCCTGCCCTCGGTCTTGCCGAGCTTGCGAATGTTAAAGGATGACAGGACGAGCGACCCTTCGCGGCCGCCCTCGGGAAGACCGTAGCGGGATTCGTCGCCATCGAGTTCCGCCTCGATCGCGTCCCATTCGGCAGCCGAAAACGAAGAGCCCATGACGGAAGACCCCAGACGCCATGTTTCGAGGTCTGGAGTATAACCGAAAGACAATAATACTTAAAGTTGCAGAATGCCGACGCCGGCCTCAATCCCGGCCGCTCGCCCGGCTCGCTACCCCATCACCGTCATGCTGCTTTCCGTGCTCGCCGTGCGCCGGCGCGAGAAGGCCGAGGTGTCGATCCCGCCCTCGGTATAGCGGAAGGGAAAGCGGTAGGGCTCTTCGTCCTGGTCGTGGCCGGCCTCGCAATGCTCGATCAGCCCGGCCATGAGCTGGCCCGCGACCGGGCCGTTCTTGAACTGGTTCCCGCTGGTGCCGACCGCGAGATAGAAGCCGGGCAGGTCGGACTTGTCGTAGATCGGGATCCAGTCGTCGGAGACGTCGTAGAGATCGACCACGCTGCTCGCCTGGTTCGGTATGGCAAGGTCCGGCACGCGCAGCGCCTGGCGGTAGACCTGGGCGGTCCACTGGTCGCTGGGGCTGCGGTCGAGGCTGTCCGGGTCGTCGATCCAGACCAGCGGATCGCAGTCGGGCTCGTGCGAGCCGATCAGCAGCGCGTCGCCGACCTCCGGGCGCATGTAGTTGCCGATGTCGGTGTCGGCGATCATCAGCCCGCCGTCGGCCAGGGTGAGGCCGGCCGGGGCGCGCAGGGTCGAGATTTCCTGGCGCAGGGGCCGGGTCTGGATCGCCATGCCGTCGAGCACGCCGGCCATCCTGTTGACGATCGTCGAGTGGGGTCCGGCGGCGTTGACCACGACCGGCGCGCGCAGGGTCTCGCCGCTCTCCAGGGTCACGCCGGCGACCCGCCCGCCCTCGACAGGGATGTCGGCGACCCGGACGTTGAAGCGGAACCGCGCGCCCTTGGCTTCCGCCGCAATCTGGAGGTTGTGGGCGGCAAGCTGCGGGTCGGTGACGAAGCCGCCGTCGGGGAAGAAGTAGCCGCCCGCAATCTCGCCGCCGGCCGGGGTGCCGAAGTCGGGGTCGTCGTGGCGCCGCGGCGGGCCGAAGCGGCGCAGGTCGAGGCCGGGGAAGCGCTCGGCGACCCGGTCG
>CAMYMQ010000398.1 GCA_947259335.1 uncultured Alphaproteobacteria bacterium | reverse complement strand
CCGCGCGCGCGGCGCGGCAAGGTCGCGTCGGCCGCGGCGCAATCCGCTCTGCCCGCCGCCGATCGCGACCTGTTCCAGGCGCTCAGGCAAAAGCGCACGGAGATCGCGCGGGCGCAAAGCGTGCCGCCCTATGTGATCTTCCACGACAAGACGCTGATCGAACTGGCGGCCGCGCGACCCGGCTCACGCGCCGAAATGGCGAATGTGCCGGGCGTAGGCGACGCCAAGCTCGACCGCTACGGCCCGGCCTTCCTGTCGGTCATCGCCGACTTTGGGCTGCAAGACGGCGGGGCGGAGTCCTAGGCGAAGCCGTCGTGGTTCAGCGGATGGCCGCCAGATACCTAGCGTTCGACCAGCTTCCAGCCATTGCCGGAGGGATCGCGGAAGCTTGCGTCGACGGCGCCATAGCGTTCCGTCGGCTCCTGGGTGAACTCCACGCCGCGCCCGCGCATGGTCTCGTAGGCCCTTCGACAATCCTCGACCACGAGGACGAGCGGCGGCATCGCGCCCTTGGCGACCGCTCCCTGAAGCGTCTTGGCCGTCGCCGCGTCGACCACGGGTTCTTGCGGCGCGAAGAGGCCGAGCTGAAAATCCGACTGCCCGGGGTGCTGTACAGTCAACCAGCGGTAATCCCCGTTGCGTACATCCGTGTGGACACGAAAGCCGAGTTTCTCGACGTAAAATGCCAGCGCCTCGTCCTGATCCCGAACATAGATACCGGCTACCTGCACACCCTGACTCATGGGACCTCCTGATTGTTCGGGACCCTCGTACTGCCGCCCTCCCGGCGGCGCTTCTCCGAAACTGCTATCTTGAGGTCAGGTCGCCGCGAAGCACGCAGGTAGCACTGTGGCACGCCCACCTGTTCGCCCTGGCCATGCCGTAGATTGTCGCGCAGGTCGCTCGGATTGCGGCCGGTCACATCACGAAAGGTGCGTCCGAATGTTCCCAGACTGCTCCAGCCGGTGGCGAATGCGATCTCCGTGACCGAGAGTTCTGTCTCGCGAAGCAATGCGATCGCGCGCTCCACACGTCGTGACAGCAGGTATCGGTGTGGCGGTACGCCGAATGCCTGGCGAAAGGCGCGTGCGAAATGGGCCTCGGACACACCGCTCACCTGCGCCAGCCGCTTTACCGGCCAGTTTTCCTGGGAAGCCACGTCCATCCTGTCCTTTGCGCGCAGCAACCTCCGGAGCAACCGGGGGTCCTGCGGCGCAGAGGTCTCGGAAGTGGAAGGTCCTCTGTCGGTCATTTCTTCCGTCTGACGCTGGATATCGACGAGGCGCAAGCAGCGCCCTTGCGTCTTGGCGCTCTTAACCGCTCAGCCCGCAAAGCCGCCCGAATCGAGAAAGGCCTGTTCGTCCGGGGTGGTTACGCGGCCGAGCACGGCGTTGCGATGCGGAAAGTGGCCGAAGCGGTGGATGATGTCGCGATGTATGATGGCGTATTCCAGCAGTTCGTCGCCGAGCGGCAGCATCTTCTCGACACAGAAATGCTGGTCCGCCAGGTTTTCGGAATGCTCGAAGGGCATCAGGAAAAACATGCGCAGGCTCTGCTCGACCGCCCGGTCGTGTCCGGCATCGAGCGCCCTGCGCGCGAAATAACGGGCCAGCGGGTCGGTGGCGAACATGTGGGCGGTGCCGCGGAAACAGTTGCGCGGGAACTGGTCGAGCAGGATCATCAGCGCCAGCGCGCCTTCCGGATGCTCCATCCAGTCGTCCAGTTCGCGACGCGCCGCAGCAAAATGCAGCTCGCGAAACTCGTCATGGAAGGTCTCGTCGAACTCGGCGTCCTTGCGAAACCAGGCCTCGTAGCCGGCGTCGCGCCAGAATTTCACGACCTCGGCCGCTCTCGGGTCGAGTTCTTGCATGTCGGTCTCCTCCTCAGTCGGCCGTTGCCTTGCCGAGCGCGTCGGCGGCTTCTTCGTTCATCGCCTGGCCCGTACGCCTCGGCTGGGTCAGCGGTGTCGGCACAGGTTCGGGGATATTGCCCTTCATCAGCCGCCGTCCGGACTGGATATCGCCGGCGATCTGCAGTTCGAGGCGCTGGTCGTCGCGGTGGCGTACATCGGCGATGACTTCCGCGACCTCTTCCTCGGCAACGCCCAGCTGACCGAGCGTCGCCCCGCCGAACAGCAGGGCGGATTCGAACGTCTCGCGGATCTGGTAGTCGACGCCGGCGCTGATCAGCCCGATCGCCGCACCCCGGTCGTAGGCGCGCGCAAGCACCGGCACGAAGGGAAACTCGCTTTTCATGTTTTCGGTGATGCGGATTGCCGTCTCGGCCTTGTCGACGCAGATCAGCACGGCGCGCGCATGGCCGGCACCGGCGGCATGCAGGATGTCGATGCGCGTTCCATCGCCGTAATACACCTTGAAGCCGAAATCGGCCGCCGCCTGGATCATCTCGACGTCATTGTCGATGATCGACACATCAATGCCCCGCAGCAGCAGGGGCTGGCTGACGATCTGGCCGAAGCGGCCGAAGCCGATCATCAGGACGCTGCCGTTCAGCCCGTCGGCGACATCGACGCCTTCGAGCGTGGTTTCGTCGCGCGGGGTCAGGCGGCGCATCACCGCCATGGCGAGCGGCGTCAGCACCATCGACACGATGATGATCGCGGTAAGGATGGCATTGTCGGTGCCGCTGATGATGCCGACCGCCGCGGCGGAGGAATAGAGCACAAAGGCGAATTCGCCGCCCTGCGCCATCACCACGGCGCGCTCCAGCGCCTCGCGGTGGCCGGACTTGAAGCGGGCGACCGCGTAGATGCCGATTCCCTTGATGACCATGTAGGCGGCGACGTAGAAGGCGATCATCTGCCAGTTCGCGGCGACGACGGCGAGGTCGAGCGACATGCCGACGGCCATGAAGAACAGCCCGAGCAGGATGCCGCGGAATGGCTCGATGTCGGCCTCGAGCTGGTGCCTGAACGTCGATTCCGACAACAGCACGCCGGCCAGGAATGCGCCCATGGCCATCGACAGGCCACCAAGCTGCATGGCAAGCGCGGAGCCGAGCACCACCAGCAGCGCGGCCGCCGTCATCACCTCACGGGCGCGCGAATCGGCAAGCAGGCGAAACAGCGGGTTGAGCAGATAGCGGCCGGCGAGCACGAGGCCGGCGATCGAGCCAAGTCCGATGCCGACATCGATGAGCCGCGTGGTCAGGCTCATTTCCTCGGCACCGGGCGCCAGGAAGGCAACCAGCGCCAGCAGCGGCACGATGGCCAGGTCTTCGAACAGCAGGATGGAGACGATCCGCTGACCCTTCGGCGATGTCGTGTCGCCACGTTCCTCCAGGACCTGCATGACGATGGCGGTCGAGGTCAGCACGAAGCCGGCGCCGGCCACGAAGGAGACGCTGATGGGAAAGCCGGTCGCCACGCCGACGAAGGTGAGCAGCGCCGCGCAGACGGCGACCTGCGCCGTGCCCAGCCCGAATATCTCGCGCTTCAGCCCCCACAGCCGCGACGGCTGCATCTCGAGCCCGATGATGAACAGGAACATCACCACGCCGAGTTCTGCGATGTGCAGGATGGATTCGGCTTCCGAGAAGATGCCGATCCCGTACGGGCCGATCACCAGCCCGGCCGCCAGGTAGCCGAGGATCGAGCCCAGCCCCATGCGCCTGAAGATCGGCACCGCAACGACGCCGGCGGTGAGCAGCGCCACTACCTCGACAAGATCGCTGCCGGAAACTTCTGCCGCCATGCCGCCACTTCCATCTGTTTGTCACCACCGCCAGGAGCGGACGCTGAACAGGGAATAAAGCGCGCTAGATAGGTTCGCAACCGGTCAGCGAACAGGGCTGCCTCGGTATGGGGTGTGGCGCTGTTGCAGATGCGCTACGGTGTGCGGCCCTAGCCGCAGGCTGGATCAGTCGCGGGCGATGGCGCCGACCGCCGTATTGTCGACGCGCTTCAGGTTGACGCCGATGACCGGAACCATCGTCTTTTCGACGCGCACCGATACGGTGACGGTCATGGTGTTGTCGTCGGCGAGACGCGCCTGCATCAGGCCGCGGAGGTCGTTGCGGTGGATGTCCATCACCACCTTGCGGCCGTCGACGACATTGCCGGAAACGATGTCGAGCCCGGCGCCCTTGGCGCCATCCATGAAGACGCCCTTGTAGCCGCCGCCGGCCTGCATCACGGTCGCCGACATCTTCTGCGTGAACATGCCGACCCGGCAGCCGCCATCGAGCGTCAGGCCAGGCTTCTTGTTGGGCGTGGTGCCGGCAAAGTTGCAGACGAACTTGGTGCCCTTGTACTTGCCGGCAACGATCTCGCCCGGTCCGACCCAGTCGCCCTGCAGCGAGCGGAAGAACACGCTGTCGCGCTCTGCGCCCTGTGCCTGCCCGGCAAGGCCGGAGATGAGGATCGCCGACGTCGCGAGCGGCAGGACTACGGACAGGATTGCACGCTTCATCGAGAGACACCCGGCTACAAATTGCACTGGAGAACTTTCCCCAGAACATGACCAGAAATGGTTAACGGAACCTCTCCGGCCTCCGGCGCTCTTTAAAAAATAGATCTCTGTCGTTAGCCCCGACCTTTCGTGGATTTATCGCTCGCTTTCACTGCATTCTCGGCCTTTTTCCCGGAAAATGACGCCAGAACCGAGAGAAAGTCGCCCATTCCGGGGCGTTTTGCGGCGAGGAAGGGCATCGGACGCGTCACCTCCATGGCCGCGACGCCGATGCGCGCCGTCATCATGCCGTTGACGACGCCTTCGCCGAGTTTGGCCGACAGACGGGCCGCAAGCCCCTGTCCGACGATCTGGTGCACGATGTCGTCGCCGGCAGCGATCGCCCCGGTTACCGCGAGATGCGCCATCACGCCGCGCGCCAGCCGGAAGAAGCCGAGCGTCCCGGGCCTGCCGCCGTAGAGTTCCGACAGGCGGCGGATCAGCCGCCCGGACTCGAACAGCACATAGACGATGTCGACCACGGCGCGGGGACTGACCGCCGTCACCACCGAGACGCGCTTGGCCGCGTCGAGAATCATCCGCTTCGCCTGGTCGTCCAGCGGCAGCAGGATCTCCGTCTCGGCGATGCGCACCAGATTGGCGCCGTCGATGATGTCGTCCTTCAGCTCGCCGAGCGCCCGCCGGCCGGCGGCGGTTTCCGGCTTGGCGGCGACGAAGACCGAAAGCTCGTCTGCGACGGATCGGGCAAGCCTGGGATCGTCGCGGGAAAAGGCGTCGAGGGCGCGGGACCGCAGCCTCTCGACCGAGGCCAGCCGTGCGATCGCCAGCATCTCGCGCACCAGCATCACGGCGAGGGCAGCAACTGCCAGCGCGGCAGCGCCGACAGCGACCCAGCCGAGCCAGTCGGCACGCTGGAAGAGCTCGCCGATCAGACGGTCCGTCCACAGGCCGACGGCGAGCGACACCAGAAGGCCGAAGGCACCGAAGAAAAGACGGCCGAGCCAGGACCGCCGCGGCGGCGCGACCGGCGGCGGCACGGCGTCGGCCTGATCCTCATCGTCGAAGACATCGATCTCGGCCTGGGCAACGACAGCCGTCGTCATGGCGCGCGGCTTGCGGGCAGGGTCCTTCGACGCCGTTCTTTCCTCGGTCTCGGGCTCGACATCGAGGCGGAACGAAGCGGGTTTTCGGGGCGCGCTCATGCCAGATGGTCTCCAACAAGGAACTGCAGGGCGCGGTCGAGCCGTATATGGGGCAGGGACAGCGTGAGCCCGGCCTCCGTCTTCTCCAGTTTCGGTGGCCGGAACCGCACGAACCGGATCGGTGACTCCGTGGCGCCGGAGCCACCACCTTCCTCGAAGATCGAATCAAGATTGCTCGGCAAGTCACCGGGAAATATGGCCGTTTCCGTCTTGCCATCGAATTTTTCGTCGCCGATCGTCTCGCCCTTCAGCGGCGTGCCGATGATTACCGGCAACGCCTCTCGGCCCTGCTTCACCGTTCCCTCGCGCGTCGACCTCACGGCCGCCATGGCGAGCACGTCGACTTCGGCGCCGCTGAAATCGAGGCGCTTCACCGCCTGGTCGGCGATGCGGCGCACCACCGCCTGGAGCCTGTCGTGGGCTTCGTGGTGCAAATGGTCGGCCTTGGTCGCCGCAATCAGGATGCGGTCGATGCGGCGGGAAAACAGATCGGTGACGAGATTGCCGCGTCCGGGCCGGAAGCAGGCGAGGATCTCGGTCACCGCGCGCTCCAGGTCGGCAATCGCGCCCGGGCCTGCGTTGAGTGCCTGCATCGCGTCGATCAGCACGATCTGGCGGTCAAGTCTTGCGATGTGCTCGCGAAAGAACGGTTTCACGACATGCGTCTTGTAGGCCTCGTAGCGCCGCTCCATCATGGCGTGCAGCGATCCGGCACGGGGCCGCTTGTCGGAAAGGTTCGGCAAGGGGGCAAAGGTCAGCGCCGGCGAGCCCTCGAGGTCGCCCGGCATCAGGAAGCGCCCGGGCGGCAAGGTCGAAAGGGCGCGTTCGTCTTCCTTGCAGGCCTTGAGATAGGCGGTCAGCGCCTCTGCTAGCCGCCGCGCGGTCATCTCGTCCGCGTCAGCTGCGGGATCGACGGTCTCCGACAGCTCTCGCCAGTCTTTGGACAAGTTGGCTCGGACCGGGAGAACCGCCGTCTCGAAGGCGTCCTTCGAGAATTCAGCGTAGCTCTTGCCGAGCAGCGGCAGGTCGAGAAGCCATTCGCCCGGGTAGTCGACGATATCGATGGACAAGCGGCCACGTGAGAACAGGCGGGACCAGCCGGAGGCCGATTCGAATTCGATCGTCAGGCGCAGTTCGGATATGGCGCGCGTCGAATCCGGCCATTCGCGATCCCCCACCAGCGATTTGATGTGGTCTTCATACTGGAAGCGCGGCACTGCATCGTCGGGTTGCTGTTCAAGGAAGGCGCGCGCGATGCGTCCGGACCGTTGCGCCTCGAAAAGCGGCAAGCGACCGCCGTGGACGAGATTATGCACGAGCGAGGAAATGAAGACCGTCTTGCCGGCGCGCGAGAGGCCGGTAACGCCGAGCCGTACCGAGGGGGACAATAGTCCGGCCGCCCGTCCGGTCAGCGTGTCGAGGGCAATCCTTGCCTCGTCGGTAAAGCTCGTCAGCGATGTCGCCAAAAATCAGCCCCTTTGCGTGAACGACCGATATAGGGGTTGCTGCCCGGCTTTGGAACGGTCGGGCCGCGTTCAGAGATCGGACGGGGTCAGGAAGGCCTCTAGGAAGCCGCCGCCGGGTGCGGCGCTGGCCAACCCCTGCGGAAAGTCGATCACGGCGAGGCCAGAGGTGGGAAAGCCTGCATTGAGGGTCGACCTCGCCGCGTGTTCGCCGTCGCCGGCGAGCGCCGTCGCGAGGTCTTCCATCATCGGATTGTGGCCGATGACGAGCACCGAGCCCGTCCCGCCATTGCCGTGGATCAGGGACAGGTAACCGGCGGCGTCGTCGCTGTAGAGCCGGTCGAAGAACAGCACCCGGCCGGTGTCGGTACGACCGGCGATACCTTCCAGCGTCTGGCGCGCGCGCAGGGCGTTGGAGCACAGCGTGATGTCGGGAACGTAGTCGTGGGCGCGCATGGCGCCGCCCGTCGCTTCTGCATCCACATGTCCGGAGGCGTCGAGTGGACGGTCGAAGTCGCGCATCCCGGGCAGGGCCCAGCCGGCCTTTGCATGACGCAGGAGAAACAGCTTGCTCAGACCCGGTCCTCCTCGATCCACCCAAGCAGGGTGTAGTCGCACGACCGGCTTTGCGCAACTCGTTCGAAGTCCTCCCGATGGCTGCCGGGCGGCTTGCTTTGGCGGCTAAAGTCGAGAGCGTTCGGTGGGCGCAAAGGACGTTAAGCGCAATGCTAACAAATACGTGAAGCTGCCGCTGAATGGTCTTGTGTGGGCGGAGAGCGGCGAATATATAGGCGCCCAAAATGGGTAAAGGGGTGAGTCGATGAACGATGTCGTTACAAGCGATTATGTGCCCTCCGACGACGAACCATTCATGAACGAGCGGCAGAAGCTCTACTTTCGCGCCAAGCTCGTCACCTGGAAGTCAGACATTCTGCGCGAAGCGCGCGAAACCCTCGAAATCCTGCAGCAGGAAAACGCAAACCACCCCGATCTTGCGGACCGGGCATCGTCCGAAACCGACCGGGCCATCGAACTGCGCGCCCGCGACCGGCAGCGCAAGCTGATCGCGAAGATCGATTCAGCGCTGCAGCGGATCGAAGAAGGCACCTACGGTTACTGCGAAGAGACCGGTGAACCGATCGCCCTGAAGCGCCTCGACGCCCGGCCGATCGCCACGCTGTCGATCGAAGCGCAGGAGCGCCACGAACGCCGCGAAAAGGTCTATCGCGACGACTGAAACCCGACGCAGTTTATCCAGGCAAAAGGCGGCTTCGAGCCGCCTTTTTCTTTGGGCCGCGACGCCTCTGGCCGCTACCGCTTGTGGCTCGACAGTTCGCCGAGCAGCTTCGTCATCTCATCGTCGAGCGTCATCTCGATGGGCTTCGCCGGGCCCTTGGGCGGCGGAGCATCGAAACTGACTTCGAGTTCGCGCATCAACGTGTCGTCGAGATTGTTCGCGCGGGCGGCGGGAGGCGGCGGTGGAGGCTGCCTGATCGAGCGCGAGGGTCCGGTGGCGGGCATGGTCGCGGGCGGCAGTCGCTGGGGTGCCGGGCGTGGCGGCGGTGCCTGCTCGCGCATCGGTGCACGGG
>CAMYMQ010000397.1 GCA_947259335.1 uncultured Alphaproteobacteria bacterium | reverse complement strand
CTATCCGCCGCCGCCGGGCGCCTCCGACCTGCCCGGCCTGGAGATCGCCGGCACGGTGGTCGCCCTGGGCGACGGCGCCACCGGCGTCTCCGTCGGCGACACGGTCTGCGCCCTGACCCCCGGCGGCGGCTACGCCGAATATTGCGTCACCCCCGCGGCGCACTGCCTGCCCGTGCCCGAGGGCTTCTCGATGGTTCAGGCCGGCGCGATCTGCGAGACCTATTTCACCGTCTGGCACAACGTCTTCATGCGAGGACATCTGCAGCCGGGAGAGACGCTGCTGATCCACGGCGGCGCGAGCGGCATCGGCACGACCGCGATCCAGATCGCCCGCGAGCGCGGCGCGCGCATCCTGGTCACCGCCGGCACCGCCGCCAAATGCAAGGCGTGCGAGGACCTCGGCGCCGAACGCGCGATCAACTACCGCGAGGAGGATTTCGTCGAGGTGGTGAACGAGGTGACCGGCGGCGCCGGCGCCGACGTGATCCTCGACATGGTCTGCGGCGACTACGTGCCGCGCAACCTGCGCTGCCTGGCCGCCGACGGCCGGACCGTCGTCATCGCCTTGCAGGGCGGCGTTTCGGCCGAGATCAACTTCAATCACCTGATGCGCAAGCGCCAGACCATCACCGGCTCGACCCTGCGGCCGCAGAGCGTCGAGGCCAAGGCGGCGATCGCCGCCGGCCTGCGCGCCGAGGTCTGGCCCCTGCTCGACGCCGGCAAGATCGGCCCGGTGATCCAGGGCCAGTTCCCGATGGCCGAGGCCGCGAAGGCCCATGCCGCTCTCGAGGCCGGCGACCATGTCGGCAAGTTCGTGCTGACCCTTGGCGACTGAGCGCCACGGGCCCGATGATGACCGGTAAGACAATCTCGCTGACGATCGACAACGGCCCCGAGCCCGGCGTGACCGACCGGATCCTCGACATCCTGGCGCGGCGCGGCATCCTCACGACTTTCTTCGTGCTCGGCCGCAACGTCTCGACGCCGGCGGGCCGCCGGCTCGCCGAACGCGCCCATGGCGAGGGCCACTGGATCGGCAACCACACCTGGAGCCACAGCGCCCCGCTCGGCCGGCTCGGCGCCGCGGAGTCGGTATCCGAAATCGCGCGGACCCAGGACGCCATCGGCGCGCTGGCCCACCCGGACAAATTGTTCCGGCCGGTCGGCGGCGGGGGCGCGCTGGGGCCGCATCTGCTGAGCCCGGCGGCGCGCGACTACCTCGAGGCCGGGGGCTTCACCTGCGTGCTGTGGAACGCGGTGCCGGGAGACTTCAGCCGGGGCGACGTGTGGGTCGAGACGGCGATCGAGCAATGCGCGGCCGAGGACGAGCCGCTGCTCGTTCTCCACGACATGCCCGGCGCCTGCGTCGGCCGGCTCGACGAGTTCCTCGGGCTGATGACCGACCGCGGCTATACCTTCCGCCAGGACCTGCCGGCGCGCGAAATCATCATCGACCGCGGGCGGCCGACCGGCCGGACCGCCTCGATGGTCTCCGCCGCGGCCTGACACGGCCGGTCACAGGCCCAACAGCCTGCGGAAATCGTCGATCGACTGCGGCCGGTCCTGTTCGCGCAGGGCCATGGCGGCGTCTATGGCGCCCAACAGCTTCCGCGAGAAGCGCCGGTTGCCCTTGCGCACGGCAGGCGCATAGGGGTCCTTGCGGCCGTTGGCGACCGCGCCGATCCGCATGTTGGCCTCCGCGGGACGCTCCTTGGTGGTGGCCGCGTAGAGCACGCCGCCCAGCGCGTAGATATCGGTCCACGGCCCCTGGTTGCCGTCGGTGATATACTGCTCGAAGGGCGCATAGCCCGGCGTCAGCAGCGTGGTCAGCTTGCGGCTGCGGGTCCCCAGCGCCATGCGCGCCGCGCCGAAGTCGAGCAGGATCGGCCGGTAGTCGGCACGCCGGATGAAGATGTTGCCAGGTTTGATGTCGCGGTGCAGGAAGCCGGCCCAGTGGACGTGCTCGAGCGCGTCCAGGATCGGCGGCAAGAGGTGGAGGATCTCGTCCTCGGTCAGCCAGTCGGGGTTGTTGAGGATGGTCGACAGGTCGATGCCCCGCACGTAGGGCATGACGATATAGGCCGTGTTGTTGGCGGTGAAGAAGCGCCGCACGGCGACGATGCCGGGGTGCTCGAACTTGGCGAGGGTCCGCGCCTCGGCCTCGAACCGGGTGAGACCGAAGCGGTAGTCCTCCTCGTCCTCCGCGGCGATCACGCCGACGGTCATCCGGTCCGGCATTCGGAGCGCAATCTCGAACGGCAGATATTCCTTGATCGCCACCGCGCGCAACGGGTCGTCCGCCGGCAGCGTCGTCTCGTTGGCGCGATAGGTGATGCCGAATCCACCCGCGCCCAGCACCCGCTTGATGCGGTACCGGTCCAGCACGGATGCGGCCGGCAAGGCCTGACGGTGATCGTCTTCCTGGTTCATCGACGCATTCGGCTCCTCGAGCCCGGCCGCAGCCTAGGCAATGCGGGGACGGCTGACAATGAGGCTGACGGGGCGACTGCCGGGGCGACTGCCGGGGAGACCGCCGGGGAGACCGCCGAAAGCCCCCGTGGCGCCGGTCGTCGTTAACCCAGCTTAACCGAAACCCTTAAGTCGGCGGCAAGCCCGCGCCCCATAGCGTGCCCCCAACAATTGGGGACGCTCTCGGCGCCAACGGCCCGGGACGCAAAGGGAAGATAGGTAGGACATGACGGTTGAGACCGAAGGTCTGGACTCTCCTCCGGTTGCGGCGAACCCGCACAGCGGACCGATCCGCGTTCTGATCGCGACCGGCGACGAGATCGCGGCTGCACGCCTGAACGCCATGATCGACGAGCTCGACGCCGACGACATCGAGACCGATGTCGCGACGACCTTCGACGACGTGGTGTCGAGCCTCATGCAGCGGCACCATACCGCCTGCCTGATCTCCGATCTGGCCTGCGGGCGCAGCGGCATCGACGTGCTGCGCGAAGCGGACGCGCTCGGCTTCGACATCCCGTTCATCGTGCTCGGGTCCGCCCGCGAACGCGAGCTGGACCGCAAGGCGCTGCACTACGGAGCCGCCGACTATCTGGTCAAGGAACGGCTGACAGCCGACGAGGTCGAGCGCGCGCTCCGCTTCTCCGTCGAGCGCCACCGCACGACATCCGCCCTCTCCCGCCTCGCGATGTTCGACGATCTCACCGGCCTCTACAACCGGTCGATGTTCCACGAATTGCTGCGCAACGCGATCACCCGGGCGCGGCGGGCCAGCCGGCGCCTGACCCTGATGTTCCTGGATCTCGACCGCTTCAAATACGTCAACGACACGCTCGGCCACCGCTACGGCGACCTGCTTCTGAAGGAAGTGGCCAAGCGGATCCGCGCCTGCCTGCGTGAATCGGACATGGTCTGCCGGCTCGGCGGCGACGAGTTCACCCTGATCCTCGAGGGCGCGCTGTCGCACATGGACGCCGCGACGGTCGCCCGCAAGGTGCTGACCCAGGTCTCCGCGCCCTACCTGCTCGAGGGCAAGGAATGTTTCGTGTCCGTCTCGATCGGCATCGCGGTCTATCCCGAGGGAGCCGAGGACGCCGACACGCTGATCCGCAACGCCGATCTCGCCATGTACCGGGCCAAGTCCAAGGGCCGCGCCTGTTTCGAATTCTTCACGCCGGAATTCTCCGACGCGGCCCGCCGCCGGGTCGCCATCGAGGACGCCCTGCGCGAGGCTTTGGACAAGGGCGGGCTGTCGCTGATGTACCAGCCGCAGCTCGACCTGCGGCAGGGCCGCATCACCGCGCTCGAGGCGCTGGTCCGGCTCAACCATCCGGCGCTGGGGGTTGTCCCGCCCTCGGAATTCATCCCGATCGCCGAGGAAGCCGGCCTGATCCACCGGGTCGGAGACTGGGTGCTGGGCCAGGCCTGCCGCGAGGCGGCGGGCTGGGCCGATCAGGGCCTCGACCAGATGAGGGTCGCCGTCAACGTGTCGCCGCGCCAGTTCCAGCAGCCCGACATCATCGAGACCATCCGCACCGCCCTCGACTCCACCGGCCTCGCCCCGGAACGGCTCGACCTGGAGCTGACCGAAAGCCATCTCGCCGGCGATCCGGACGCGGCCGCGGCCGTGCTGACCAGGCTGCGCGCCATGGGCGTCGGCACCGCGATCGACGATTTCGGCACCGGCTACTCGTCCCTCGCGGTGCTCAAGCGGTTACCGGTGTCCTGGCTGAAGATCGACCGCTCCTTCGTCTCGGGTCTGCCCAACAGCGCCGACGACGCGGCCATCGCCACCGCCATCATCGGCCTCGCGCACAGCCTGAACCTGCGCGCCATTGCCGAGGGCGTCGAGACCGAAGCCCAGTTCCGCTTCCTGCGCAGCCGCGGCTGCGACGCCATCCAGGGCTATCTGCTCGCCGAACCGCTCAACGCCGACGATATCCCGTTGTGGTTCGAACGGATGCGCCGGGACGAATTGCTGCGCCAGATCACAGCGGCCTAGCCTTTCGCCGCCCTCGTGGTCGGAATCTTCGACCGCCGCGCTTGAATCTGCCCGCCCCAACGCCATAATCAGGCCGCCCGGCTCCCGCCTCTCAAGGCGGGCCAATCCGCCCGGCGCCGCAATAGCTCAGCTGGTAGAGCAACTGATTTGTAATCAGTAGGTCGGGGGTTCGAGTCCCTCTTGCGGCACCACGGCGGCCAGCCGCCGCCTGTCGATGACGCGCGGCCAACGCGCCGTTTGTCGGGGAGTTCAAGGCACTTCGCCCCCAAGAACCTGCAGTATAAATATACAGACCAGTATACCTAAGGCCGTCGCGGGCGAAGCGACGGCAACGGCACGCGGCGCGGGGTCGCCTGAGGCTCGGGCGCCGGCGTCGGTGTCGGTGTCGCCGTCGCGTCCGGCTCGGTTCCCGGTCGCGGACTGGGGCGCGTTTTCATCCGGCAGGCCTCAGGCATCTTGTCGTAGTAGGCCTTCCAGTTCTCCTCGGCTTCGCGCAGTGCGCTCTCGGCCTTGGCAACGTCCTCGCGCGCCTTGCGCAGCTTCGCTTCCAGGTCCCGATTGGCCTTGCCGCGCCGGTCGGCCAGAGCCGTCTTGGTGGCGACTTCGGCCCGAATGCCGGCGATCTGGGCGGAGAGTTGCTCCGCTTCCTTGCGGAATTCGGCCCGGGCGGTGTCCACCTTCCCCTGACAATCGCCCTCCATGGTGGCGATCGCGACATAGTGGGCGATGGCCCAGACACCGCCGAGCAAGGCCGCGCCGATCACGAGCCGGGCCCAGTTGACGCGCATGGGGAACTTCGGAAAACGTCGCCCCGGCGATGGCTTGGGCGGGCCGCCTTCGATCTGGTCGTCGCTCATCCTGCCCGATCCGCGGTCAGTTTCATGAAATTGAAGCTAGCAGACATGGTTCCGGCTCGTCTAATGGAACCGGCGACGGCGAAATTGCCCTGCACATGGCACCGTTCTAATTCCACAAGCCTGCCCGTGGCTTAGCCCAATTTGTATGCTGTATACACCGGCCCCTGGCAGCCGATTTGGCGGGGATCCCGGCTGTCTGGACCGTATCCCGGGCGCACGCCTTCTCCCCCGCCGGCTATTTGTGCGACAATGACCGGGCGGACATCCCCGTTGGTTCATGTATGGTTCAGCTTCGATGTGGAAACTGACCAATGGAAGGCGCAGAAGCACCCGCCCCCGTTTGTCCCCGTCCGGGGAGCATTGTCCCGGCACCTCGGGGTCAGGGGGGAGCACCTGCCGTCGCCGACCGTATTATGGTGATTAGAAAGTTCACTAGTCCGCTTTCAGGAGGGAAAATGAAACGGATACTGCTCGCATCGCTGATGGTCGTCGGCATGCTCGGACTGGCCGGCGCTCCTGCCCAGGCCTTCCCCGCGAACCCGGCGCCCGCGTCGGCGTTCCAGACCGGAAATGGCCCGATCGTTCAGGTGCACGGCTTCCACTGCCGCCCGGCCTGGGCGCCCGGTTGGGGCTGGCATCGTCATTGGCGCGCCTGCCGCCGCCGCCAATTTCACAACCGGTGGCGAAGCCGCAACCGGCGTCGCGGCGCGCGCTTCTTCTGCTGGCACAACCAGTGGAGCCGCCGCGTCTGCCGCCGCCGCTGGTAGACGGCGCAGCCGACACGCGAAATTCGGGGGAGCCACCCAGGTGGCTCCCCTTTTTCGTGCCGCGGGAACGGCGACCGCGAAACGCCGCCCGGCGCGCTCTATCGGGCGCTTGCGCTCGGCAGAGCTTTGGATAAGATCCCGCCGCCCCGATCCGGGGTGTCCCTCGATGCCGAGCCTTGCGATGAAGAACCAGATCGCCGCCTTCGTTTTCGCCCTTGCCGTAGCCGCCAGCAGCCTTCCGGCCCATGCCGAGACCCCGCTCGAGCGGGGCCGGTACCTTGCGGAGACGATCGGCGCCTGCGGCAATTGCCATACCCCCAAGAACACGCGCGGCCAGCCGATCGCCAACAAGGCCTATGCCGGCGGCTTTGTCATTCCCGATGAGATGTTCACCGCCGTCGCCGCCAATATCACGCCAGACAAGGAAACCGGCATCGGCGCGTGGACCGACGCCCAGATCGTCCGGGCGATCCGCGAGGGCATCCGCCCCGATGGCTCGGTTATCGGACCGATCATGCCGATCGAGTTGTACCGCAAGCTCTCCGACCGCGACGTGAACGCGCTCGTGGCGTATCTGCGCAGCCTGAAGCCGGTGCGCAACAAGGTTGCCAAGTCTGTCTATAAATTCCCGCTGCCTAAATCCTATGGACCGCCCGTCGGCTCGGTGCCCGAGGTGCCGCGCAGCGACAAGGTCGCCTATGGCGCCTATCTCGCGGGCCCGGTCGGCCACTGCATCGAATGCCATACGCCCCTGGTGCGCGGACGCCGCGACTGGAGCCGAACCGGCGTCGGCGGCCAGCCCTTCAAGACGCCGCTGGGCGTCGCTGTAGCCCGGAACATCACCCCTCATCCCGACTATGGCCTGGGCACATGGTCCAAGGCCCAGATCGAGCGGGCGATCCGCCACGGCGTCTCGAAGGACGGCAGCCGACTGCTTCCGCCGATGGCCTTCGCCTGGTACGCCAAGATCGCACCGGCCGACATGGACGCGATCCTCGCCTATCTCGGCTCGCTGAAGCCCCAGGTCACGCCCTGACGCCGCGGCTCCGCGCGTCTAGGGGGACGCCAGGAAATCCCGGATCGTCTCGATTTCACGCTCCCGGGTGAGCGTCGGCGCGTGGCCGTAGCCGTCGACCTCGACCAGCCGGCACCGGGGGTTGCGCGCGGTCATCTCCGCCGCGACCTCTGCCAGCAGGACGTCCGAGCCGGCGCCGCGCAGGAGCAGAACCGGGACGTCGACGGCCGCCCAACGGTCCCATAGGTCGTGGTCCTGAGGCCGGGCCGACAGCTGCGAGACGATCGCCGGGTCGTAGTGCACCGTGACGCGGCCGTCGGGCAGGCGCCGGCACGAGGTCTCCACCATTCGCCGCCAGAAGGCTTCGCTGTTGTCCCCGAACGGCGCGTATACAGTATGCAGATAGGCGGCCAGCTCGCTGACCCGGTCGAAGGCCGGCGGGTTGCCGACATAGCCGACGATCCGGTCCAGCGCCGCCTCGGGAACCGATGGGCCAACGTCGTTGACCACCAGATGCGATATCCGTCCCCGGAGCGGGCCGGCGGCGGCATGAATGCCGATCAATCCGCCGAGCGAGGTGCCGACCCAGCGCAGCGTCCGGCCCCCCGCCTCGCCGGCGAGCGCGACCGCGATCTCGCCGTAGCGCTCCAGATGGTAGTCCCCGCCCTCCGGTGACCATTGGCTCAGGCCCCGGCCGATCAGGTCCGGACACAAGCAGTAATAGTCGTCCGACAGCGCCGAGGCCGCCTCATCGAAGTCACGGCCCGTCCGCGCCAGGCCGTGCCAGAAGACCACGGTCGGCTTGCCCGGGTCGCCCCAGGCGGTGACATGGATCTCGAAACCCGCACAGTTCAGATAGTGCGACCGACTGGCCATCGATGCTTCCCCCGCTGCCGATTCCGCCCGCAGCATTCGTGTCCCGACAATCGCCGTCAAGCGTGACAGCGGTCACAGCGCGTCCCGCGCAGCCGTGACACCGTCCCTTTACCGGAAACGGGACAGGATACCGGGTTGAACAACAGGACCGGCCGCGCGGCGTTCGACGAATGCGATCCCTTGAAGCGCATTCGCTGCTGCCGGCCCCCGACTTGCGCTGCCATTCCCGGGTTGGGCGGCGGACGGCCGAAAGGCGCCGCCGCCCCTTGAGGGGCCCGGCCAGGCAGCGCTGGTGGCGGCCGGCTCGAT
>CAMYMQ010000396.1 GCA_947259335.1 uncultured Alphaproteobacteria bacterium | reverse complement strand
TTCGCGGCAGGCGGCGGGCCAGCCGCGCGTCCGGCACCCAGTGCCCGCGCCGGTGCAGGAAGAAGATCAGCAGCCCCGCGTTGATCCAGGCGGCGACCGAGGTCGCGATGGGGATGCCCAGGTAGCCGATGCCGAGCGGCCAGACCAGCAGCGGGCTCAGGACCATGTTCACGACCATCGACACCACCGCGTAGATCATCGGCGACTTGGTGTCGTGCCGCGCCCAGAAGCCCGGCGACAGGATCTTGATCAGCACGAAGGCCGGCAGCCCGGTCGAGAAGGCCAGCAGCGCCCAGGCAGTCAGCCGCGCCGCCTCGGGCGAGAAACGGCCGTGCTGGAACATCACCGTGACGACCGAGACCGGGATCGCGGCCAGCGCCACGGCGGCCGGTATGGTCAGCAGCATCGACAGCTCGACCGCCCGGTTCTGGACCGCCATCGCCTCGGCGCCGTCGCGCTGGAGGGTCCGCGACAGTTCGGGCAGCAGCGCCGTGCCGATGGCGATGCCGATCATGCCCAGCGGGAACTGGTACACCCGGTCGGCGTAGTGGATGTAGGAGACGACGCCGGCCAGGAAGGTGCCGATGATGGTGCCGACCAGGATGTTGATCTGGGTCATGCCGCCGGCGATCAGGCCCGGCACCATCACCTTGAGCATGCGCTTGACCGGCGGGGTCAGCCGGGGGATGCGCAGGCGCAGGTCGAGCCCGGCCCTGCGGCACGTCCAGGCGAGCCAGACATACTGGCCGATGCCGGCGATCGCGACGCCCCAGGCCAGCATGTGCGCCGGGGTCGTGAACCAGTCGCGGGCGAAGACCAGCCCGGCGATCAGGATGATGTTGAGCAGCATCGGCGCGGCCGCGGCCGCCGCGAACTTGTAGGTCGACTGGAGCATGCCGCTCATCATCGCGACGATCGCCATGCACAGCAGATAGGGCATGGTCAGCCGGGTCAGCAGCACGGCGGTGTCGAACAGCTCGGGCCGCTCCACCTCGAAGCCGGGGGCGACCACCAGCATCACCTGGGGCATGAAGATCTCGACCACCACCGTGAACACGACGAGGATCAAAAGGAGGACGGAAAAGACCTGGTCGGCGAAGACCATCGCCGCATTGCGCCCCTCGGCCTCCAGCCGCTTCGAGAAGAGCGGCACGAAGGCCGCCGCGAAGGCGCCTTCGGCGACCAGCCGGCGGAACATGTTGGGAAAGCGGAAGGCGACGATGAAGGCCTCGACCACGCCGACCGTGCCGAGGAACGACCCCATCAGGATGTCGCGCACGAAGCCCAGGATGCGGCTGGCCAGCGTGTAGACGGCGACGGTCGCCGAGGAGCGGAGCAGTTTCATCGGGATTGTTTACGCGATGGTGGGCCGATTCGGAACGAGCTTGCCGCCGCCACGGCGCTTTTGTCCACGGGCGTTCGTGCTAGAAAAGGAACCGTTCAGGCGCCGAAGGCGCCGACCGATCCGCCCGGAGGACCATGACCACACGCGCCGCGCCGAACCGACGCAGAAAAGGTGTCGGCTATTTCCTGCGCCGCGTCCTCCACCTGCTGGCGCGGCCCGTCCGTGCCGCCCGCGGACAGGGGACCGTCGCCATCAACTGCTATCGAGGCTACGGCTCCGACCGCGAGCTGTTCCTGATCGGCCGGGTCTTCCGCCAGCCGGGCTACCACCGCACGCGGCGGCGCGGCACGCTCTGGCGCGACCTGCGCGCGGTCGTGTGGCGGCTGTTGCGCTACGGCATGAGCGACGCCGTGCTGACCGTCCGCTTCGCCGGTCGGGAGCAGGAGGTGACCACCGACCGGGACGGCTATTTCCGGGTCCACATGCGCCTCGACGGCCGCCCCGGCGAGGGCCTGTGGCACCCGATGGAGATCGCGCTGCGCCGGCCCGAGGTCGCCGACGCCCAGGCCACCGGCGAGATATTCATCCCGCCGCCGACCGCCCGCACCCTGGTCATCAGCGACATGGACGACACCGTCGTCCACACCGGCGTCGCCAACAAGCTGATGATGGTGTGGCGGCTGTTCTTCGTCGGCGCGCACAGCCGGGTCGCCTTTCCGGGCGTCGCCGCCCTCTACCGCGCGCTGCACGACGGGCCGGGCGGAAGCGAGGTCAACCCGATGCTCTATGTCTCGCGCGGACCGTGGAGCATCTACGAGGTGATGACCGACTTCTTCCGCCGGCACCACATTCCGATCGGCCCGGTCCTGTTCCTGCGCGAGTGGGGGCTGACCTTTCAGCGGCCGCTGCCGCCGCGCGTGCGCGACCACAAGATCACCCTGATCCGCCACATGATGGACATCTACGACGAGATGCCCGTCGTCCTGATCGGCGACAGCGGCCAGCACGACGCCGAGCTCTATGCCAGCGTGGTGAAGGAATTCCCCGGGCGGGTGCGTGCCGTCTATATCCGCAACGTCAGCCGGGGCAACCGCCGGTCCACCGCCATCGGCGCGCTGGCGCGCACGATCGAGGCGGGCGGCTCGACCCTGATCCTCGCCGCCGACAGCGGCGTGATGGCCCGCCATGCCGCCGAGATCGGGCTGATCCGGGAGGAGGCGCTGCCGGCCATCCTCAAGGCCGTCGCGCGCGAGCGGAGCGACGAGACGCCGGCC
>CAMYMQ010000395.1 GCA_947259335.1 uncultured Alphaproteobacteria bacterium | reverse complement strand
CAAGTTCGCCGCCCCCGCCGGCACGGGCCGGATCGCGATGGTCGACACCGGCGACGTCGCCGCCTGCGCCGCCGCCGTGCTGGCCGACCCGGCGCATCACGGGCAGACCTACACGCTGACCGGCCCGGCCGCCCACAGCCTGCCGGAGGTTACCGGCCTGATCGGCGAGAAGCTGGGCCGCAGGATCGGCTTCGCGAGCCCGCCCGCCTTCGTGGCGCGGCTCGTCCTGCCCTTCGTCACCGGCATGCCGCGCTGGCAGTCGAACCTGGCCGTCGACCTGTTCGCGGCGATCCGCGACGGCGCCCAGGAGGCGGTCAGCCCCGACGTCGAACGCCTGACCGGGCGTCCGGCGGCCGGTCTCGACGCCTTCCTGGCCGACCATATCGACGCCTTCCGCGGCTGAGTCCCCCCGCCCAAGCCCTTTTCCCGCGCCGAAATCTGCGTTAAACAGGCGCGGTCGCGACGGTTGTATCGCGGCCGAATTTATCGCAGAATCAACATTGTTAACGTCTCAGCCGGGTCATCTGGCCCGAGCCGGACCAATACGAGGGGCAACCGTCCCATGGACGCATTGGTCATTGTCGCCGCAGCCCTTGTCGCCGTGCTTTTCGCGACCCTGGTGGAGTATTTCATCCACCGCGGAATGCATTGGGGATTCATCTATCCCGAAGGGCATCGCCGGCACCACGAACAGAACGAGGCGCGGACCTTTCTGCTCGACTTCGTCGACTATGGCTCCGCGGCGCTGCTGGTCGGCTGGCTCGGCTTCCTGATTTCGGTACCGGCCGGAATCGGCTGGGCGCTGGGCGCCGCCGCCTACACCGTGCTCGCCTCCTACGCCCATCAGCTCCAGCACGCCAACGCCGCGCTGGTCTTCTGGATGAAGCGGCCGGTCCACCGGCTCCACCACAACCACGACATGACCGAAGGCAACTTCGGGGTCCTGGTCGACTGGTGGGACCGGGTTTTCGGCACCTACACGCCGATCGAATACCCCCACCAGGCGGGCCCGCGGCGGCTGCGCGACTACATGGCCATTCCCTGGCGGTAGGGTAATTCTTCTCGCTTGATCTGGCTCAACGACCGGGCCGGCTCCGGTCCGCGATCATGCTCCCGACATCACGCAGAACCGCCGTCGGAAGGATGCCCCATGGGCAAGATCGCGCTGGCCGCGAAGATCACGCACGTGCCGTCCCTGATGCTGTCGGAGGCGCCGGGCAGCGCCCTGGCCGGCACCCGCGACGGCGCCATCGACTCGCTCAGGGAAATCGGCCGCCGGGCGCGGGCGCGGGGGGTCGACACCTATGTCGTGTTCGACACCCACTGGCTGTCCAACTTCGGCTATCACGTCAACGCCAACGACCGGCACCGCGGTGTCTATACCAGCCACGAGGCGCCGCACATGATCCAGGACCTCGGCTATGACGTGCCGGGCCATCCGGCGCTGGGCGACGCCATCGCCGCGGAAGCCCGGAAACAGGGGGTCGACGTGCGCGCCCATCACGTTCCGACCCTGGGTCTCGAATACGGCACGATCGTCCCGATGCACTACATGAACGCCGACGGCGCCCTGAAGGCGGTGTCGGTCGCCGTGCCTCTGTTCGCGTCGGTCGAGGAAAGTCGTATCCTGGGCGAGGCGACCCGCCGGGCGGTCGAGGCGTCGGACGCGACCGTCGCGATCCTCGCCAGCGGGTCGATGTCGCACCGCCTGTGGCCCAACAAGCAGCTCGGCCCCGAGGCCTGGACCTCGATCGCCAGCGAGTTCAACCGCCAGGTCGACCTGCGCGTTCTCGAACTCTGGCGCGACCGCCGTTACGCCGAGTTCTGCGCGATGCTCCCGGACTATGCCGTCAAATGCAACGGCGAGGGCGGCATGGCCGACACGATCATGCTGTTTGCCGCCCTCGGCTGGGATTCCTATGCTGGCGAAGCGGAGCAGATGTGCGACTATTTCCCGTCGAGCGGGAGCGGTCAGGTGACCGTCGAGTTCCACGTCGACGCCTAGCGATCGTGGCCGGGCGAGGGCTCGGCCGGCCGGCGACGCGCAGATGCCTTCGCCCACCCGGCCCGGCGAAAGACCGAGCCGGCACAAAATCATTGCGGCCCGAATCGCGGATACGGGAGGAAATCGAAACCGGCAATCGTGCCGGGCTCGACCCTGTGACGGGAGGATCGCGATGAGGTTCCCGACAACGATGGTGGCGGTATGGGCGACGCTTGCCCTGGCCGGCGTGACGGCGGCCCTTGCCGCCCCGATGCACAAGCACGGCCACGCCAAGCAGGCGCCGGGCAAGCCCGACACCGCCACGACGAAGCTGTCGGACAACAAGCGCTATCGAGTATCGATCGCGCCGCAAAACGGACCCGCCAGGATCAACGTCATGCATGCCTGGATCGTGACCGTCGCGACTGCGGACGGCAGGCCGGTCGAGGCCGCCACGATCGCGGTGGACGGCGGCATGCCCGACCATGGCCACGGCCTGCCGACCGCACCCCGGGTCACCCGGCACCTCGGCGGGGGCAAGTACCTCCTGGAAGGCCTGAAGTTCAGCATGACCGGTTGGTGGCAGCTCAAGCTCACATTCACGAGCCCGGCGCCCGACACCGTTACCTTCAACCTTCACCTGAAATAGGTCCCATGGATGGCCCGGGCGAAGGTGCGACGGCGCGCGAGATTGGCGGCCGGACTGGCCTGCGCGCTCCTGATGCCGGCGGCCGCGGACCTGCGGGCGCTGGAGGCTTTCCTGCGCTCCCTCGACAGCCCGCCGGCCGTGACACCGGCGCTCCTGCGCCCGCCCGACTGAGACGGACGCAAATCGGCAGTCAGTGGCCGTGCTTCATCGCGCCCGGCCCTGCGACATCGGCCTTGATGTTGATCATCCCGGCCTTCTCGAAGCGCAGCGTCATCGGAACCTTGCCGCCCTTCTTCACCGGGTATTTCAGGCCCATCAACATGACGTGATAGCTGCCGGGCTTGAGTTCGACCGTCGCGCCGGGGCCGATCACGATGCCGTCGACCTTGTGCATGCTGGCGACGCCGTCCTTCATCTCGCTGAGATGAAGCTCGACCCGCGCCGCCGCCGGCGAGGAGACCGACACGAGGCGGGCCGGCGTCTTGCCCATGTTGTGCAGGGTGAAGAAGGCGCCGGTGACCTTGATCGTCGTCGCGCGCACCCAGGGGTGCGAGATCTTGATCGCGCCGAGCGTGTAGTCGTGCGCCGAGGCCGGGCCCGCGAGGGCGATGGCGAGCGCCGACAAGATCCAGGGGAACGCTTTCATGGCAAATGTCCTTCCGTCCGTGGTTACGGAACCGCAACGCGCGCCACGATAGCGCCTCGGCCCTCCGGAGAGAGGCATCAACCTTTGCGGCGAAAGGTCGCCGGGTGGAAAGGCGGCGGCGGGCTCGGGAAGGCCGCGCGGCAGGCAGGAGGT
>CAMYMQ010000394.1 GCA_947259335.1 uncultured Alphaproteobacteria bacterium | reverse complement strand
CTGCTCGGCCGGGCCCTGGCCGGCGCGCCGCGGGTGCTGCTCGCCGACGAGCCGGTGGCGGGTCTCGACCCCTACCATTCGCTGGAAGTCATGGACCACCTGCACGGTCTCGCCCGGCACGGCGCCCTGGTCGTGGTGGTGCTCCACGACCTGTCGCTGGCCATGCGGTTTTGCGACCGGCTGCTGCTGCTCGACCAAGGCCGGGTCGCCCACGACGGCCCGCCGGAAGAGACCCTCGACGACGCGCGGCTCGCCGAGGTCTACCGGATCGAGGCCCAGCGGGCGACGCGGGACGGCAAGACCGCCATCATCCCCTGGAAGCGCCTCGATCCGCCGGCGGGGTAATCCGCCGCCCGACTTACCTGGTCGCCGACGCGGCTCAGGCCACCGGCATCCGCAGGCCCTTCTTCTCCAGCCGCGGCAGGACCTCCTGCGCGAAATACGGCAGCTCCTTCACATAGTCGACGAAGGACAGCGTCGTGCCGGAGAAACCCGCCGCGCTGATCGTCGCCAGTCCCTCGGCGACGTCATCGGGGGAGCCGATCAGCGGAAACACGCCGTGGCCGCCGGCGAACCGGTTGCGGAATAGCGCGAAGGCCTCCTTGGGGAAGGACTGGGCGTGGACGCCCTGGAGGTCCATCAGCCGGTCGACGGCCGGCCAGTCGGCATTCTCGTTGGCGTAATACTCATGATACTCCTCGGCCTCCTTCTTGGTCGGCCGGCAGACCACGTAGGATGTCGTGAACACGCCGATATCGCGGCCCTGCTCCTTGCCCAGCGCCTTGATCGCCTGGACGTCCGCCTTGCCCATCTCGGGATCGATCAGGACGGTGAACAAATAGTCGGCGTTCTTGGCGGCGAAGTTGCGGCCCTCGGCAGACGAGGCCGCGTTCATGACCGGCGGCACGCCGTCATAGGGGCGCGGGTTGCCGTAGACGTTGCTCAGCTTGAAGTATTTGCCGTCCCAGTCGAACTTCTCGTCGCTGGTCCAGATCTTCTTGACGATGTCGAACCACTCCTGCCCGAAGGCGTAGCGGGTCTCGTGGTCGTCGGCCAGCTCGATGCCGAACATGTCGTATTCCGGCTTGTTCCAGCCGCACACGACATTGAGCCCGAACCGGCCGGCGCTGATGTGGTCGATGGTCGCGAACTGCTTGGCGGCCACGATCGGATGGGTGAAGGCGGTGTGGGCGGTCGCGAAGACGCTGACCCGCTTGGTCGCGGCGAGCAGGCCCGCGCACCAGGTGATCGTCTCGAGGTTGGTGCCCTGGAAGTCGGTGTCGCCGCCGTAGCCGATCCACCGGGCGATCGGCAGGATGAACTCGATCCCGACCTCGTCGGCCAGCAGGCCGAGCTTAAGGTTGTTCTCCCAGCTGGCGTCCCACCGTTCCGGGATCTTGGTGATCGCCATCCCCCCGGAGCAGTTGGGCGAGAAGAGCCCGAGCTTCAGGGTGTTCTCGTTGTACATCTGGTTGTTGCTAGCCATGCCCTGTCCCCATCGTTTCGCGGCGGAGCGCGGGCCGAACAGGCCCGAAACGCCTGCCGAATGGCGGTTTTTAGAAAATACGCGGGAATGCTGCTGAAATTATTAGTAAAACGCAAGGCATTTTCATTTTAAAATCAGCCGCAGATGGCTTGCGATTCGCCCGGTCGCTGATACCGTCGCCCCTGGGGCGACACGGGACGGCGAACGGGCGGGATCGGCACCCCGGGGATGGAAACCATGACCAATCCAGAGAACGGCAACCTGCTCGACCGGCGCTGGCATCTGGGCCAGACGCCGCACGAGGTCTCCATCGTCGAGCTCGAATACGCCCTGTTCCGGATCTACGAGTCCTTCGGCCGCTGGCAGCGCGAATGCCTGGCCGCCGTGTCAGGGCAGGAGTTGAGCACGTCGGACAACGCGGTCCTGCACATCATCCGGCTCAAGGACCGGCCCAAAGCGGTGACCGAGGTCGCCCAGTTGCTCAACCGCGACGATGTCGCCAACCTCCAATATTCGGTTCGCAAGCTGCTCGCCGCCGGCATGATCGAGAAGGTCACCGGCAACAAGCGCAAGGGCGTCCAGTACCGGACCACCGACAAGGGCCGCGAGGTGACGGAGATGTACGCGAAGCTGCGCCAACGGGCGCTGATCGCGCTGACCGAGGCCGTTCCGGGCCTTGAGGATCAAGTCGAGGAAGCGACGAAGACCCTCAACCTTATGAACGGCATCTACGAGCAGGCCGCCCATGTGACCCGGACGCATCGGCAACCGATGGACGACTAGGTCAATCCGGCTCCCGTTGTTGGCTTGAATTGTTTCCTAGATTCACCATATGAGAACGTTTGGGAAACAGCGGCCTCCGCTAGGATGGGTAAGCGGGCCCATCATCCCGTTTGGGCCCATATGGGGAACATACAATGAACAATTCTCGTCATTTCGACCGGAGCCCCGCAGGGGCGGAGCGGAGAAACCTTGCGTCCGCTTCGAGATCACGGCCGGGGCGGCAAGGTTCCTCGGCTTCGCTCGGAATGACGATGAGAGCGCGACCGGCGGGAAAGATAACCGACGATAACCAAAGATAACCAAAGATAACCGATGATAACCTTTGGGACCTTTCTGCGCGGCCCGGACAGGACCCGGCCGGTCCGCCGAGGGTCAGGCGGCGCGGGCCCGGCGCCACCGGTCGGTCTCGGCCTCGATGACCGTGCCCGTGGCCGGGTCGAGAACCACCCCGAAGCGCTCCCGTGCCTGATCCGGCGTGTAATAGCCGCGGCGCACGTCGGTCGCGACCATCGCCGGGTCGCGTTTCATCGGATCGCCGTAGCCGCCGCCGCCAGGGGTCTTCACCAGGACGCCGTCGCCCTCCCCGATCAGGATGCCCTGGTCCTTGGACAGGTGCGGCGGGTGATAGCGCTCGCCCCCGCGTTCGACGACGACCGTGTTGACGCCGCCATCCGACCCTCCCAGCGCCCCCAGGGGCCCGCTGCGGCCATGGTCCATGACGAAGGAAGCGCGCGCCGTGCCCCGGCGCAGCCGGACCCGGTAATCGACGCCGAAGCCGCCGCGATGCTCGCCCGCCCCGCCCGAGCCCTCGTGCAGGGCGTAGCGCTCGATCAGCACCGGATACCGCTGCTCGATGATCTCGATGGGCGTGGTCTTGGAGATGCCGATGGTCGAACAGCCATTGGAGATGCCGTCGCCGTCGACCGAGCCGCCGTAGCCGCCGCCGGAGATCAGGTACATGACATAGGACCGGTCGGTCTTGGGATCGTGCCCGCCCATGGCGAAATTGCCGCTGGTCCCCGCCGGTGCCGCGAACAACAGGTCGGGGATCGCGGGGGTCAGGGCTGCGAAGACCGCTTCGGCGATGCGCTGGCTGACCTCGGCCGCGCAGCCGGACACCGGCCGCGGGTACTCGGCGTAGAGGAAGGTCCCCATCGGATCTTCGATGTGCAGCGGCGCGAAGGTGCCGGCGTTGATCGGCACGTCGGGGAAAATGTGCTTGATCGCCAGATAGATGGACGAGCGCGTGGTCGCGATCACGCTGTTCATCGGCCCCTGGCAGGGCGGCGACGAGCCGGTCATGTCGAAATGCAGGTCGCTGCCGGTCTTGGTGATCTTCATCGCGATACGCAGCGCTTCGTTGACCACCCCGTCGCTGTCGACGAAGGCCTTGCCCCGGTAGATGCCGTCGGGGATCTGCTCGATCTTGGCCCGCATCTGCTGCTCGGCGCGGACCCGCAGTTCGCCGATGGCGGCTTCGACCGTCTCGCGGCCGTAGCGGTCGAGCAGGAGCGTCAGCCGCCGCTCGCCGACGGCCAGCGCCGCCGCCTGGGCCTTGATGTCGCCGATCCGCTGGTCGGCGATACGGATGTTGGAGAGGATGATGGCGAGGATCTCCTCGTCCATCTCCCCTTCCTTGAACAGCTTGACCGGCGGCAGGCGCAGCCCCTCCTGCTCGACCTCGGTCGCGTTCGCCGAGAAGCCCCCGGGCACCGCGCCGCCAGTGTCGGGCCAGTGGCCCGTGTTGGCCAGCCAGGAGAACAATTCTCCCTTGTAGAAGAAGGGCTTGACGAAACGCACGTCCATCAAGTGCGTGCCGCCGAGATAAGGATCGTTGACGATGTACAGGTCGCCGGGCGCGATCCGCTTGGCGCGGCGGATCACCTCCCGTGTGCCGAACTGCATGGTGCCAACGAAGACCGGCAGGCCGAGGTCGCCCTGGGCGATCAGCGCGCCGTCCTCGGCGGCATAGATGCCATCCGACCGGTCGAGCGCCTCGGAAATGACCGGGCTGAACGCCGCGCGGACGAAGGCCAGGTCCATCTCGTTGCAGACCTGAGTCAAACCGTTCTGGATCACCGCGAGCGTGACGGGGTCGAGGCTGCTGTTCATGCGGCGCCTCCCTCGGGCGCGTCTCCGACCGAGACGATCAGGTTGCCGTCCGGATCCACTCGGACGCGGTCGGCGGGCTCGATCACGATGGTGGTATCGAGTTGCTCGATGATCGCCGGCCCGGCGATCTCGCGGCCGGCCGGAAACTGCTCGCGCCAAAAAATTGGCGTGTCGTGCCAGCCGTCGGCAAACCAGACCCGGCGCCTTGAAACCGCCTCGCTGCCGGTGTCGGCCGCCGCCGGCGCCAGGGCATTGAGCGGCACGGCCCGGCGCTTGCCGATCACCGCGGTGTGCAGGTTGACCAGCACCGCCTTGATCTCCGGCAGGCTGACCTCGAACCGGGTCCAGTACGCCGCCTCGAAAGCCGTTTGCAGGGCTTCCCGCCCGATACCCGGCATATCGACCGGCACCGTCAGGATATGGCTCTGGCCGGCGAACTGCATGTCGGCGCTGTGCAGGACGGCCAGTTCCTCGATGTCGACGCCTTCGCGCTCGATCACCGCGTGGCCTTCGGCGATCTGCTGTTCGAGGAGCGCGCGCACCTGGGCCATGTCGACCCCGTCCAGCGGCGCGTTGACGGTCCGGACATAGTCATGGCGCACATCCGCGACCAGACAGCCCAGCGCGTTGGTGATCCCCGGCCGCGCCGGCACCAGTACCTTGGGAATACCGAGTTCCGCCGCCAACGCGGAGGCGTGCAGCGGCCCGGCGCCACCAAAGGCGAACAGGGCGAAATCCCGGGGGTCATGGCCCCGGGACAGCGACACCATGCGCAACGCCCCGGCCATCCGGTCGTTGGCGATGCGCAGCACGGCGGCTGCGGCCTCTTCGGGCGACATGCCGAGGGGCGCGCCGAGCCGGTCGCCGAAGGCCGCGCGGATGTCGTCGAGCGAGACCGGATTGTCGACCGCCAGCAAGGCCGTCGGATTGAGCCTGCCCAACAGCAGGTTGGCGTCGGTGATGGTCGGCTGCGCGCCGCCGCGGCCATAGCAGATCGGCCCGGGCGTCGACCCGGCGCTTTCCGGTCCGACCTGGAGGATGCCGGCATCGTTGACCCGCGCGATCGAACCGCCGCCCGCGCCGATGGTATGGACGTCCACCATCGGCACGTGGATCGGCATGGCGTATTCGAGCTCGAGCTCCGAGCTCACCTCGGGCACGCCGTCGCGGATCAGGCCGACGTCGCAGCTCGTCCCGCCCATGTCGTAGGTGATCACGTTGGACAGGCCCGCCGAACGGGCCGTGAAGGCCGCCGCCATCACCCCCGAGGCGGGACCGGACATGACCGTGTTGACCGCCGCCTCGGACACGATGGTCGAGGAAACCGTGCCGCCGTTGCCCTGCATGACCAGGAGATCGCGGGGATAGCCTCGTTCGGCCAGGCCGGCGCACAGCCGGGCGATATAGCGGTCGAGGACGGGCTGGACCGAGGCGTTGACCGCGGCGGTCACGCCGCGTTCGTATTCCCGATATTCCGACAGAATTTGATGACCGGCGGTCACATAAGGGTTCGGCCACAGGTCCCGGGCGATCTCGGCCGCCCGGGCCTCGTGGCTGGGATTGACGTAGGCATGGAGGAAATGGATCACCAGCGACTCGCACCCGGCTTCCAACAACGCGCGCACAGCGTCCCTCACGGCGCCTTCGTCCAGGGGGATCACCACCTGACCGTCCGCGTCCATCCGCTCGGGCACCTCGAACCGGAGCTCGCGCGGGATCAGCGGCCGGAAGCTCCCCTTCAGGCCGTAGGGCCTGGGCCGGGTCCGCCGTCCCAGTTCCAGCACGTCCCGGAACCCTTCCGTCGTGATCAGGCCCGTGCGCGCGATCTTCCGCTCGAGCATGGCGTTCGTCGTCGCCGTCGTGCCGTGGACGATGGACTTGACCCGGTCGAGCGAGATGCCGGTTTCCTCGAGCGCGGCGAGCACGCCGAACGCCTGGTTCTCGACGGTCGTCGGCACCTTGGCGATGCGGATATCGCCGCCGTCCTGATTCATCAGGATCAGGTCGGTGAAGGTGCCGCCGACGTCGACGCCGACCACGATCTGCTGGGGCTGGGGGGCCGTCATCGTTGCGGCAGGGTGTCGATCACGGCCCTAGCGCAGCCCGTCTTCGCCCTTGACGTCCTCGGCGGCGAGCCCGCCGACCCGGGCATGCACACGCGGCCCGATCGCCATCACCAGCGCGAAGACGATCTCGTTGGCACGCGGCGCATCGGCCACGCCGACCTCCATCGCGTCGAAATGGCTGCGGACATAGGCGGCGTTGATGTGCCCGATCGGCACGTCGAGCCGGGCGCCCAGCCCGCCGACCTTCTTGCTCGACGGCACGATGGCTTTTGATTCGCCGAGCAGTTCGCGCATGGAATAACCGCCGGGCGCGTGCCACAGAGCGCCGTGCTCCAGTTCACCGTTCTCGCCGACGATCGCGCCCTTGCCGTAGGAGTCGATTATCGACGGATCGCCGCCCAGGGCATCGATCAGCCGCCGGCTCATCTCGAGGCCCATCGGCTTGAGCGCCTCCATCATCGGCAGGATGTCCGCCTCGTACCGCCCCGCGAAGGGGTTCTCGATCACGGCGATGCAGGCCGCGCGCCGCCGGGGCGACGCCGGGGGCGGACCGCCGTCGTGCAGGATGTCCTCGGTGACCGTCAGATACTTGCGGACCTTGATTTCCACGGTGTTTTCTCCTTAAAGCGGCCACGGCGAGTCTGGCCGGACCCATGTCGATACGGGTTTCATGTTTGAGCGTCAGCCGCGCGGCGGCGATCAGGCCCCGACGGCGCATCCGCCGCGCGGCCCGCACTCCGGCGGCCAGTGCCTGCTCGATCGTCCGGGGATCCAACGCGCCGACGGCGCGGGTCACGAGACGGTCGCCCAGATCCGAGTCGGGGTCGAGCGTATGAGCGGGCACGCGTTCGATGGCGGGGTGCTCGGCGTCGACCGCGTTGGCGATCAAGGTCGCGGCGACATCGGCGGCCGCGGCGGTTCGCGCCAGCACGGTCACCGAGTCAGCGATCCCGAGCGACTGGCTGCGCCCCTGCCAGCCGCTGGTCGCAATGCCGCCGATGCCATCCCTCGCCCCGATCTCGATCAGGCCGTCCAGCGCAGGGTCGCCGTGGTCGAACACCATGGCCGCCCGATAGGGGTCGCCCTCGCCGACCCAAAGGGCGATGTCGCCGCCATTGTTCACATAGGCGCGGGTGAGCCCGGGCGTGGCCTTGATGGCGTCGAGGACGTGGTCGGCGACAGCCCCGGCCACGGCCGCCATCGGGGTGACGAAATTCTCGTCGTGGGGCAGACAGGCGTCGCGCATGCGGCGGGCGATGGGGCCTGCCAGCGCGGGACCGACCGGCTGGCGCAGGAGGGGGAGTTCGGCGACCAACCCCGGCAGGGCATCGGCGAAGACCGGCCAGGCCCGTTCGAACGCCTGCGCGCGGGCGGCATCCGTTCCGTCACAGTCGACGATCAGGTCAATCGGGCCGTGCTGGAAATGGACCCGGCGTCCGTCGGGCAGGAGCCGCCCCATGGCGCCCGTCGCGGCATGCCAGGACCCGGTCACGCGCCCTCGACCTTCGCCATCGGCGCACCGGGCCAGGGCCCCGGACTGTGCCAGCGTTCGACCTTGAGCCGGTCGGCGCGGCCAATCTCCTCGGCGCGCCGCACCGCCTCCATATGGCCGCCCAACTCGCGATAATCGTCCAGCCTCAGGGTGAATTCGATGGGCGCGACGATGGCCGGGGTCGGGACGTGACCGAAGCTGTTCTCCGGCAGGGTAGTCACGTCGACCATCAGCGTGATCCCGCCGCCCGGCCAGACATAGACCGGCGCGCCGCCGCAGGTGACCCGGGTCAGCGCGTCCTTGACCGACCGGGTCAGCCGCACCGGGTTCTCGGTCACCCCCGCGCGCAGCGATCCGCCCGCGCCGGCCATGAACAGGACGGTGGTCAGCGCCGGCTCGCAGTTCTCTCCGATCCGATCGACGGTGATCTGGAGCGGATCGGGCATCCTTGCCGGAACAGGCTTCAGGTCGTCGTCGAGCTCGAAATAGGCGGCGTCCTCGCCGGTGGTGCTGACCATCAGCAGGCGCAGCCCCGGGTGGGCCTTCTTGGGATCGATCGTGTCGATGATGGTCAGGGGATCGGTAATGTCCGTCCCGCCCCAACCGGTGCCCGGCTCGGCGACCTGGAAGTAACGGCCCGGCGTCGACTTGCGGCCGCGGATGCGGATCCCGGCCGGCGGCATGTCGAGGAAGCGGCCCGCCTGGTGCTCGCTCAACACGCCGGTGATGTGGTCGTCGACCACGATGACCTCGTCGGCATGGCCGAACCACTGCTTGGCGAAGATGCCGATGGTGGCCGACCCGCAGCCGACCCGCATGCGGTCTTCCTGGTGGTCGTTGATGACCGGCGCCTTGCCGGCCTGCAGGGTCATCGTCGCGCCGCCATCCACGGAGAAGTCGACGGCATCGCCGCGACCCAGGCGAAGCATCATGTCGCAGGTGACCACACCCTCGCGCTTCGAGCCGCCGGTGAGATGACGAACCCCGCCCAGGGCCAGCATCTGGGAACCGTATTCCGCGGTCGTGACGTGGCCGACCATCTCGCCGTCGACCCGGACCGGGGCGGTCTCGGGCCCGACATAGCGGTCCGTGTCGATCTTCGCCTTCATGCCGCAGTAGCTGAAGATGCCCTCGGAAACGACGGTGACCATGTCGACCCCGTCGTACGTGCTGGCGACGATGAAGGGCGCAGGCTTGTAATCGGGATAGGTCGTCCCCGAACCGACGCCGGTGACGAAGGTCGGCGCGCCCGGGATCAGGTTGCCGTCCCACGGCTTTTCCGCGAAGGCGACCATGTCGCCGTCCTTTTCCGCGATCCTCTGCGTCACCAGGAACGGATCGAGCCGGGTCAGCACCCCGCCGACGTTGCCATAGCGGTCGCAGGCACCGGTCTTGCCCTCGCGGATCCGGCACAGGACCGGGCAGGCGTCACAGGTGACGAGGTCCTGGGCCGCGCCGGCAGTCGGAGTGGAAGTCCCTTCGGGCATGTCAGCCTCCCCAGCCCGCGGCCCTGAGCGCCGCCCGGACCCGCGACGGAATTGCCGGGGCGTCGCGCATGACGACGCCGGTGGCGTGCCGGATCGCCCCGAAGATCGCCGGCGCGGTCGGGATGAGCGCCGGTTCGCCGATGCCCTTCGCCCCATAGGGGCCGAGCGGCTCGGCGTCTTCGACGATGATCGTCTCGATGGGCGGAATGTCGCCGAAGGTCGGGATCAGATAGTCGTGCAGGTTCTCGGTCCGGCCGGGGACGTATTCCTCCATCAGCGCGAGGCCGAGGCCCTGGGCGATGCCCCCGTGGATCTGGCCTTCGACCAGGGTCGGGTTGACCGCCTTGCCGACGTCGTGGGCGGCGACGATGCGGGTCGCCTTGACCACGCCAAGCTCGGTATCGACAGATACAGCCGCGATCTGCGCGGCGAAGCCGTAGGTGGCGTAGGGAATGCCCTGTCCGTTCTCGTCGAGCGGCGCGGTCGGCGGGTCGAAGGTGCCCTCGCCGGAGAGCACGTTGCCCCTGTCGTCCGGGTCTAGATCGCGCAGGTCGAGGATGTGTTCGCTGCCGCCGTCGGTCAGCCGGACCACGCCGTCGCCGAAGGCGATCACAGCGTCAGGGCCCACATTGGCGCGCCTGAGAATCTGCCCGCGCAGGTCCTCGCCGGCGAGCTGGACCGCCTTGCCCGAAACGAAGGTCTGGCGCGAGGCCGACGACTTGCCCGCGTCGGGTGTCAGATCGGTATCGCCCATGATGACCCGGAACCCCTCGGCCGGGACGCCGAGCGCGTCGGCGGCGATCTGGACCATGATCGTATTGGGCCCCTGCCCCATGTCGACGGCGCCGTTGTAGAGGGTGAGACGCCCGGCCCGGTCGACCCCGATGCGCATGGTCGACGGGTTGGACATCGAGGTGTTGCCGCAGCCGTACCACATGCAGCCGACCCCGACCCCGCGCCGGAAAGGCCCGTTCGCCAGGCTGTTAAATGCCTCCGCCTCGGCGCGTAGAGCCTGCCAGCGGGGCTTGAGGGCTTCCAGACACGCTGCCAGGCCCGCGCTCGCCTCCAGCACCTGACCGGTCGCGGTGGGCTGGCCCGCGCGCAGGGCGTTGATCAGGCGGAACTCGAGCGGATCGATGCCGCACTGCTCCGCGAGGTCGTCATAGAGCGCCTCGTGGGCGATGGCCGCCTGGGGCACGCCGAACCCCCGGAAGGCGCCCGAGGGCGGCGCGTTGGTGTGCAGCGCCCGGCTGGTGTTGAGAACATTCGGCACATGGAACGGCCCGGTGGCGTGGACCGGCACCCGGTCCGCGACCGTGGGGCCCCAGGACGCATAGGCGCCGGTGTCGAAGTCGCCATGGAACTGAAAGGCGGTCAGCCTGCCGTCCGCCGAACAGCCAGCCTTCGCGGTCATTTCCGCCGGGTGTCGCTTGGTCGAGGCCGCCATGCTCTCCGGCCGGGTGTAGACGTAACGCACCGGCACGCCGAGCTTCCAGGCGGCGACCGCCAGCAACGGCTGCACCGACATGTCCAGCTTGCCGCCGAAGCCGCCGCCGCAAGCGGTCGGCATGATCCGGACCTGCTCCTTGTCCAGCCCCATGACATGGGCGACCTCGTCGCGGTCCATATACGGGGTCTGGGTCGAGACGCCGATCTCCAGACGGTCCCCGACCCGCCGCGCCCAGCCCGCCTCGGGCTCGATATAGGCGTGTTCGACAAAGCGGGTGGTCCAACTGCCCTCGGCGACGAAGGCGGCCTCCGCAAAGCCGGCCTCGATGTCACCCTTCTTGACGAAGCCCTGGGTCAGGATGTTGCCCGGCTTGTCGTCGAGAACCTGGGGCGCGCCCTCCCGGGCCGCCGCCGCCATGCCGGTGACAGGCTCCTCGGGAAACCAGTCGATGGGAAGCATGTCGTCCGCAATCGAGCCCACCGTCTGGGCATCGCCGACCAGGGCGACGACCGCCTCGCCCCGGTAGCGCACCCGGTCCATCGCCAACACCGGCTGATCCTTGCCGACGGGATAGATGCCATAGGCATTGCTCCCGGGCACGTCGCGCCAGGTGAGGATCGCCGCGAGGCCTGGATAGCGCGCCTCGATCGGACCGAAATCGCCCAGAGAGAAGCACGCCCGGGCATGGGGCGAGCGCACGACCCGCAACGTCAGGGCGTCCGGGGGTGCGGCGTCGGCGCCGAACGCCTCCGTGCCGTCGACCTTGGCGACGCCGTCGGTGCGGGCGAGCCGAGCCCCGACGGCCCTGCCATTGGCGATCCGGGCAAGCGCCGGGGCCGTGCCGGCCACGTCGAGCACGGCTTCGACGATCTTGCGGTAGCCGGTGCAGCGGCACAACACCCCGCCGAGCGCGTCCAGCACCTGCGCCTCGTCGGGCCCGGCGTCCCGGTCGAGCAGGTCGCGGGCCGCCATCAGCATGCCCGGCGTGCAAATGCCGCATTGGGCCGCCCCGTGGCGCAGGAACGCATCCTGCAGGGCCGACAGGGTGCCGTCCTCGGCCGCCAGCGCCTCGACGGTCGTGATGGCGCGTCCCGCCGCCTGGCCGACCGGCATCAGACAGGCGCACTGCTGCCGGCCATCGACGAGCACCGTGCAGGCGCCGCAATCACCGGCGTCGCAGCCGATCTTGGTTCCGGTAAGGCCGAGTTCGCCGCGCAGCACGTCGGCCAGACGCGTCGCCGGTCCAGCATGGACGGTAACCGCCTTGCCGTTGACCCTGAGCTCGAGGGGCTGGACCGTCACGTTCATGCCGATCCTCCAGCCAGCGCCGCCACCTCGGACAGGGCCCGCCGAACCAGAACAAGTGCGGCCTCCTGGCGATAGGCCCCCGACCCCCGGATGTCGTCGATCGGCGCCAGCACCGCGTCGATGTGGTCGGCCTTCACCCGCCCGATCAGGTCGTTGTCCAGGGGGGCGCCGGTCAAGTCGTTTTCCAGACGCGTCAGACGCTGGGCGACGGGCGAGCAGGCCCCGACCGAGATGCCGATGCGCCCCACCGTCCCGTCGGCGGGCTCCAGCGTTATCGCGACCATCACGATCGAGATGACCAGATAGGTGCGGCTGCCGAGCTTGAGGAAGGTCGAAACCGTCGCGTCGGGCCGCTTGGGCACCCGGATCGCGGTCACGACTTCATTCGGGCCCCGTTGGGTCTGGCGATTTCCCGTTACGAACCGATCGACGGGGACAACGCGTCGGCCGTCGGCCGAGGCCAATTCGACTGACGCATCCAGGGCCATCAGCGGCGGCACGCCGTCCGCCGCCGGCGAGGCGTTGCAGAGATTGCCCGCCAGGGTGCCGGCATTCTGGATCTGCACGCCTCCGACCTCTCGCGCGGCCCGCTTCAGGCCATCGAAGCTGGCCGGCAACGGCGCCTCCAGAAGATCGGTCCAGGTGGTCAGCGCGCCGATGCGCCAGTGGTCGCCGGCGTCGTCGATGCCGCGCAGACCGTCCACAGCCGTGATATCGAGGACGTCTTCGTCGAGGGCGCGGCCGACGCGCGCGGGATAGAAGTCGGTGCCGCCGGCCAGAATGACCCAGGGGGACGCGCGCAGAGCTTCGAGCGCATCATCGAGAGATTTGGGGCGAAGATAGGTCCCCATGAAGCTGGCGCCTCCCTGAATTGGGGCCAGTATTATTGTTTGTATACGAACGATTTAAGTTTAGCGCCGAGGCACCATTTCGGCAAGAGTTCAGCCAAGCTTGCGCAACAGATCCAGAAGAACGGCCCGCTCCCGATCGGTCAGCGGCGCGAGGGTCTCCGCAGTCGTGCGCTTGCCTTCGCCGATCGAGGCCGCAAGCAGGGTCTCGCCCTCAGGGGTCAAACGCCAAAGGGTGCGCCGGCGATCCTCCGGATCATGGCTGCGCTGGATCAGCCCGCGGTTCTGCAGGCGCCCGATGACCCCCTTCATCGTCGCGGGGTCCATCGCGGTGAGCCGGCCCAGGCGGTTCTGGGAAATTTCGCCCTCGTCGGCGATCTTGGCCAGCGTCGCGAACTGGGTCGGGGTCAACTGATGGACGGCGAAGTTGCCGACGAATATCGACGTCGCCCGCTGATGGGCGCGCCGGAGCAGGTGCCCGATCTGCTCTTCGAGAACGTAGCCGTTGGCGCGGGTAACCGCGTCCTGGTCCTTTTTCTTGATAATCGGCACGTCGGTCATCGCGGCGGTCCGCCCTGGAGAGAGTGAGGGAAGACTAACACTGGGCCGCGACCCCGGCCACCGGCCGCTCAGTGACGGAAATGGCGCTGGCCGGTGAAAACCATGGCGAGGTCGCGCTCCTCCGCGGCCGCGATGACCTCGACGTCGCGCACCGATCCGCCCGGCTGGATGACCGCGGTCGCCCCCGCCTCCGCCGCGGCGATCAGCCCGTCGGCGAACGGGAAGAAGGCGTCCGAGGCGACGACCGAACCCTTGACCGGGTTTTCCGCGAGACCGGCCTCCTTCGCCGCCTGCTCAGCCTTGTGCACGGCGATGCGCGCCGAATCGACCCGGCTCATCTGGCCAGCGCCGATGCCGACCGTCGCTCCGTTCTTGGCATAGACGATGGCGTTCGACTTGACGTGCTTGCAGACCGTGAAGGCGAACAACATGTCGGCGCGCTCCTGCTCGGTCGGCTCCCGCTTGGTCTTGACCTCGAGCGCGCCGGCCGTGACCGAATTGTCCCGCCCCTGGACGAGAAGGCCGCCCGAGACAGACCGGAAGGTCAGCGCCACCGCGCCCGGATCGGGCATCCCGCCGGTCAGCAACAGGCGCAGGTTCTTCTTTTCCGCCAGGATCTTGCGGGCGTCTGCGTCAGCGTCCGGAGCGATGATGACCTCAGAGAAGATCTGGACGAATCTCTCCGCGGCCGCGCCATCCAGCGTCCGGTTGGTCGCGATGATGCCGCCGAAGGCGCTCACCGGGTCGCAGGCCAGCGCACGATCCCAGGCGGCGGCAAGACTGTCCGCCATGGCAACCCCGCACGGATTGGCGTGCTTGATGATCGCGATCGCCGGCGAGCCGAATTCGGAGACGAGATCGAAGGCGGCGTCCGCGTCGTTGATGTTGTTGTAGCTGAGTTCCTTGCCCTGGATCTGTTCGGCGGTCGCCACCCCGGGCCGGCCGGAGCCGTCGGCGTAGAAGGCCGCCTGCTGGTGGGGGTTCTCGCCGTAGCGCAGCGCCTGGAGCCGCTCGCCCCCGAACACCACCTTCTCCGGCAGCGGATTGCCCAGCGCCTCGGCGAACCAGCGCCCTATCGCGCCGTCGTAGCTGCCGGTCCGCGCAAAGGCCCGGGCTGCGAGCTGGCGCCGGAACTCGGCGCTGGTGCCTCCGCCGCGTTCGGTCATCTCCTCGATCAGCGCCGGATAATCGGCCGGATCGACAACCACGGCCACGTCGCCGTGGTTCTTGGCGGCGGCGCGGATCAGGGCCGGGCCGCCAATGTCGATATTCTCGATGCAGGTGTCGAAGTCGGCGCCGCCGCGAACCGTCGCCTCGAAGGGATAGAGATTGATGACCAAGAGATCGATCGGCTCGATGCCGTGCTCGGCCATCGAGGCGCGATGGGTCGCGTTCTCGCGCTGGGCGAGAATACCGCCGTGGATCTTCGGCTGGAGCGTCTTGACCCGTCCGTCCATCATCTCCGGAAAGCCGGTATAATCGGCGACTTCCACCACCGGGACGCCGGCATCGCGCAGCGCCTTGGCGGATCCGCCGGTGGACAGGATCTCGATGCCCCGCCCCGACAGGAACGTGCCGAGCTCGACGAGGCCGGTCTTGTCGGAAACTGAGATAAGGGCGCGGGCTATGGGAGCGGAGTCGGGCATCGAATCCTGTCGCAGGTTGGAGTGGGCTTACTGGGCCGCCGCCTGCTGGAGGGTCGACGACGGCTGATATTCGGGAACAAGGCGGCGGAGCGCCTCGCGAACTGCATCGGTGTGCCCTGCCAGCGCGTCGCTTTCAAGCCTGTCGATGGCCTGGGCCAGCAATTTGGCGTCCGCCGTGCGCGGCGCGGCGAGCAGAATGCCCTGCTGGCCGCTCTCGACCAGGCTCTCGGAATGATGCAGCAGTTCTTCCGTCAGCTTTTCGCCGGGACGCAGACCGACGAACTCGATCTTGATGTCGACGTCCGGCTCGAGCCCGGCGAGGCGGATCATCTGCCGGGCGAGGTTCTGGATGCGAATCGCCTCGCCCATGTCGAGCACGTAGATCTTGCCATTGTGTGTGGGTTTCGAGGCACCGAGCGCCGACGCCATCAGCACCAGCTCGACCGCCTCGCGGATGGTCATGAAGTAACGGGTGACATCCGGATGGGTCACCGTGATCGGCCCCCCGGTGGCCAGCTGCTTCTGGAACAGGGGCACGACCGACCCGGTCGAGCCCAGCACGTTGCCGAACCGTACCGTCACGAACCGGAGGTCGCCCGAGCCGTCGGCCTCGGCGATGTCGAGGGCCTGGCAATAGGACTCGGCCAGCCGCTTGGTCGCGCCCATGATATTGCTCGGATTGACCGCCTTGTCGGTCGAAATCTGGACCATCGCCCCGACCCCGGCCTTGCGGCAGGCGTCCGCCACGTTGCGGGTGCCGATGACGTTGGTCAGCGCGCCTTCGTCCGGATGGATCTCGACCATCGGGACATGCTTGAGCGCCGCGGCATGGAAGACGAGCTCCGGCCGCTCATCCATGAACAGCGCCGCGATCCTGTCGGCATGGCGAACGTCGGCCAGCACCTCCCGGCAGGGCAGCTCGGGGTGTCTCTGACGCAGTTCGCGGTCGATCTCGTAAAGATGGAACTCGGAATTATCGAGCAGGATCAGGCGCGCCGGCGCCAGGTCGGAAATCTGGCGGACCAGTTCGCTGCCGATCGATCCGCCCGCTCCGGTGACCAGCACCCTGCGCCCGGCAATCAGTCCCTGCATCGCGGGCCGGTCGAGCACGGCCTGCGGCCGGCCCAGCAGATCCTCGATCGCGATCGGCCTCAGCTCGACCGAATCGGACAGGCCGGACCGGATATCTCCCGGCCGCTGGCTGCGCGCCAGCGTGATGCCCAGGGCCTCGGTCCGCTGGAACAGCTCCTTGACGCTGTGGGAAGACAACTTCTCCTTGGTCAGGATCACCTTGTGCGGCTTGTCTCTCCTGGCGGTCAGGTCCGCGACCACACCGTCGAGATCGGCAACGGTGCCCAGCACCTTGACGCCATGGATCACGCGCCCGACCCGGCTCGGCTTTTCGGAGAGAATGCCCACCGGGCGATACGGCCCACCCGGCTGCCGGCGCAGGGCGCGCAGGAACAGCTCGCTCTCGTCGCTCGCCCCGATCAGCAGGACCGGGATGCGCTTGTCCTTCTCGCGCACGAAAAGCGTATCGAAGCGGCGGTCGCGCAGGACGCGATAGATGATGCGCGGGCCGGCCAGCAGCGCCACCAGGACGAACCAGTTGATGAAGGGCTGCGAGCGGGGAAAGCCCTCGAGGCGCGTGACGACGAACATGACCGGCACGAAGATCAGGATCGTCAGCGTCACCGCCTTGACGATCGCCATCATGTCGTCGAGCGAGGCGTAGCGCCAGATACCCCGGTACATGCCGGTGAAGATGAAGACGGTTCCGGCGACCAGGGTGAACAGCCCGACGCCGGGCAGCAGGTAGAGGTCGGCATAGAACTCGAACGAGTCGCCGCCCACGCGCAAGTAGAGCGCAATGCCGAAGGAAAGGGCCGCCATGATCACGTCATGGGCCCACGCAACATAAGCGCGCGATGAACGAACGAGTTTCGTCATGGTCGGTCGGCGAACGTCACGATGCGTTTGCCCAAGTCATCCAACATATTGATTTGTGAGGGCATCTATACTTCGCGGCCGGGTCCGGGCCAACCGATTCCATGGTCCGAAGGTTAACGCGGCCGGCGGGACATCCAGCCCAGCAACGCGAGTACGGCGATCGCTGCGCCGACCAGCGCGGATATCTCCTGCCCCCGCGCGGCGACCCAGGCCAGCGCGACGAGGCCGATGCCCGCTCCGAGGACGGACAGCGCGACCAGCGCGTGACTCCGGCCCGTGGCCACGGCATGTTGATAGAAGTGGGACTTGTGCGCCCGCCACACCCGCTCCCCGCGGAGCAGCCGGCGGACCAGGGTGACGGTCGAATCGGTCAGATAGTAGAGCGGCAGGATCACCGCGGCCGCCCAATAGCCCTTGAGGGCGACAAAGAGCAGCAGCCAGCCGAGCAGGAAGCCGAGCGGCACGCTGCCCACATCCCCCAGGAATATCTTGGCCGGGTGCCAGTTCCAGACGAGGAAGCCGAGGACGGCCGCGGCGGTGACCACGGCCAACGGCCATGCCGGCGCCAGGAGAGCGGCCGGCGCCGCCGTTGCGACCACCGCGACGCCGATCCCGATCACCAGCGTTTCCGCACCGGTGATGCCGTCGATGCCGTCCATGAAGTTGAACAGGTTTATGAACCAGATCCAGCCAATGCCGAGAAGGACGGCGAGGCCCCAATCCCACGGGGCGGGTGCCGCCGCGTGCCACGGCCCCGGCAACGCCCAGACGCCCACGCCTACCGCAAGAAACTGCGCGACGAGACGGGGCAGCGCCCCCAGGGAACGGACGTCGTCGGCCCAAGATATCGCGGCCAGACCGGCCATCGGCAGGACGACCATTGCGATGTCCAGGACGTCAACGCCCTGGCGAAGCCAGATCACGACAATCGCGACGATCAGGACCGCCATGACGGCGATGCCGCCACCCCGCGGGGTCGGCACCGCATGACTGCTGCGTTCGTTCGGCCGGTCCAGGAGATTGTATCGGCGGAGCACCCGGAGCAGCACGGCCGTGCCCAGACACACAGCCACGAAAGCCGCCGCCGCTGTCGCCAGCACCAGGGTCAGGTCGGGCGGTCTCAAGGTGTCTCCGGCAATCACGCGCGGGTTATAGAGCCGGAACCGTCAGTTGGAAACCGCGCGAACACGGTCGAGGCCGAGCCGCGCGAGCTGCCGGGAGATGACCACATGCTCGTCGTAGAGCTCGAGGGCCCGCTCGCGTCCGGCGGCGCCCCACCGTCGGCGCAGTTCGGCGTCCCCGACCAGCCGGTTCAATGCGGCGGCCAGCGCCTGGGCATCGCCGACCGGCACCAGCAGGCCGGTCTCCTCCGGCAAGACTTCCTCCCGGGTGCCGCGAATGTCGGTTCCGACCACGGGCAGGCCGACCATCATCGCCTCGATGACCGAGCGCGGCATGCCCTCCCGGTGCGACGGCAGCGTGAAGATATCGGCCGCGCGCAGGACATCCGGCACGTCCGGGCGATAGCCGAGGAACTTGACGCGGTCCTTGAGAACCGGATCGGCCTTGGCTGCGTCGACCGCGCGATCGATCTCGGCCGCGTGGTCGCTGGCCAGCCGCTCGCCGACGATCCAGAGATCTGCATCGACCGCGCGCATCGCCTCGATGAGCTCCGGATACCCCTTCTCGGCGACCAGGCGGCCGATCATCGCAATGGCGACGCGCGCCGAATCGGCGCCGATTTCCTTCCGGACACGCTCCCGGACGGCGCTATCCGTGTCGGGGAAAAACCGCGCCGGATTGACGCCGTTGCCGATCGCCTCGATGACGTCGCCCCGGATCAGCCTGGCGCGGCGGGCGAAGGCCGCGTCTTCCTCGGCCTGGGTGAAGAGAATGTCCGTGGCGCGCCCCGCGAGCCATTCGAGCGCCACGAACAGCCGTCGTTTCCACCCGGCCATTCGGTCATGGAAATAAAAGCCATGCGCCGTGTAGACCACGGTCGGCACCTTGGCCCGCCAGGCAGCCGCCCGGCCGACCAGCGAGGCGACGGGCGTGTGGACATGGACGATGTCGAACCGCTCGCGCCGGAACAGCCGCACGAGCGCCCGATAGCTGGCGATGTGGCGCAACAGGTTGAAGGAGCGGTCGATCCCCACCGCCTCGACCCGGATACCTTCGGCGCGCACCTTGGCCGCCAACGGCCCCTCCCCGCAGATGCCGACGACTTCGTGGCCGGCTTCGCGCGTGGCCTTCATCAGCGGCAACAGGAAGTGGTAGAGCGTGAAATCGACGGCGCAGACCTGGGCGACCTTCATCGCCCGGCCTCCCGCGGTTGATCACTCGATGGCATTCCGCCTCCCGGACGCTGCTGGTGCCGATCCGCCGGGCCATAGCACAGCATTCGCCCGGCCCGAAGCCCGATGGATGCTCCGGGCCTTAGTCGCCGGCCTGCCGCAGCCGGGTGACCTGGGCGGCGAGGTCGATCGCGCCCATCAGGTCCTTCAGCGTGATCATCCCGACCAACCGGCCCTGCCGCGTGACCAGCAGGCGGCCCTCGCCCGACTTCTGCATGGCGCGCAAGGCGTCGGCCGCCGGCTGGTCGGCCTCGATGCAGGTCTCCGCCGTGGCCGGATCCATAGCCGCCTGGACCTCGACGAGGTCCCATCGGTCCGCGGGTGTGTCGCGAACCTGCCGCATGCCGATCAGGCCCAGGACCCGATCCCCCTCCGCGACCGGATAGGCGCTGTGGTGATACCGATAGACATAGTCGTTGACGAAACCGGTCACGGTCACGCCGGGCGGGACCGTGATCAAGGTGTCGGTCATGAAATTCGATACCGGCTGTCCGCCGAGAAACTGGGACGACTCCAGCCGGAACACCTCGGCGTGCGCGGCACCCCGCAGGAACATCCCGATCAGGAACCACCACACGCCGCCGACCAGATTGCCGAAGACGAAGAGCGTCACCCCGCCGAGCACCATGAGCAGAATACCGAAGCTCGCGCCGATCCGGGCTGCGGTGCGCGTCGCCGAAGCCATGTCGCCGCGCCGCCCCCACAGAATCGCCCGGAACACCCGGCCGCCGTCCAATGGAAAGGCGGGCACGAGATTGAACAGCGCCAGCACGAAGTTGATGAGGGCCAGATAGCTCGCCACGCCGGTCACCGGGACCGGCAGCGCCGCCGCCTTGCCCGCGAGGGCGACCAGAAAGAACAGGCCGGCCAGGATCAGGCTGGCGATCGGTCCGGCAATGGCCATCTGCAGCTCGGCCCGCGCGGTCGGCGGTTCCTTCTCCATCTCGGCCACCCCGCCGAAGATGAACAGGGTGATGCCGCCAATCGGCATGCCGACCCGCCGGGCGACGAGCGAGTGGGAGAACTCGTGGATCAGGATCGACGCGAACAGTCCCGCCGCCGCGACAACCGCCATCGCCCAATAGGTCACCGCGCCCAGGCCGGGATGGGACTGCGGGAAGGCACCGGAGGCCAGGGTCCAGACGATCAGCAGGACCAGGACCAGCCACGACAGGTCGATCCGGACGGAAAAGCCCAGAATTTTCAGGATCTCGATGCGGGGGCCGAACATGCTCTCCTCCAACCGAAGCGGATTGGCGCACAAGACGAAGACGGCTTCTCAAACCGGCGCCTTCGCCGCACGCGGCCCGCCTGCCGGCACGCCGGAGTTGCACGCCCCGGCGATGTGTGCTGATCCCTATCTGCGCAGCGAACGGCGCCTCACCAAGGGAGGATTTCATAGCATGACCGGACACCGCATCGACGTCCATCACCACATCCTGCCGCCTGCCTGGGTGGACACGGTCAGCGGAGACCGGATCGCCGCGCTGATCCTCTCGAACAAGACGCCCGAATGGTCGCCCGAAATTTCCATCGACGTGATGGACCGGCACGGTATCCAAACGGCGATCATGTCGATCTCAGCCCCGGGACTGTGGTTCGGCGATACCGAAGAGACGATCCGGCTGTGCCGGTCCTGCAACGACTATGCCGCCGGCATCCGGACCGATCATGCCGGACGGTTCGGCATGTTCGCCAACCTGCCGCTGCCCGATGTCGACGCCAGCCTCAAGGAGATCGGGTACGGGTTGGACGAACTCGGGGCCGAAGGCATCGGGCTGCTGACCAGCTACGGCGATCGCTATCCCGGCGACCCGGACTTCGCGCCCGTCTTCGACGAACTCGACCGGCGCGGCGCGGTTGTCTATTTCCACCCGACCCACGCGCCCTGCAGCACCTGCCTGCCCGAGATTCCCCCGGCGACGCTGGAGTTCCCGTTCGACACCACCCGGGCGATCACCAGCCTTCTGTTCAGCGGGACCTTCGCGCGCTGCCGGAACATCAAGTGGATCTTCTCCCATGCCGGCGGCACGGTGCCCTTCCTGGCCGAGCGGATCGGCCGGCTGGTGATGCGGCCCGGCTTCAAGGAAAAGGTGCCCAACGGCGTCATCCCCGAGCTGGCGCGCCTCTACTACGACACCGCCCTGTCGGCCAACTGGTTCGCCCTGCGCAGCCTGTTCGAGCTGGTTACCCCGGATCACGTCCTGTTCGGCAGCGACTATCCCTTCGCGCCCGAGCCGACGCTCACGGCAAGCGTCAAGAACCTGGAAACCATGGGCCTCGAGCCGGAGGTTCTCAAGGGAATCGAGCGGGAGAACGCGCTCATGCTGTTCCCCAAGCTGGGCGCCTGAACCGCCGCGAGGCGCGGCGTTACGGAGCCGGAGTCAGTAGTCGTAGCGCCACTTGACGCCCAGCCGGCTACTGCCGTCGCGCCCGACCTTCGATTCGACCGAGAAGTTCTTGAACACCTCGACCTCGACACCGACGGCCGAGCTGTCCTCGGACAGCCCCTGCTCGATCTTCACCAGAATCCGGTCGCTGACATATTTGCCGAAGACGGCCCGCGGCGTCCCGTTGGTGGTGTTGAAGTCGATGATATCCAGGCCGGCCGCCCGGCGGATCCGGTCCGGCAGGCTGCTCGCGCCGCCCGACGGCCCGAACAGCACGGCGGCGCCGGCGGCGAGGCGCAAGGCCTCGTTGGTGCCCAGTTCGCCGACATTCTTGCCGAACATGATGCGCGACAGCACCTCGTCGCGCGGCAGGGTCGGTTCTGAATCGATCACGAAGCGCGGGTTCTTGACCGAGCCCCGGATCGCGACGATCGCCTTCACGTCGCCGCTGATCGCCTCGGCGATCAGGTTGATGCGCGGGTTGCTCAGGTCCCGGTCGGCAAAACGCACGGTCCCTTCGCGAAAGTTGAACCGCTTGCCCAGCAGGTCGAGATGGCCCCGGACCGTCCGCAACATCCCCTGGATATTCGGGTCGGTCGCCATGCCACGAACCGTCAGGTTGCCTGCGACCTCGGCGAATACCCCGCGGCCTCGCACGAACAGGCGGCGCGGCACGGTGACCTTCAGGTCGAGGGCAATCTTGGGAACCACGGACGTCGTGCGCTTCCTTTTCTCCTGCCTGAGCTCGGGCGGCGTGTTCACCTCGATGACATCGAGAATTGTGATCGAGGTGGGCAGGCGTTCCGGAATGGCGATTTCGCCTTCGTTTACGGTGATGGTTCCGCGCGCGGCCATTTTTCCCTGGCTGCCGGCGACCCGCACCCGACCGCTGATCGTCGCCCGGATGTCGTCGCGCCGCAGGGCTCGGAGACGGTCGGCCGTGACCGTCACGTCGAACGGATTGCCCTGAGCCGCGTTCAAGGTAACGGCGCCGGTCGCCTTGAGCGTGCCCGTGCGACCGTCGGTGGCTTCGGCCCGGGCGAGGACGAGGCGCCGACCCTCGCCGCGCAACAGCACGGTCACGTCATGGAGGTCGAGCCCCGATATCGCGTTGACGAAGCGGCCGTTCTTGATCTCCAAGGTGCCGCGTGCCTCCGGCGCGGCCGCAGACCCGGTTACCGTCAGATCGGCGGTCACCGCGCCCGACATGCGGTAGTTAACCAGCAGCCCCGAATCTGACAGGGTCTTGAGGTCCGCGCGGCCCTGGATCCTCGCGTCAAGCGGCCCCCGACGCGGCATGGACAGGCTGAACTGCAGATTGTCGTTGTCGGTCTTTCCCCTGAGGCTCCCCTCAACCTTGAGATAGCCCGGGCTCCAGCGTCCCTTGGCGTCGATATCCATCGCCGCCGAGGCCGGCGCGCGCCGCCGCCGCAGGCCGCGGCCGGAGACATCGAAGGCGATGCCAATGGCGCCCCGTCCATACAGACGGGCCGTTCCGGACAAGGTGCCCTGGGAAATCTGCGTCACGCCGGCGAGTTGCAGAAGCTTGGCCGGCAGGGCCTCGGCGGTGACCCGGCCGTCGAACGCGCCGTCGCGCATCGTCATGCGGAAGGTGATCGCCCCGCCAGCCAGCGCAAGGCGCGCGGGGCCGGCGGTAACGGTCCCGCCCCTCACGCGGATGGGCGCCGGCCGGGAGAGACGAAAGGTCTGCTTCGCATATCGGCCGCTCAGGCGGGAAATCGTCATGTCCAGCGCGTCGGGCCGTCCCCGGAAACCGCCCCGCAGGGACGCGCGCAGCTTCTCGTCGTTGACGGTCGCGCTCAGGCGCGCGGCGAAGCTGCCCCGCCCGCCCCGTTGAAGCCGGACCTGGACCGAATCGACCGTCGCCGTGCCGGCGCCGACCGCTCCGGCGACCAGGGTCGCGGAATAGGCGGCGAAATCGGCCACGTCGTCGGTGCGCGCCTTCAGACGGACCCGCCCGACCGTGTAACGGCTGCTGCCCTGGCGAATATCAAGCCGATAGGCCGCAACGTCGGCGGCCGCGACCTGACGTCCGTTCTTGCCGTCGAGGGTAACGGTGCCGCGGACCCGGCCGCTGCCCCGCAATCCGGCGAGGCCGAGCAAGGGATCGAGCCGCCGCAGGTCGAAGGACAGCCGCCCCTCGGCGATCTTTCGTTCCCCGCGCCAGGTGATCGCGCCGTCGATCCGCCCGGCGTTGAGCCGGCCGGCAAGATTGCGGATGAGGATGTCCGGGCCGCGGGACGTCAGGCGGGCGCCGATGCGGCCCGTCAGGTCGCCGCCCTTCAAGCGAAGGTCGAAACGCCCGTTCGGGGACCGGGCCACGTCGTTGACATCAATCGTGGCCGAAACGGTGCCCAGCTTGATCCGGTCCACCGCGACCGCGTCCCCGGTCAGGGCACCGCGCAGCGCGGTCGCCTCGCCTTGCCTGCGGACGTTTCCGTCGAGGGCGATCGAGCCGGACAGCGATCGGCCGAGCGCCTTGCCGACCTCGGCCAGATTGTCGATCCGTGCCTTGACGGCGATCCCCGGGGCCGCGTCCGGTGCCAGACTGCCCTTGGCGGTGATCGATACGTTGGACGTCTTGATATCGAGGGCCGAGATGTCGATCCGCTCGCCGTTCCGGGCGGCGTCGACGGTCAGCCGGACCGTGCCCGCGACCAGGGCGTCCAGCCACGCGATGCCGGTCCTGAGCGTCTCCGCCTGGCCCTTGAGGTCGATGGAAAATCTCTTCTGGGCCTCGTCGACGGCGACGGCGCCGGAGAGATTGGCGTCGCGCAGCCTGCCGCCATACAGCAAGGCGTCGGGAAGCGTGCCGGTCAGCGACAACCGGCCGTCAGCCTTTAGCGGCGCGAGCCTGTCCAGATTGCCGGCGGCGGTCAGCCTGGCCGAGGCGATCCCCGCCTCCAGCTTCATGTCCTTCGCCGTGCCGCGCTCGAGATCGACCTCGCCCGCGAGCTTCAGGCTCAGGGCCTCCAATCGATCCTCTCCGCCGCTCGGACGGGCCAGCCAGGCATCTTCCGTCGTCAGGGTGAGGTCGAGTTTCCGGGCGCTCGGCGTCTGGCTTCCCGCGATCGGCTCCAGGCGCAGGGCGAGCTTCGCTTTCTTGGCGGAGAGCCGCGCCAGCCGCAGCGAGTCCGCTTCCAGGTCAAGCCGCACCGTCGGGCGGCTCGCCTCTCCGCGCAAGGAGGCGCGCAGCCGTCCCTTGCCCCGCAACGGGAAGCCGACCAGCGGCTCGACGGCGGCGAAGTCGTCCAGGCGCGCATCCAGGTCCAGGCTGAACCGATTGGTTGCCGGCTCCAGCCAGCCGTCGCCCTTGAGGCTCGCCGTCTTGCCGTCGATCGAAAGGGTGTCGATCGTGATGCGCTCGCCATAGGCCGCGACCAGCCGGATATCGACCTCCTCGCCCAATCCCGCGAACTGCCGGCCGAGCAGCGAGGAGCCGCCACGGCCCGCGACCGTCAGACGGGTGATGGTCTTGTCGGGCTGGGCCGTCACCGGGTCCGTCTTGACGCCGATGTCGAGCTTGAGCCCTCCGGCCGCGCCGGCAGCGAGGTCCAGCTTGCCGGTCCAGTCGGAGAGTGGCGCGTCGCCCTGAACCGTAAGGCGCAGGCCGTCGGAGGGTGGCAGCCCGATCAGGCTTCCCACCAGGCCGCTCTTCGGGTCCTCGAGATCGATGTCGACCTTGAGCCGGTCCGACTCCTTGGGCAGGCGGACGATCATCCGGCCCTGGGGCGCGGTGCCGGCCTTGCGAATGAAGCGAAGGTTCATGTCGATGCTGGCGCGGTCACGCGGCAGGATCAGCCGGCCCTCGATGTCGAACCGCCCGGCGCTGCCATAGACGGCGGGTTCGAGGGTCACGTTTTCGATCTTCAGCTTCTCGAAGCGGATATCGACGGGCTGGCCGACATCGAGCTGGAGAAAGGACAGGTTGAGCGGCGCGGCGTTCGCCGGCGCCTTGGCTGGCGGGCGCTTCAGGACGACGTCACGGATCAGCAGCTCGTTCACGCGCACATTGCGCGAGAACAGCGCGGTCGGCGACCAGTCCAGTCGGATCAGGCCGACGGTCGCGAACAGCCCCTGCCTGTCCCGCACGGTCACGCCGCGCAGAACGATGGTACTGAGCAGGTTGCCCGACACTGACTTGACCGCGAAGGTCATCCCGGTGGCATTGCTGATCTGCTTGATGATCAGCCCCGAAATCGCGCCGACACGCCCGGCCTTGTCCTGCTCCTGGGCGCGCACGGGCGGTGCCGGTCCGACCAGCGCCGCGAGAGAGATCGCGGCCAGCGCAACCGCCGCCGCGAGCAGCATCGGCAGTCTTCTCGGGGCGTGTCGTGCGGTTCGCGTCATCAGAACGCCTGCCCGATGCTGATGTACAGCTGAATGGCGGAGTCTCCGGTCCGGGGATTGAGGGGCGTCGCCAGATCCAGGCGCAGAAGCCCGATCGGGCTCTTGTAGCGGACCCCGACCCCCGCGCCCCACCGGAACGGGTCGTCGAAGTCGGGCGACAGGTCGCGGAAGACGTTGCCGCCTTCGAGGAAGACCACCCCGCCCCAGGTCTTGGTGATGCGGAACCGGGCCTCGAGCCCGAGCTCGATCGCCGATTTGCCCCCGATCGGATTGTTGGCGGAGTTGAGCGGCCCCACTCGCTGATAGCCGAAACCGCGCACCGAATTGCCGCCCCCGACATAGAGCAGCTTGTTGGGCGGCAGGTCCCCGCGGTTCTCGCCGAACACGGCGCTCAGGCGGCTCCAGCCGGCCAGGGTAAAGCGCTTGTCCGCGAACGGCGTCCAATAGCCGTTGAGGCGCAGCTTCGCCCGGGCGAAGGTCAGCCCGGAGCCGACATAGGGCGAGACCTCGCCAATCACCTGGTAGCCCTTGAGCGGGTCTAGCTTGTTGTCGGCGGTGTTGTAGTCGACGCTGGCGATCGCACCGAACAGCGTGAAGTCCCGGCGCTGCGAGCCGATCTCGAATGAAGACCAGTCGACGACGGGGCCTGCCTTCACCGTCAGACGCTTGGCGAACGTGCGGCTGATCGCGACGCCGGCAACCGCTTCGCGGCCGTCATAGGCCGGGGTTTCGAGCTCGTTGTAGCGGGCCTCGCCCAAGAGCAGCTGCGGTCCGCCGAAGATGTCCGGCTTCTGGAAATTGAGCTTGCCGCCGTATTCCGAGCGTGTGCCGCCGATGCGGAGCGACAGGCGTTCGGCGCCACCGAACAGATTTCGATGGAGCCATTCGACCTCGCCGCCCGGGCCGAGCGACGTATCGTAATAGGCCGCGATCGCAATGCTGCGGCGCTTGCGCTCATCGAGTTCTATCAGCATCGGCGTCCGGCCGTCGGGGCCGATCCGCGTGGAATCGGGCTTGATGCGGACCGATGAGAAGACCCCCAGGGCGAACAGCGCCTCGCGGGTTTCGCGCAACGGCCCGGTCCGGTACGCCGCCCCCTGTTGCCAGGCGACCCGGCGGCGCACGAGGTCGTGGTCGACGCCCGGCGCGCCCTTGATGCGGACCTCGCCGTAGCGGATCTCACGGCCCCGGTCGACGGCGACCTCGACCCGCATCGTCCGGGCGGCATGATCGACGACGACCCGGCGGTTCGTCACCTTGGCGAAGGGATAGGAGCGATCGGCCAGATACAGAAGCAGCGCAGACTGGGCGTCGACGACCGCCTCGCCGCGGGCCCGCTGGTCGGGCTTGAGGCCGAGCTTCGACAGCGGCACCTCGGGCGCGCCGGGGCGGCGCCAGTCGATCTTGTAGGCGGTCAGCCTGTAGGCGGGGCCCGGCTGGATGTTCAGGGTCACCGTGACCGGCTTCGCGGTCTCCTTGATCTCGACCGTGACCTGGCCGGCATAGTAGCCCTCGCTGCGCAGGAACTTGCGGATCCGGTCCCGGTCTTCCTTGATCCGGTCCTCGAGCACGAAGAAGGAGTGCGGCGGATCGCCCTTCTCCTCGACGAGCTTGCTGACCCCTTCGATCTGCTTCTTGAGGTCGCCGTCCTTGTCGAGCCCGGTGATGTCCACCCGGTAGCGGACTTTCGACTCCTTGTCCGGCTCCGCCCCGGTCGCATGGCCCGCCGCCCAGACTATAGCCGCGGCAACGCTAATCGAAATTACCCTGTGAATTGATGGCGGCATGCAGCGGGCGGAGAGCTCCGGCTCCTGGTGAGGCGATCTGGGGAGGACCGCCCGAACCGACGGGAACGGGCGGCGGCGTGACATGGCGGACGCGGCTAGTCTGCTTCGCAGCAAAAGCCTGAAATGTGGCGGCAAGCAGGCCTCTCGTCACCCGAAGCTAACGTGGCCGTCGGCCGCGAGTCGACTCCGAACCAACAATCCCGGCCTGGCACGGTCCGGAGCGTCATTATGCCGGCCCGGCGCCGCCCCGCCTTAGCCTGGGACATGAAATTGGTACGACTATGAGGCACGCTTGCGTGCCGTCCCGGGACGCACTGGAAGCGGCGTCGGCGGCGCAGGAAGGTCCGGAAAGGATGGCGACCCCGGCAGGATTCGAACCTGCGACCATCGGCTTAGAAGGCCGGTGCTCTATCCAGCTGAGCTACGGGGCCGTGGGAGCGAGTCATAGCACAGATCGCCGGGCGGCTGAACGCCGGCGCCCGCGCGAATCGGGGCTAATCGGCGCGGTCCCAGCGGAAGTTGCTGGCATAGCTCTTCGGCTTGATGTGCCGCTCGTTGGGCTCGCGCACGGTGACGTCGATGTTGCGCCGCTCGCAATAGGCCAGCGCTTCCTCGCGGGTCGCGAAGCGCAGCCTGACCTGCTGGGCGGTGTCGGCAGAGCTGGTCCAGCCCATCAACGGATCCTGGGTCCGCTTGAACCGGGGCTCGAAGTCGAGCACCCAGTCCTTGACGTTGCCCCGGCCGGACTGCATCGCGTTCTTGGACGGTTTGTAGAGGCGCGCCTTCATCGTTCCGCCACTTCACCTGTTGTCATGGATCGCACGTGTTCGCACTGGTCGGGGCGGACGGATTCGAACCGCCGGCTTCCTGCTCCCAAAGCAGGCGCTCTACCAGGCTGAGCTACGCCCCGCAGTTTCGTCGTGAGATACACGACCGCCCCGGGCGCGGCAAGGTCGACAGCCGGGCGCGCGCATACCATCTTCCCCTCCGCCTGCCCGCCCCAGCCCTGCCGCGAACCGGAGCCCCGCCCATGTCCGCACGAACCTTCGGCCTCTCCCCCGACCTGCGCGCCTATCTGCTCGACAAGGGGGTGCGCGAGCCCGCCGCCGCACGGGGCCTTCGGGAAGCCACCGGAAAGCTCGACCAGAGCGGCTGGGAGAGCTCGCCCGAACAGGCACAGCTCATGGCCCTGCTGGCCGAGGTGACGGGCGCCCGGCGCTTCCTCGAGGTCGGCACCTTCACGGGCTACTGCACCCTGTGGATGGGGCTCGCCCTGCCCGACGACGCCGAGATCGTGACCTGCGACCTCGAAGACGCATTCCCGTCGGTCGGCCGCCCCTTCTGGGAGCAGGCCGGGGTCGCGCACAAGATCACGCTGCGGACCGGCCCGGCGCTCGCCTCGCTCGACGCGCTGATCGCCGAGGGCCGGGCGGGCGACTTCGACATGGCCTTCGTCGACGCCGACAAGCGCCCCTACCCCGACTACTACGAGCGCTGCCTGACCCTGGTGCGGACCGGCGGGCTGGTCATGCTCGACAACACCCTGTGGAGCGGCAGGGTCATCGACGCGGAGGACACCCGCAAGAACACGGCCGCGATCCGCAGGGTCAACGACATCGTCGCCAAGGATGAGAGGGTCCACGTATCGATGGTCCCGATCGGCGACGGCTTCACCATCGCGCGGAAGATCGTGTAGCGCCCGGCAGGGGCGCAAAACGCGGGAAGGTTATCATCGGTTATCGTGGGTTATCGTTCCGACCCGTGGCGCCATCGGCGAATGTAAGCATCTGTCATCATCCGTCAGCATTGGGGGCGTCGGACTTCGGCGCGGCGGCGGCGAAGCGAGGCCGTGACCGGGCGTCCACCCCTTTGTTCTCTATATGTTCAATGTGGCGATCGCCCCGTGGCGGTTCAAGCTCGCCGCGCCGGCACCGTATGCCGCAGAAGGGCCACCGGCTCTGTTCGCTCTGGCGCGCGCGCCGTCTTCGGCTAGGATCGCCGGAACAGCGATCTCCGGGAGCAGCACCTTGACCACCTATATCGACCCCTCGGCGCTCGAGTGGAACGAAGTCGGCGTGCGCGGCGCGACCATGTCCAAGGCCGTCGTGTTCGAGGGCGACTACGACGTTCGGTCAGCCTTCTTCCGGATGCCGGCCGGCTGCGCCATCCCGGCCCACGATCACACCAAATGGGTCCAGGTCATGGTCCTGGAAGGCGCCATGCGGGTGTCGCAGGACGGCGAGCCGGACCGGGAGGTGACGGCGGGCGGCTGCTACTTCATCGACGCCGGCGAGACCCATGTCGAGGTCGCGGTCGCCGATTCGCTCCTGCTGGTCACCCAGGGCGAGGACCGGCCAGGGCCCTGACCTCCTCCCGGATCGGACCGGTCGACGGCGGATCGGCCAGGGTCGTCAGCCACCCTTCCGGCGGATTGCGTCCCTTCGAGTGGGGCCAGCGGATCTCGCGCAGCAGCGCCTCGGCGTCGGCGGGCAGCCGGTCGGGAAGCTCCTTCCCCGCCAGCTCCGCCCAGATCCCGGCCCAGCACCGCCCCACCGCATAGGGATTGTAGCCGCCGCCGCCGATCACCAGCAGCCGGGGCGCGATCCGGCGAACATGGCGGATCGCCCGCCAGTAACTGCCGTTGGACAGCGCCAGCTTGCTCATCGGGTCGTCGGCGAGCGCGTCGGCGCCGGTCTGGACGATCAGGGCGTCGGGCGCGAAGCCGTCGAGCAGCGGCAGGATCGCGGCCTCCAGCAGATAGTCGAACTCGGCATCATTGAAGCCTTCCGGAACCGGGAAATTGTAGCGACTATTCCCCGGATCGCTGTCCAGCCCGGTGCCGGGCCAGCGGCCGCGTTCGTGCACGGAGATCGTCAGCACCCGCGGGTCCCGGGCGAAGGCGTCCTCGACCCCGTCGCCGTGATGGGCGTCGATGTCGAGATAGGCGACGCGCGCCAGCCCCTGGTCGAGAAAGGCCAGGATGCCCAGGACGGGATCGTTGAAGTAGCAGAAGCCGCTCGCCCGCGCGGGCCGGCCATGATGGGTGCCGCCCGCGGGGCTGTAGACCACGCCGCCACCCGCCAGCAAGTCGGCCGCCAGAAGGGTCGCTCCGCAGGCGGTCGCGGGCCGCCGGAAGATCTCGCCGAAGACGGGATTGCCGTTGACGCCGAGCCCGTAGCGCTCTCGATCCTCCGCGGCCGCGCTCTGACTGGCCTCGCAGGCCCGGACGGCGGCGATATAGTCGGGGTCATGGAAGCGGGCGAGCTGGTCCGGGGTCGCGACCGGGCTGTCGACGTAGACATCGTCGGGCAACCAGCCCAGCGCGCGGCACAGGTCGATCACGAGCGAGACGCGCGGAATCGCGAGCGGATGCTTTCCGCCGTAGCGCGAGCGCCGGTAGATCTCGCTGCCGATGAATTTGCAACTTAGAATAACAGAATTCATTATTTTTCTATTGACAATTGAATTCAATATTATATCGTTTTCACATCGGCTCCAAGCTCACCTAATCTCCCATGATGCGAAAAAGCTGGATCACTACTGCTCTTGGCGTTCTTTTTTGGAGCACTTCAATTCCGGCACACGCACAGTGTACCAACGGCAATTTCGGTGTACCTGTGGGCGGGCGAATTATGAACTGCCCTGCAGCAATATGTGTAGTACCCTTTCTTCAGGATGTCGCTATAGCGTCAAGATTCCCTCCTCGAATTATAATCAACGGCAGTGCATGGGGCAACTTACTACCTACAGTACAGCAGTTTGTGTTCGCACATGAATGCGCTCACGTAGGAGGAATAATGAATGAAACTTCAGCGGATTGCCAAGCCATCCGCTGGGGCAAGCAAGTGGGCGCAATCACCTCATCAAATCTACCACAAATTTGCCAATCGATAATAAATAGTATTGGCAGCTGGACGCACTTACCCGGGCCACAACGGTGCGCCGCTATGATTGCCTGTTTCAATAACAATTGATACGAAGCTTGGCGGCTAAATATGGATATAGACGACCCAAATAGCAACGCCACTCTAATTGGAATTCATAAACGAATAGATTCGCTTGAAAAATCGCTAGACAAGCCGAAAAGCACTTTTGCCAAGATTAAGGAATATGCGGCAGGTATCGCAATATTTGTGGGCATATCTCTGAGTTTTATTTCACTATACGATATATTAGTTTCGCAACCTAAAGAAGACGAGAACAAGTCACAGCAGCTTTTCATTGATTCTATCAATAAAATTGCAGATCTCCGTAAAACAATGCTTGAAATTCAGTTAAAACACTCGAATTCCGGTGCAGCCTTAGGCATAATTTCAATGCTTACGCCACAAATTCTCAACTACATTCAACTCGCCAAAGGACAGCTGCAAGAAATTCGACATTTAGCGGGAGTTCCACAACTGATTGTGCTCGCAGGCGAAGCGATGCAAGTGGGCGATTTAGAAAGCGCTAAACAATTTTTGCGAGAGGCAGAGCTTAAAGATAAATCAACTCCAATGCTGAAAGCAGAAATTCAACGATATATAGGAAAACTCAAATTCATGACAGGCGATACGAAGGGTGGGAGAGAACGCTTCAGGAGATCTCTGGATGAAACAATAAGCTTGCACTCCCTTGGAATTAATGGATTTCGAGGATTTATAGTAATCGATTGGCTGGCGTTTGAATTAGCTTATGGCAACTGTGAAGCGGCAAAGAAAAGAAAGCAGGACTTCGATAGAATCATTCGAATGAAGGATGTCTTGCTATCGCAGAGAGTAATGTTGACTCAAAATTTGAACAATCGCATTGCGCAATTTTATCACTCTGGCAAAACTAATTGTCAGGTCAGTCAACCATAGCACTTTTCCAATTTTCTACATATTCTTGGTTCAGATTTGTTCGTCTCTGCCCCCCCCTTGTACTTACGGTCTTTAGCCGTCATAGTCCCGTCACCTCACTGGGGGGAGCCGATACCCGGCTGAGAGGTCCCGCGCCGCGGCGCAAAGGTGGACGACCCCTGGAACCTGATCCGGTTAACGCCGGCGTAGGGATCAGTGATCATGACCTTTGCTCAACGGGCGCTTCGGTTCCCACGCACCACGACAGACGCAAGACCGGATCGCGCGGGTCCTCTGCGCACGGGTGCCTGCCGATGACCGCCGTACGCGGAGTGATCATTCTCGCGGGCGTCATCGTCGTCTGGTATCTGGTCGTCAGGCTGACCGGCACGCCGGATTTCATCCTGCCCCCACCCGACAAGGTCGCCCGGTCGCTGTGGGACGACTTCGACCTGCTCGCCGCCAATGCCGGGATCACGCTCGCCGAAATCCTGCTGGGCATGGTCTTCGGCCTGCTGATCGGATGCGGCACGGCGCTGGCCATGGTCGCCAGCCGCCACGTCCAGGACTGGATGCTGCCGGTACTTGTCGCCAGCCAGGCGGTGCCGGTCTACGCGCTGGCCCCCGTCCTCGTGCTCTGGTTCGGCTTCGGCATCTGGCCCAAGGTCGTGATGGCGACCCTGATCATCTATTTCCCGGTCACCGCCGCCTTCTTCGACGGGCTGCGCAACACCGACCGCGGTTGGCTCGCCCTGGCACGCTCGATGGGCGCCTCGCGCTGGCAGACCCTGCGCCTGGTGCGCCTGCCGGCCGCCACGCCGGCGCTGGCCTCGGG
>CAMYMQ010000393.1 GCA_947259335.1 uncultured Alphaproteobacteria bacterium | reverse complement strand
GTTCGAGCAACCTGTCCGAGGCCGACCAGGGGCGGGTGATCGCCGCGCTGGCCGCCTGGCGCGGTGCCGCGGTCAGGCGGTCGGCGTGAAGCTGCTGCTGGTCGGGGCCGGGGGCCATGCCCGCACGGTGGTGGATGCGTTGACCGATAACGGACATGAAGTCCTGGCCTATACCGCGCTGGCGCCAAGCCCGTGGCTCGAGGCGCCCTATCTTTCGGATGACGACGCGCGGCCCGAGGACTTCGAGGGCTTCGTCATGGGCGTCGGCGGGGTCATGGGCGCCGGGCTCGCCACCCGGCTGAAACTGTTTCGCGCTTATGAAGCGCGAGGGTTCGAGGCCGTGACCGTGATCCATTCGACCGCTTATGTCGCACCGGGCGCGGCCGTCGCCGACGGCGCGACCATCCTCGCCCGCGCCGCGGTCAATCCGGGCGCCGTGATCGGCGCCGCCGCGATCCTCAATACCGGTGCCATTGTCGAGCACGATGTGCGCATCGGCGCGGGCGCCCACATCGCGCCCGGCGCGATCGTCCTCGGCGCGGCCCAGGTCGGCGACAGCGCCATGATCGGTGCCGGCGCCGTGATCCTGCCGGGCGGCGAGGTGATCGAGGGCGACCTGGTCCCGGCGCTGAGAAGGCATCCGCTGTGAGCGCTCCCCTCGTCATCGCCGAGGCCGGCGTCAATCACAACGGCGATCTGGGCCGTGCGTTGGAGATGGTGGCTGCCGCCGCCGACGCCGGCGCGGATTATGTCAAGTTCCAGGCCTTCACCACAGCCGAGTTGGTTGCGGCAGGTGCTGGGACCGCGGCCTATCAGGTGGCCAATACCGGCGAAGCGGACCAGGCCGCCCTGTTGCGCGGGCTGGAACTGCCGCTCGACGCATTCGGTGAGATCGCGTCGACCTGCCGGGTTCGCGGCATTGGATTTTTGTGCACGGCCTTCGACGTCGAGGTAATCGAGGTGCTGGTCGGCTTCGGCATGGACCGGGTCAAGGTGGCCTCAGGCGAGCTAACTAATACGCCGGCACTCCAGCGCTTTGCGGAGCTCGGCCTGCCGATCCTATTGTCGACAGGGATGGCGTTTCTCGAAGAAGTCGGCACGGCCGTCGATACACTCAAATCAGCGGGCGCAAAGGACATCACGCTCCTGCACTGCACCTCACTCTACCCGGCCACCCCGGAAAGCCTGAACCTTCGCGCGATGGCGACCATGGCGGAGGCCTTGGGCCTGCCAGTGGGCTACTCCGACCACAGCCTGGGCGATCATGCTTCGGTCGCGGCGGTTGCCTTGGGAGCGAGTGTTATCGAGAAACATTTCACCCTCGACCAGTCGCTACCGGGACCGGACCACAGGGCGTCCTTGGAGCCTGGCGAATTGGCGGCGATGATTGCCAAATTGCGAGAGACCGCGGCGATGCTGGGCGACGGCGATAAGAAGCCGGCTCCGGGCGAAGCTGAGACGGCGGCACTGGTACGCCGTTCGTGGCATGCCCGTCGCGACTTGCCCGCGGGTACGGTCGTTGGTGCAGAGGACGTGACGCTTAAGCGGCCGGCCAACGGCCTGCCGCCAGCCCGGTCGCCGGTCGGGCATACGCTGGCGGCGGCGGTGAAGGCGGACGCCCCAGTGCGCGCCATTGATCTTTCCGGAGTGACTGGGTGAGCCGGGTGCTGTCCGTCTCGTCGAGCCGCGCCGACGTCGGCATCCTCGGTCCTGTCTGGAAGGCTCTCGCCGCGCGACCTGACGTCGAACTCCATCTGTTCCTGACCGGCATGCACCGCGCGGCTGATGCACCGGACATCGAGGACGTTGCTGTCGGCGCGACGGTCCACCGGGGCGGCGCCGATCTAGGGGGCGACACCGGCAGCCACGCCGCCGACGCCATGGCCTCGATCACTCGAGCTGCGGGCGACGTCTATGCCAGCGTGGTGCCCGACCTGGTGCTGGTCACGGGCGACCGGCTCGACATGCTGCCGGCCGCGGTCGCAACGCTGCCGTTCAATATCCCGCTTGCTCATCTTCATGGTGGCGAGGTCACCGAGGGCGCCGTCGACGACCGGATCCGCCACGCCATCACCAAAATGGCCCACACGCATTGCGTCTCGTCCGAGGGCGCGCGGGCGCGGCTGCGGGCGCTGGGCGAGGAGGACTGGCGGATCAGTGTCACCGGTGCGCCGGGGCTCGATACCCTCAAGGCCGCGCCGGATTTGTCGGCGGAAAACCTCGCTGCCGCGCTGGATCTCCCGGACATCGCGGGGCTGCGCCTCGTCACCGTCCATCCAGAGACCAATGCCGACGACCCGCTCGCGCCTCTGGAATCGATCCTTGCCGCACTCGCTGTTCGACCGGCGCTAACCCTGTTCACAGCGCCAAACAGCGACCCCGGTGGGGCCGAGCTGCGTCGGCGGATCGATGCGTTCGTCACGGCCAACGACTGGGCGCATTTTCGTGACACGCTGGGCAGCCGCCTCTATCCCAATGCCCTACGCCAAGCGACGGTGATGATCGGCAACTCGTCGAGCGGGGTTATTGAGGCGGGGCTGTTCGGCCTGCCGGTTATCAATGTCGGCGATCGTCAAAAGGGTCGCGAACGGGGTGCGAATGTGGTCGACGTACCCAATGATCCGGAATCAGTGGTGACGGCGATCGACCGCTTCGGTACAGAGCCCTATTTCCGCTTCACGTTCGGCACGCCATATGGCGATGGCGCGAGCGGGCCGAGAGTAGCGGCGATATTGGCGGAAGTGAGCTTAAAAAAAGCGGGGGCTGAACTAGTGAAGAGAATCCCGGCTTCGGGGGTGAGCGATGCTTGAGCGCGGTGCAGTAATCTTTCTGTGCGCTCACTCGCAATATCGGGGCGTCTTTATAGGTATCGCGAAACGGCTGCGGGCCGATCTAGCCGCGCAAATTCACTTGTATACGGCGACTCGGGAGGAAGCCTCATACTACAGGCGCACCTACCCAGATCTATTTGCGTCGATCTCAGCCGCGAGCGCGTTGTATGCGGCATGTCGGGAGTCTGTGGTCGACGCGGAGGCTACGATCGAAGAAGCACGTCGCAACGAACGCGAGATGGGGGTAACGATCAATCAGCTTGCCGTCAGCGACAGGCATCTCGGGCGCGGCTTTGCGCTCGGCGGATTCAATCATCCGCGTTCGCGCATATCTGAGGAAACGACTTATCTACAGATGGTAAGCGGCTTCAATGCAGTGATCGCCTTTTGGGCTGACGAACTGGATACTAAGAAGCCCGACCTAATCCTGAACGCTCCGAAAGTCCTTTGCGTTCTAGCTAGAAAGCGTGGCACGCCGGTGCGGATGCTCGCGGGTGCGCGCTATAAGACTTACTATTATTGGGCAGTAAACGAATACCTTGAGTCCCCTGCAATCGAAGCAGCCTTCAAGCAGTCGGAGCCCAATGCAGAACTAGATCTGAGTGCGCCATACGAGTCGCACCTACGTTTCCGGGCGCATTTTCGGCAACAGGCCTCGATCTTTCGGACCTTCAAGGCCATCGCTGTTTCGATAGTCCGTCACGCTTATTGGGTCATTCGTGGTTACGAAAAGGCAAAGGGCTATTATTTGCTCGAAAACGTCAGTTACCTGTGGCGGCGTCGCAAAGATATCGCCACGATGACGCGTTCCGCACTCCCAGATTTGGAGCAATTTCAAGACGCCCCTTTCGCCTTTTTTCCACTTGCGACTGAGCCCGAGACTGCTCTACAGACGCTGTCGCCCGAATATCTCTACCAGATGTCCGCAATTGCCTCGGTGGCTCGTGATCTGCCGGCCGGAACTCAGTTGGCCGTCAAGGAGCATTACGCTGCGGCCGGCCGCCGCCCTGCCGATTTCTATGACCAGATCGAAGACTTGAAAAACGTCCGAATGATGAACATGGCCGAATTGGGCATCGACGTCGTTCGTAAGAGTCTCGCCGTGGTGACCATCAGCGGTAGTAGCGGTTTTGAAGGCGCGGTGATGGGCAAGCCGGTGATCACCTTCGGGCGCCACAACCTCTACAACTTCCTAGCCCATGTCATGGTAGTGACCGACGAGACACAGCTAAAGGGCTATCTCGAAACAGCTCTCGGCGAAGCATTCGATCGGGAGCGGGCGTCTGTGGATGGCCAGCGCTTCCTGCAGGCCGTGGTCGACGCCTCATTCGACCTCATGGATTTTCAGCCGATCAAGCCCGACGCGATTTCTGACCACGCCGTCGACTCAAGCTACGCGGCGCTGCTCGATAGTATCGGTGCGACGGAGCGGCGCTCCCTTACCCCCGCTCGCAACTGATCGTCCGTCTTGATGCAGGAGCCAATGACCTTGTCCGAAAATCGTCCTCTAATCGTTAGTGGTGCCCCCCGATCCGGGACGAGCCTGCTTTACAACCTGTTCGACGGGCACCCTGAAATCGCTTGGCTGGTCAGTGAGGGCTACCTGTTTGAGTATCTCAATGATATCGGCACAGCGGCGAAGCAGATCTTTCTCGATGCCGTGCCGAAAGATGTCGATACGCTTGTTGATGGTCTTCGCGATAAGCAGGTGATCCCACCTCTGCACGTGCCCTACCGGCAATCCGTGAAGCGCGGAAGCGTGTCGGAGGTCGAAATCGACGCGCCGTGGAACGAAGAGGCGTTTCGGTTGTCGCTTGCTCGTCCGCGAGAGCCCGGGGTGGACGGCCTGTGGCGCTGGCTAGTTGCGGCGTGTCTCGCTGGCATGGAAGAGATGCCAAAGAAATTCGCGTGTATGAAGTCGCCGGACTACGCCAAGTCCGCGAGCGGGGCGCTCAACAGCATTGATTCTGCTCGCGCGATCGTCATCATTCGCGATCCGCTTTATGCGATTGACAGCCTCAAACGGTCGCGCGAGTTGCGAAACCAGAAGTTTTTGACATGGCCACTCATTGCTCAGAACATTTGGGCTTTCCAGGAAATGTATGCGCGTGTTAATGCCGCGAGCCCAGATCGCCTGCGCCTAGTACGCTACGAGAGTTTGGTGGTTGACCCGAAGCAGGTCATGTCAGAGATCGCGGAATGGCTCGGTATTAACTTTAATCCCTGTCTTCTCGAGCCGACGATGCGGGGCCAGCATTGGCCTGGGATTTCTAGCTTCAAACCAACCGACGGGATTGAAAGCGGTCCTGCGGAGCGACCGATCCAGGCGCTAACGAAGTCAGAGCAGGATCTCGTCCGGCGGTATTTGTCTGATTTTCGCACGGCCTTTGACTATGGCTGAAGACGATGCGCCCCCCCCCCGCCTGATCGCTCGTCTCGACATCAAGGGGCCGAACGTCATCAAGGGCATTCATCTCGAAGGTCTTCGGGTCGTCGGTCAGCCTGGTCCGATGGCGCGCCGGTACTATGAGCAGGGCGTCGACGAGATCATTTACATGGATACCGTGGCCTCGCTCTATGGCCGCAACAACATCCTGCCCATGGTCGAGGAAGCGGCGCGCGACATTTTCGTCCCGCTCACAGTCGGCGGCGGCATCCGCACCATCGACGACATCACGGCAGCCCTCCGCTCGGGCGCCGACAAGGTCGCCATCAACACCGCCGCCATCGCCCGGCCCGACTTTTTGCGCGAGGCGGCCGAGACCTTCGGCAGCCAGTGCATCACGCTGTCGATCGAGGCCAAGCGCCGGGGCGAAGGCCGCTGGGAAGCCCTGACCGACAACGGCCGCGAACGCACCGGCGTCGACGTCCTCGCGTGGGTGGTCGAAGCGGAGCGGCTGGGAGCGGGCGAGGTGCTGGTGACCTCCGTCGACAAGGAAGGCACGCGGCGCGGCTTCGACCATGAGTTGTTCAAGGCGATGCGCGAGCGGGTCACCGTCCCGGTGATCGGCTGCGGCGGCGCGGGGACGGCCGACCATGTGGTCGCCGCCGTGCGCGACGACGGGCTCGACGCCATCGCCTGCGCCAGCCTGTTCCACTATGACCACTGTCCGCTCGTCGACCTGCGTGCCGCCCTGGCGGCCGAGGGGCTCGCCGTGCGGTTCCCGCCGGAGGCGGCCGCCGCATGATTACCGTCGTCGACTACGGCCGAGGCAACCTGTTCAGCCTGGGCCAGGCGCTCCGCCACCTGGGCTTCGCCCACACGGTGTCGAGCGATCCCGCCGATCTCGACCGCGCCGACCGCATCCTGTTCCCGGGCGTCGGCGCGTTCGGCGACGCGATGGAGGGGTTACGCGCGCGCGGCCTGGTCGAGGCGCTGCGCGCGGCGGCCGAGCGCGGCGTTCCGATCCTCGGCATCTGCGTCGGTTGCCAGCTCCTGCTCGGCCGGGGCGAGGAGTTCGGCAGCCACGAGGGGCTCGGTCTGATCCCGGGCACGGTGGCGCGTCTGCCAGGACCGCGCGAGGGCGATCCCGCCGCGATCCGTATTCCCAACGTCGGCTGGCGGCGGCTCCACGTGCGGCCCGGTGCGCCGGTACTCGGCGCGCTCGGCCCCGACGACATGATGTATTTCGTCCATTCCTTCGCCCCGCGGCCCGACGATCCGTCGCACGTTTCGGCGACCATCCCCGTCAACGGCGAGGACGTGCCGGTGGCGGTGCGCCGCGGCAACATCGTCGGTGTCCAGTTCCACCCCGAGAAGAGCGGTCCCGCCGGCCTCAAGCTGCTGAGCCAGTTCCTCGGCGCGGCCATCGCACAGGAGCCCGAGAGCGTTTCATGAGACAGACCGTCGAAAAGAACGGCAAGACCTATGTCGACGATCCCCAGGAGGGGCTTCTGGAGGTCAAGTACGGCCTGCCCGCCGACGTGCAGTTCTGCAAGAGCTGCGTCATCTCGAACCAGCGGCCGTCCTCGGCGGTCGAGTTCAAGCACACCAAGGACAGCAAGAAGGTCACGATCCACTTCGACGAGGAGGGCGTGTGCGACGCCTGCCGCTACGCCGAGCGCAAGGACGTCGGCGTCGACTGGGACGAGCGCAGGGCCCGGCTGACCGAGCTGTGCGACCAGTTCCGGTCGCGCAACGGCTCCTATGACTGCCTGGTGCCGGGATCGGGCGGCAAGGATTCGGTCTATGCGGCGATGGTGCTGAAGAACGAATTCGGGATGCACCCGCTGACCGTGACCTGGGCGCCGCACCTCTACACGGATGTGGGCTGGCGCAACATGCAGGCCTGGCTTCACGAGGGCGGCTTCGACAACTATCTGTTCACGCCCGACGGCCAGGTCCACCGCACGCTCACCCAGCTTGCCTTCCGCAACCTGCTGCATCCGTTCCAGCCGTTCATCTTCGGGCAGAAGAACTACGCGCCGAAGATGGCGCTGCGCATGAACATCCCGCTGGTGTTCTACGGCGAGAACGAGGCCGAATACGGCAACGCCACGAATGAAAACGAGAGTGCCAAGCGCGACCTATCCTATTTCGCTCAGCGGCGCCGTGCGAATGAGCAGCTGTTCTTCGGCGGCGTGCCGATGGACGAGCTACCGCGTCACGGCATCGAGCCGGGCCAACTCGATCCTTACATGCCAGCCGACTCGGATGCGCTGGAAGGGTCGGATATCGAGGTTCACTATCTTGGCTACTACATTCGCTGGGTGCCGCAGGAGAACTACTATTACGCCGCTGAGCACATCGGCTTCGAGGCGAACGAGGACCGGACCGAGGGCACCTACTCGAAATACAATTCGATCGACGACAAGACCGACCCCTATCACTACTGGACGACCCTGGTGAAATTCGGCATCGGCCGGGCGACCTACGACGCCAGCCAGGAGATTCGAAACGACCACATAACCCGCGAGGAGGGTGTGGCTCTGGTCCGGCGTTACGACCAGGAATTCCCGCGCAAGTATTTCCCGGAGTTCCTCGATTATCTCGCGATGGACGAGGACGAGTTCTTCGAGATTGCCGACAGCTTCCGGTCTGGGCATCTGTGGCGCAAGGACAGCGATGGCTGGACGCTGCGTCACCATGTCCAGAACGCGACGGACTGACTGGCTTTGACCGCATGCCTCATTATTGTGCCGGCGCGTGGTGGCTCTAAGCGGCTTCCGGGCAAGAACCTCAAGCGTCTTGGCGACCGGTCGCTGCTGGCCCACACCGCTGACGCCATCAAGAGATCGGGGCTGGTGGCCCCGGTGCTTTTGACCACCGAGGACGACGCCATTGCGGCGGAGGGGAAACGGCTCGGTTGGCAGGTGCCGTTCCGGCGCCCCGCCGAGCTTGCGGACGACCGGGCGACGACCGTCGCTGCTGCGTTGCACACACTCGATTGGTATCAGAGCGAGTATGGCGCCGATCCCGACACGACGATGTTGCTACAGCCGACCTCGCCCTTTCGCGGGGGGGCGTGCCTCGCGGCGGCCGTCGCGCTGCTTGCTGAGCGCGCCGATATCGACAGCGTAATCGCAATGACGGAAAGTCATATTCCTGCCGCCCGGCTCTACGTCGCGGGGCCTGAAGCTGTTGCCACTGCTCTTTCCGATGACAGGCGGGCCCCGGTCTATTTACCGAACGGCGCCCTATACCTTTGCCGCACATCCGCATTGCGCCGTGACCGAACTCTCTATGCTGGCGCAATTTATCCGCTGGTCCTTGAGGGGGCACGTTCCATCGATATCGACACGCCCGCCGACTGGGCTGTTGCCGAAGCTGTACTGGCCGCTGGACTGCCGGCTGAACAGCAAAATTTTGCCCCAAAACCCGTGGCCGAGGTTGCTCTGTCTTGAGGTCGATCCGCGATTTTTCCTCCTATGCCTGCGGACCCGGCACGACGGTTCGGGAAGTACTCGCTCGGATTGATGCGTCGCCCGAACTATTCCAGATGATCGTTGACGCTGCGGGCCGGCTGCTTGGCACCGTCACCGACGGCGACATCAGGCGCGCCATGCTTCACGGGGTAAGTCTAGATGAGACCGCAGAATTCTGTATGCAGAGGCAGCCAACCGTCGGGAAGGTAGGGCAGGTCGAGGAGAATCATCGGCGACTCGCCAACCTGGGCAGTAGCCGACCTTTTCTCCCTCTGCTTGACGAGGATGGTCGTGTCCGGGAGGTCCTAGTTCGGGATTCGGCCAACTCCGACATCGGTCAGGCCTTGGTCATGGCTGGAGGGTTCGGACGGAGGCTAGGCGAACGTACCCAATCTACACCAAAGCCGATGCTTTCGGTTGGCGACCGCCCCTTGCTCGACCACGTTCTGACGGCGTTGGAGGATGCTGGCGTCAATCAAGTTCACGTGTCTGTCCACTATCTGGCCGATCAGATCCGCGAGTACGTCAAGAGGCGTCCTAATCGAGCCAATATCGACTTTATAGAAGAAGACAAGCCGCTAGGAACCGCAGGTGCACTAAGCCGGCTCGATGGCCAAATCGCGGGACAAATCTTGGTCGTCAACGGCGACGTACTAACACATGTCGACTTCGCGGCAATGCGGGAGTTCAAATTACGTCACGGACTGGACGCCGCAGTCGGCGTGGCGCGCTACGATATCGAGGTACCATTTGGCGTCGTCCGATTTGACGAAGACGGATTATTAGAATCAATCGAAGAAAAGCCCCGCATCAGCAACTTTATTGCTGCAGGCGTGTACTATTTGGGGGCGGAGTTCGCAGCATTGGTTCCACCAAACCAGCCGATGGATATGCCTGAGCTGCTCACCCTCGGTCGGCGGATTGGTCTCAAGATCGGACTGTTCCCAATTCACGAATACTGGACCGATGTTGGCCAGCCAGACGATCTCGAGGCCGCCGATCGGATGCATTCTGCCTCCGATTCTGCCGAGCCGTACACGACGAAGGCAGGCAGAGCGGAATGATCCGCAGAGTTTTCCGCGAAGCCGGCCGACTCGAGATGCCGGCGATTGCCATTGTAACGCTGTTGTTCTTCCAACTGGCCAGTACGGCGATGGAACTGGCGGGGCTGGCTGCCCTCGTGCCGGTGGTGCAGTTCATCCAAGCCGGCGGCGATGTGGCGAAGCTAGTAGTAGACTATCGTTGGTGGCAGTACCTGGTCGATGCCTATGCCGCCATTAGCCTTACGGTGTCGCTCGGTTGGCTTTTGGCGACCAGCATGGTGGCGCTGTTGCTCCGTCAGGGGTTTGTTTTTGCGCGGTTGCGATATCAGGCTCGGGTCAGGGAAGGCGTCATGGCTCGAACCCGTGCCCAGGGGTTCGCCGCCTACATCCGGTCAGACGTCAATTATCAGGACCGCTATGGCGCCGGGCAGGTGGTCAATGATCTGACCACCGAACTCTCCCGAGCGGCTAACTACATCTTCAGTGCGATCGCGCTGATCGGCGTTGGCATCATTTTCTTATCCTACCTTGTCGTGCTGGTCGGCATCTCGGCCCAGCTCACCCTGATCGCCTTGACAATATTCGCCGTCGCCGTCTTTGCGATGCGCGGGCAGCTCCGTAAGACCGAGCTGGTCAGCCGCGAGATCGTCGAGGCGAACCAGAACATGTCCACCTTTCTCGTGGAGCGTCTCAAGCACGCGCGGCTTATCCGGCTGGCCGGCAGCGAAGCGGCGGAAATCAATCAGATGGTGACGCTTACCGAGCGCCAGCGCAACCGGATGGTCCGCATCTTCAATCTGCTCGCCAATCTGGAGATTATCGTCGAGCCGATCGTCATCGGCGCCGCGCTCGTGTTTATCTATGTCAGCGTCGCGGTGTTCCAGCTCCAGCTCGAGTTCATCGGCTTGTTTCTTGTCCTGATCATGCGTTTGCTCCCTGTCTTGAAAGAGGCGGCCCGTACCCGCCAGTCGAAGCGTGGAACCGAGGCCTCCTTCCATGCTGTGGCCGACCGCATGGCGGAAATGGCCGAAGCTCGGGAACGCGGCACAGGTACGAAAACGTTCGAAGGCGTACGCGACGGAATCACCTTCGACGCGGTCACCTTTTCTTATGCGGACCGCTCGGCGGTCCCGGCGCTGGAAGCGGTGTCCACCGTGTTCGAGGCTGGCCGGATGACCGCGCTGGTGGGACCCTCGGGGGCGGGGAAGTCCACCCTGTTCGACATGATCCCCCGATTGCGCCGTCCAAAATCCGGCCAAATCCTGATCGATGGCACCGATATCGAGGCGTTCGACCTGGACAGTCTGCGCTCGGGCATCGCCTATGCGCCTCAGACGCCCCAAGTGTTCAATGTTCCCCTGATCGATCACATCCGCTACGGCAGGCCGACTGCCACTCGGGAAGATGTGCGCCAAGCGGCCGAGTTGGCCAACGCGGCGCCCTTCATCGAGGCGCTGCCGGAGGGCTATGACACCCTTGCCGGTGATGCGGGATGCCACCTTTCTGGCGGACAGCGACAGCGCCTAGACCTGGCGCGTGCCTTAGTGCGGCGTGCGCCCATCCTTTTGCTTGACGAACCGACCAGCAGCCTCGATGCCGATTCCGAGGCTCTGCTGCGGGACGCGCTTGCCCGTATCCGTGCGGAGACGAATACGACCGTGATAGTAATAGCGCACCGACTGTCGACGGTGACGATGGCCGACAAGATTGTGGTCATGCAGAACGGTCGCGTGATGGGCGAAGGAACCCACGATCAACTGCTGCGCGTCGGCGGCTGGTACGCCGACGCTTTCGCCAAGCAAGGCGGCGCACGCACACCCCTCAACGTCGCGGCCCAATTGGTCCGGGGCACCTGACTTTCACGTCGCCAAACAACGGATATCGATGCGAAGTTTCCTAGATCCCACGCCCGACCTCAAGGGCGCCAACATCCTAGTAACCGGAGGAACGGGATCCTTCGGCAAAGCCTTCATCCGGCACGTCCTCGAGCATCATGCGCCTCGGCGCGTTGTGGTCTTCTCGCGGGACGAGCTCAAACAATACGAGATGGAGCAGGACGTTTCAGAGGAGTATCGCAATAGGGTTCGATTCTTTATCGGAGATGTGCGAGATGTCGACCGGCTGGAACTAGCGATGCGCGAGGTCGACGTAGTAATACATGCGGCAGCGCTGAAGCATGTGCCTGCCGCGGAATATAACCCCTTTGAGTGCGTCAAGACGAATATCCACGGAGCGGAAAATGTCGTCACCGCCGCCCTACGAACCGGGGTCCGGCGGGTGATCGCGCTATCTACCGACAAGGCGGCGAGCCCGGTCAACTTGTACGGCGCCAGCAAGCTGGCCGCCGATAAGATATTCGTTGCGGCAAACAACCTTTCGGGGCGCCAGGACACGCGCTTCGCAGTGGTCCGGTACGGCAACGTCCTGGGATCGCGCGGCAGCGTTGTTCCTTTCTTCCAGCATTTGGTCCGCGACGGCGCGACATCGCTGCCGATCACACATCCCGACATGACGCGCTTTTGGATCACGTTAAAACAGGGCGTCAATTTTGTGCTGTCGTCTCTCGCGTTAATGACGGGCGGCGAGATCTTCGTCCCCAAAATTCCGAGTATGCGGATCGTTGACGTCGCGCTCGCGGTAGCGCCTGGACTACCGCACGACGTCGTCGGCATCCGTCCCGGCGAGAAGCTGCACGAGTTGATGATCACGCTCGACGACGCCCGGACGACCCTTGAGATCGAAGACCGTTACATCATCGAGCCTGCCTTTGCCTTTTGGTCGAACGAGCATCTAATCGGAAACGGCGCGTCCAAGGTCGCCGCCGATTTTGACTATGCCAGCAACCGCAACGACGAGTGGCTGGACGAGCCGGCGCTGATGGACATGATGCGCGACATCGGGCTGGTCTGACCGGTGTCACGATGACGGCGTTCCTTCCATACGGACGGCAAACGATAGACGAGGCCGATATCGCGGCCGTTGTCGACGTCCTGCGCGGCGACTGGCTGACGACGGGGCCAGCGATCGAAGAATTTGAGGCGGACTTCGCCGCCGCGACCGATGCGGCCCACGCTGTCGCCTGCGCAAACGGGACCGCCGCCTTGCATCTTGCCGCCCTAGCTCTGGGGCTCGGGCCGGATGACTCGGTGGTCGTTCCCGCTGTCACTTTTCTGGCAACGGCAAACGCCCCCCGATACGTCGGCGCGGAGGTGGTCTTCGCCGACGTCGATCCCAAAACCGGCCTTATGACGCCCGACACGCTTGCGGCCGCGCTCGAACGTACTAACGGGACGGTTCGTGCCGTATTCCCGGTGCACCTGGCGGGTCAGTGCGCGGACATCGACGCGCTCGGCGAGATGGCTGCCGCCGCCGGAGCGCTCATGGTTGAGGATGCTTGCCATGCCATTGGCGGCCAGGACCAGGCTGGACGCCGCGTCGGAAGCTGTAAGATCGGGGCGATGGCGACTTTTTCACTGCATCCGGTCAAGACCATCACCGCGGGCGAGGGAGGTGTCGTCACCACCAATGACGACGGTATAGCCACGAAGCTTCGACTACTGCGCAACCACGGGATCGTCCGGTCCGACTTTCGCGTGCCCGTTGAGGCTCTTGATTCTGCCGGACATCCCAATTCCTGGTATTATGAGATGTCTGAACCCGGTTTCAATTACCGCCTATCGGACATTCACGCCGCTTTGGGCCGGAGCCAGCTCTCCAAGCTGGGTGAGTTCGTCGCTCGCCGCACCGCGCTCGTTGAGCGATATGACCGGTTGCTGGAGTCACTCGCTCCGGCGATCCGCCCTAGCAGCCGTGTTCCGGGTCGGCCGGGTTGGCATCTCTACGTCGCGCTTGTCGACTTTCCCATGCTGGGCCTTGACCGGGCGGCAGTGATGGCGGCGTTGCGCGCGCGCGGAATTGGCTCCCAGGTGCACTACTTGCCGCTGCACCGTCAGCCTTATTATCGGAAGCGCTATGGCGCGCTCGACCTGCCGGGTGCCGACGCCTGGTACGATCGTGCATTGAGCCTGCCACTGTTCCCCGCGATGGCCGACGAGGATGTGGATCGGGTGGTCGCGGCGCTCGAAACGGTTGTCAGCGGACGATGAGCGCTCCCTGGTTGATCCGGGTCGCATCCCATCCGCGCCACGGTGGCGGCCATCTGGCTCGCTGCCGGGTGCTGGCGGCCGCGTTGCGCGAGGCTGGTGCCGGCGTCGCCCTGGTATTGGACGAGGGGACAGAGGCTGCCCGGGCCGCTCTGGAGCGCCAGGGCTTTGACTGCCGAACGGTCGGTGCCGAGGGAGTTGGCCCCTGGGCCGGCTGCGTCCTAGACGGCTACGACATCCTTCGCGAGGAGACGGCGCATTGGTGCCGGGTGTCGCCGCCGATGGCTGTGATCGACGATTTCCTGGATCCGCCTGCCGGCACCGCCCTCGTGATCAATGGCGCGCCGCACCTGGACGGGGACGCAGTCAACGGCGTTCCGGCATTGCTGGGGCCTGCCTACGCCCTGGTCGACCCTCGCTTCGCCGCCTTGCCGGAGCGCGACCGTACCGCGCCGGTCAAACGGATTCTGATCAGCTTCGGCCGGCTCGACCCGGACAACATCACCGCCCGCGCCGTCGAGGCCGTCGCCGCGCTCCGCGCGCCACTCGCGGTAACGGTCGTGCTCCCCTCGAATTCGCCGCATATACCGGCCGTGCGTGCAGCCGTTATGGCGCTAGATTCCGCTTCCGAGTTGATCTTGGACGCGCCCGACATGCTGCGCCATCTGGCCGCTGCGGACCTGGCGGTCGGCGCCGGCGGTGTAAGCCAGCTCGAACGCATGGCGGCGGGCGTGCCGTCGATCACGGTGTCCATCGTCGACAATCAGCGGCTGTTCGTGGAAGGCGCAGTCCGACGTGGCGGCACGGTCGATGGTGGTGATGCGTCGACATTGACGGCGGGGAGCCTGTCGGAGTGTCTTTTGCAACTCCTGACCGACGGAGACCTTCGTCGTCGCATTGTTTCGGAGGGCCGCGCACTGATCGACGGCTGGGGCAGCCAACGGGTCGCGGCACATGTACTGCAGTTGGCCGCGCGCCAAGCTGAAAAGCAACAAGAAAGGATAAATATCTAATGAAACGCGCGGTGGTGGTGGGCAAGCAGATTTATCTGCGGCCGATGGAATTAGAAGATATCGAGCGTGGCTATCACGACTGGATCAACGACTACGAGGTTTCCCGCGGTCTATTGAGCCCGCTTCCGCAAACCAAAGAGGCGCTCGCGGCCTATGTTGAACGCTCGCGGCAGGCTGATTGTGTGATCTTTGCGGTCTGCGACAAGGAAACTGACACTTTCATCGGCACAACTCGGCTGTCTTCGATCGACTGGATTCACCGCAACAGTGTGTATGGCGGGATGATTGGACCAGCGGAGTTTCGCGGCAGGGGATTCGGTCTAGACATGTGGACGCAGCTCTTCAAATACGGTTTTGAATCTCTAGGCTTGAATCGCCTGTGGACTACTGTCTCCGCAGAAAACGAGGCGAGCCTGTCAGTACATAGGAAAATTTCCGGCCTAAAAGAAGAAGGGCGTCTTAAAGAACATGTATTCAAACAAGGCCGGTTCATCGATTGTATCGTCTTTGGAATTATACGAAGCGACTTCACTCCTGAATATTAGGCCCATATTATTGGATCGGATTCGCGCTTGAACGTCAAAGTCAACTAGATGGATTCGCCGGCGTGGATCATTGCCGACAGCTACGCGGCATTAGAATACGCTTGGGCGCAGGGGGTGCCGCGAGAGACTCAGCTCGAAACGGCAGCGCCAGCACTGCTCGCAGATGCAAGGCTAAGCGCGCGCGCGATCGAAGGCAAGCTGGGCGCAGCACACATGAGTTCGGTGCACGATGCCACGCTGCAGCTTGCTCGAGATATATACGACGCCCTGCGCGACACCGACTTCGCGCCGCTCGATCTGACTTTGGCACGGGTGCCAGTGTCGAACCAAGCTGTCGCCTACAGGGCCAGTCTCCTGCGACCACAGCATTTTGAAACGCCCGGGGTCGTCGCCGACATCGACGCAGGAAGCCCGGCGTTGAACGCCCGCTTCGCCTCGCCATTTGCGACATTGCTGCGCGATCAGCCCAATATCACGGTCCTGACCGCACCCGCGTCGGCGATGCCTAATCGCTTCGACGCGTCGCCCCCGAATGCCAGTTTTTGGAGCCGGGTTCGGCATGCCAGCAGCGAAAGCATCGCTTATCGGGCGCTCGCCTCTTTCTGGCGGCGAGCGCCGGTCCGCGGCCCTCGCGGTGACATCTGGGTCCTGCGCGAGAACGAATTGCTAAAGGAAGCGGCGCTTTGGTTGAGCCTAGCAGGTTATGGCCTGCGCGGTCTGCGCACGCCACATATCATCGCCGAACCTATGGACGATACAGAATGGAGTGCTCTCGAATCAAAGCTGCGGCCGCTGATAGCAGAGCGGCTCAATCCTTTGCTCGCACCTGGCGCGCATGACCCGCTTGACGACTGGATGCTCGGTAAAATGCGAGTCATCGCAGACCAGTTTTACGCCTATCGCGATGGCTGGCGCGGTCAGCTGCGAGGTCATCGGCCCAAGGCGGTGCTTTCCAACTCGCTTTCTACCCCATCCGCATCTTCGCTGCATGCAGTCTGTCAGGAGGCTGGGGTTCCGTATTTCGCATTCCAGCACGGCATGACGCGGGAAATATGCCAGCGTGTCGCCTCCTATCAGATGTTCATGGAGAATTGCGCGGCGGACTACAGCGTCCTTTTCAATGTCGAAAGTGCGCGACAGGAAGAAGAAAATCCCTATAAAACCGGCGCTCCCCTCGTCGCGGGCATGCCGAAGGATTATTACCGCACTGCGAATGAGGGGCCTTGGCGCGGCGATGCGCCGCCGATCTGGTATGTCAGCACATGCCTTTTGGTCGGCAATACCTCGTTACTCAATCTCGGCGCGCCCGACCACGAAAAGGTCGCCTTGGAGCGTGAAATCCTGAAGCTGCTCAATGAACTGCCGCATCGAGTGCTGTATAAGCCCTATCCCGGCGGGCGTTATATCGACCCCGATCCGGTGTTGGAGGAAGCCGCCGCACTGAAGAACATAGAAGTATACAGGAATCGTATCGACCTGCGCTACATCGCCAACGCGGCCAGTGTTATCTTCACCGCCCGGGCAAGTGGCACTTTTTCTTGGTGTTATGCGCCGGGCAAACCGGTTGTGTTCCTAAATCATCCGGAACAGGCGCCGCTACGCGAAGAGCCATTGCCGGCCTTTCGTGAGGCCGTGTTTACCTTCGATGCGCGCGAACCCGACTGGAAGACTCGCCTGACCGCCTTCCTGTCGCGTCCTATTTCCGATATCGAGCGCGATTGGGCCGAAATGGCAGATGCCCGAGCACGCTTTCTGCACGACTATTGTGACGCAGCAGACGGTAGGGGTGGCGGAAGGCGGGCGGCTCGCCTGATTCGAGACTCGCTAAGGTCTCACCACACTCAGTCACGGAGAGGACCATGAGCCACGTCTACGAAGGTGAAAAATTCGAGCGGGCTACCTCGCGCGAAAGCCTGGCCAAGCGGCTGGCGATCAACAAGGCTTACGCTTCGGCCGATTTCGACGGATGGCTGATGGAGCGCCTCGCCGTCCAACCGGGCGAGGACGTGCTCGACGTCGGTTGCGGCACCGGCGCACAAACCCTGGCAATCGCGAAGCGGGTGCAACCCGGGGGCAGTGTGTCGGCGTTGGATATCTCGGCCAGTTCCGTCGAGGCGCTCACTGAGGCGCTCGATGAGGGTGACCCCGTGCAGGCGGTGGTCGGCGACATGGCCGATCTGCAGGCGCTGATCGACGGTACCTTCCGGGTGACGCGCTATGACCTCGCGCAATCGACCTATGCCCTTTACTACGCCAACGAGCGCGAGGCGGTTCTGGATGTAATGAAGGGCGCGTTGAACCCCGGCGGCCGGCTCGCCGTGTTTACGCCGCAGGAGCCGCACGGCTTGGTCGAACTGGCGGCGAGGTTCAGCACGGTGCCGGAGCCGGTTTACGACAGCTTACGCTTTGGCGCGGAGGTGCTGGCCCCTTGGTTCAGGGCGGCTTTCGAGACCGTCGAGGAACACCATTTCCATAATCGACTAGCGATTCCGACCGCTGACGACGTCATCACCTTCTATCGGGCGACGACCTACTACGAAGCGGACGCGGAATCAGACATCCGGGCATATGTCGAAGCGGAGATCGCCAACAAGGGCGCATTCGAATACGAAAAGAACGGGTACCTCGCTATTGGTCGGGACGGGAAATAGCATGGGTTCCCAGGTGCCGGAGATCGCGATCGCTGGGCGGGCCATCGGCCCGTCGCACCCCCCCTTTGTCATTGCAGAAATGTCGGCGAACCATAACGGTTCGCTCGACCACGCTTTCGCGATCATGGAGGCTGCAAAGTCGGCCGGCGCGCACGCGGTAAAGATCCAGACCTACACCGCCGACACCATCACCATCGACCATAACGGGCCCGGTTTCGCCATTGAGGGTGGATTGTGGGACGGCAACACCCTGTACGAGCTCTACGATAAGGCCCATACGCCGTGGGACTGGCATCCGGCCTTGTTCGACAAGGGGCGCGAACTGGAACTGATTGTGTTTTCCAGCCCCTTCGATGCGACGGCGGTGGACTTTCTCGAAGGCCTGGACGCACCAGCCTACAAGATCGCTTCCTTCGAACTGATCGACCTGTCCCTGATCCGCAAATGTGCGGAAACCGGCAAGCCTCTGATCATGTCGACCGGCATGGCGGACCTGGCAGAGATCGGATCGGCGGTTGGCGCGGCGATCGAGGCCGGGGCAAGAGAGATCGCGCTTCTGCACTGCACCAGCGGCTACCCGACCCCGCCGGAGGATGCCGACTTGCGAACGATCCCCCACCTGGCTCAAGCCTTCGGTCGGGTCACGGGGCTGTCCGACCATACACCAGGGGCCGGAGCGCCCGTGGCGGCGGTGGCACTCGGGGCGGCTATCATCGAAAAGCACGTCACGCTAAATCGAGCGAACGGCGGGCCTGACGCGGCGTTCTCGCTGGAGCCGGATGAGCTCCGAACCGTGTGCGAAGGGGTCGATCTGGCCTGGCGAGCCCTGGGCAGGGTGCGCTACGACAGGAGCGAGAGCGAGAAAGGCAACGCACAATTCCGACGCTCGCTCTATGTAGTGGCCGACATGCAGGCCGGCGAGCTGCTGACCCAGGCAACGCTGCGGTCGATCCGGCCGGGATTCGGCCTGCCGCCAAAATACTATGACCTGCTGCTCGGCAAGCGCGTCAACCGGGATGTGCCGCGCGGCACGCCTATGAGCTGGGACCTTATCGGCTAGGGCCCGCCATGACGACCGTTGCCATCATTCAGGCGCGCATGACCTCCACCCGCTTGCCGGGCAAGGTTCTCGCCGATCTGAGTGGCCGGCCCATGCTGGCCTATATGCTCGAACGCGTGCGGCGCGCGCGTCGGCTTGACGCAGTATGTGTCGCGACCACCGTCAACGCGACCGACGATCCGGTCGCGGCTCTTTGCGGGAAGCTTGGTGTACCCGTTTTCCGCGGTGACGAAGCAGATGTTCTGGGCCGCTATTCAGGCGCGGCCGAAGCTACCGGCGCCGACCCCGTCGTGCGCCTCACCGCCGACTGCCCGATGATCGATCCGGGCGTCATCGACGAGGCTGTCGATTTCTTCGATGGGAACGATTTCGACTATGTCTCCAACGCCATCCATCTATCCTTCCCCGACGGTCTTGACGTCGAAATTTTTAGCCGCGCAGCTCTCGACCGCGCCATGGCCGAGGCGACGTTGCCGTTTCACCGGGAACACGTGACACCCTATTTGCGCACGGGCGTATACGATGACCTACCGACCGGCGTGTTCCGGGTCGGCCATCTGCGCGCGCCCGCGGATTTCAGCCACCTCCGCTGGACCGTGGACACGCCTGAGGACCTAGACCGGGTGCGTCGCCTGGTAGGAGAACTCCCGCGCGATTTCGGTTGGATGGATGTTCTGGCGCTGCTGACCCGAAAGCCGGGTCTGATCGACGGTATCGTCCAGGCTCCGGACGACGTGCTGCTGCGTCCCGCGACGGCGGGGGATGTCGAGCTCTTGTTTGCCTGGGTCAACAGTCCGGACAGCCTCGCCAACAAATTGGCGACGACCGGGCCGATACCACGCGACGAGCATGTCGCCTGGTTCGCGGAAACATTGGCGAAGCCGATGGCGGCGATCTGGATTGTCGAACATGAAGGCCGGCCGGCCGGGCAGGTGCGGCTGGAGAAGCGGGGCAAGGCATTGGAAGTCGATATCTATGTCGACGCGTCGCAGCGCGGCCGAGGTTTGGGTGTGGCGATGCTGGAGGCGGCGCGTGCGAAAGCCGCCGAGCGCTGGCCCGGCGTGCCGCTGCTGGCGCGCGTTCGGCCGGAAAACTGGGCTTCGCGCCGCCTGTTTGCCAAGGCCGGATATGGCGCCATGGTGGTGGCGCAAGATCATTTGATCCTCCGTCGCGATCCTGCCGAGAACTCCGGAGCGTCGGCATGAGCGGCTCCTTCGAGAAAACGAAGGCCGCCTATGATCGCGCCGTGCGCACGATCCCGCTCGGCTCGCAGACCTTCTCGAAGGCGGCTGCCGCTACGGTCGAGGGAGCCGCGCCGCTGTTCCTGGACCGCGGCGACGGCGCCCGGGTCTGGGACCTCGATGGCAATTCCTATATCGACTATGTCCTCGGGCTGCTGCCGGTGGTGCTCGGCTATCGCGATCCGGACGTCGACGCCGCCATTCGCGCGCAACTCGACAAGGGCATCTCCTTCTCGCTTGCGACCGAGCTGGAAGCCGAACTGGCTGAGCGGCTGGTAGACTTTATCCCGTGCGCCGAGATGGTGCGGTTCGGCAAGAACGGATCGGACGCGACTAGCGCGGCGATCCGTCTTGCCCGTGCTTATACAGGCCGCGACCGGATCGCGCTGTGCGGCTATCACGGCTGGCACGACTGGTATATCGGTACCACGGCCCGGCACCTGGGCGTGCCGCAGGCGGTCCGCGATCTCTCGTCCGCGTTCCCGTTCAACGACGCCGACGCCCTCGAAGCGCTTCTGCGAGCGGATCCGGACGGCTTCGCGGCGGTCATTCTCGAGCCCATGGCGCTCGATCCCCCCGCGCCCGGCTTCCTAAAAGCGATCCGCGCGTTGTGCGACCGCTATGGGGTGGTCCTCGTGTTCGACGAGATCGTGACCGGCTTCCGCATCCATCTCGGCGGTGCCCAAGCCGCGTTCGGGGTCACGCCCGATCTCGCCGCATTTGGCAAGGCGATGGGTAACGGCATGCCGATCTCCGCCATCGTCGGCAAGCGTGAGATCGTGCGCCTGATGGAGGATATCTTCTTTTCCGGAACCTTCGGTGGGGAGGCACTGTCGCTTGCCGCATCGATCGCGACACTCGACAAGTTGCAGGCAGTCGATGGTCCCGCCGTCATCTGCGCCTTGGGCGCGGGTCTCAAGCGTGACGTGAAAGGCATGATTGCCGACCACGGCCTCGACACCGAGCTCGCGATGAAGGGCGGCGACTGGTGGCCCGCCGCTGCGCCGACTGGGAAGGGCCGGGCCGAGCCGGTGATGGTCGCCAGCCTCATGAAGCAGGAACTGATCGCCGAGGGCGTGTTGATGGGCTCGACCTTCAACCTCTGCCTCGCCCATGCCCAAGACGGAATTATTGAGGAGACGCTGGCCGCCTGGAACCGCGCGCTCGGCACGGTCTCGGCGGCGCTTGAGAGCAACGATCCGGCGGCCCGACTGCGCGGCAAGCCGATCCGTCCGGTGTTTCAGGTGCGGCCGGCGAAGGAAGCGGAGTAGGTCATGGCACGCAGCGTCGCGGCGATCTTCGCGCATCCGGACGACGAGGTCCTCGCCTGCGGAGCGAGCCTGGCCAAGCACGCCGACGCCGGCGATGCGGTCCATGTGCTGATCCTTGCCACGGGCCTGACCTCGCGCGGCGATGCCGAACCGGAGGCGGTCGAGACGTTGCGCCTGCAGGCCCGGGAAGCGGCAGGGATTCTCGGCGCCAGCGGAGTCGTTTTCGGCGACTTTCCCGACAATCAGATGGACACGGTTCCGCTCCTGTCAGTCGTCCAGCATGTCGAGCGGTTCCTGGCGGAGGTGCGCCCAACGCTCGTCTATACCCATCATGGCGGCGATCTGAACGTCGATCATCGGATCGTCCAGCAGGCGGTTGTGACCGCGTTCCGCCCCGTGCCCGGGACGCCGGCGCACGAAATCTGGGGTTGCGAGGTCAACAGCTCCACCGAATGGAGCACGGCGCCCCTCGCCCCGTTCGAGCCGACTGTCTTCGAACCTGTCGACGGGACGCTCGACCGAAAGTTGGACGCGCTGGCCTGCTATTCCGGGGAACTGCGCGACTGGCCGCATCCGCGGTCGCTCGAAGGAGTGCGCGCGCTCGCCCGATGGCGCGGAGCCCAATGCGGCCGCGACAGCGCCGAGGCCTTCACGCTGGTTCGTAGGGTGGCCGAATGAGAGGGATGGCTACGGCGACCGAACCGCAGGTGCGCACAGTGGTCGAGGTGCTGGTCGAGCCGCGGTTCGGCTGGGCTCGCCACCCGGTGGGCGCCGGCTTCGTCTGGTTTCGCGGTCATGTCCGGGGCAGGAGCGGACCGCAGCTTGCGGCCGAGGCAGCCACACTCACCCGCGCGACGGCTTCCGCGTGGCTCGACGGGCTGGACGGCCATTTCTCGCTGATCGTCGACCAGCCGGAATGGGCGCTGGCCGCCTCCGACCCGGTCCGGTCGTTTCCGCTGATCTGGGGCCGGGACGGGGAGACGGTCGTGGTCACTCACGACGGTCCTGCGCTTGAGGAGCGGCTGGGGCTTGGCCCCGGGCACATCGATCCGGTCATGGCGCGGGTCGTTGCCTTGTCGGGTTTCACGATCGGGGACGCGACCCTCTACTCGCTGGCGCGCCAGATCGGCCCGGGCGAGTATCTGTGGGTTGACGCTGGCGGGGTTCGGCAGGACCGTTATCACCGCTGGACACCCTGGCAGCCCGATGATCGGGCGCCGGAAGATCTCGTCGAGCCTCTATCGTTTTTGAACCGCAAACTGATCGAGGACCTCATTGCGGGCGCCGGCGGCCGCCCGATCCTGGTGCCGCTTTCGGCCGGGTTGGACTCGCGCTTCGTGGTCTCGGGTCTGAAGGAAGCGGGCTACGACAACGTCCGTTGCGTCGCCTACGGGCTCGCCGGCAACCGTGAGGCCGTAACGAGCCGGGAGATCGCGCGGCGGCTCGGCTACGACTGGACCTTCGTGCCATACACCCAGCGCATCATGCGGCGGGTTTTTCACGACCCGGACTACGCCCGCTACAAGGCCTATTCCGACAGTCTGACTGGGATGCATTTCCCGCAGGAATACCGCATGCTCTCGGTCATGTTTGCCGACCATGGGCTCGACCGGGAGACCATCGTGGTCAATGGTCAGGCGGGTGATTTCATCGCTGGCAACCACGTGCCGGAGACACTTTTCGAACCGGCTCAAACGCCCGAGAGCCGTCTCGACTGTATCGTCGATGCACTTGTCGCCAAGCATTTCAAGCACTGGGCATCGCTCCAGACCGGGGACCGGCTGGGTGAGATCGATGGCCTGATCCGGACCGAGATCGAGAGGCTCGGAGGCCTGCCCCGCGATCCCGCCGGGGATCACGGCATTTTCGAGTATTGCGAGTTCCAGGACCGGCAGAGCAAGTATGTTCTGAACGGTCAGCGCATCTACGAGTACCTGGGCCTGGAGTGGCGACTGCCGCTGTGGGACCGAGCGTACATGGATTTCTGGGCCCGCGCGCCGCTGTCCGCCAAGATAGGCGAAGCGCTTTACCGCGACGTTCTGCACCGGGACAACTGGGGTGGCGTGTGGAAAGACATCCCGGTCAATCCGACGCGCATCCGGCCGGGCTGGGTGCGGCCTGTGCGGCTGGCGGCCAAGGCTTTTCACCTTCCTTTCGGCCGAAAGCGCTGGCACCGGTTCGAAACGCGTTACTTGGCATATTGGATGGCGGAGACCTGCGCCTACGCGGCCTGGCCCTATTGCCGAGTCGCGCGCGACCGGCGGGGGCATTACAGCGCCTTCATCTGGCACGCGGCCGATTACCTAGAGGGCAAGGGGCTGCGCTGGGACGGCGGATCATACCAGTCAAACAATGGGTAAGACGCAGTTGGATACGCTAGACACCGAGGGTACGCCCTTCCTCCTACCGGACACGGACGTGCCCGAGCTCGAATTCGCGGGCATCAAGGCGCAGTACGCCGCTCTCAAGGATTCTATCGGCCCGCGCGTGGGTGACGTGTTCCGGCACGGGCGCTTCATCATGGGGCCGGAAATCGAACAGCTGGAAGAGGCGCTGTCCACCTTCGCAGGGGTCCGCTACGCGCTCGGCGTGTCGAGCGGAACCGACGCCTTGATCGCGCCGATGATGGCGGCCGGGATCGGTCCGGGAGATGCTGTCTTCCTACCGGCGTTCACATTCACCGCCACGGCCGAGGTGCCGCTGCTACTTGGCGCCACGCCGGTCTATGTCGACGTCGATCATCGCACCTACAACATCGATCCGGCCGATTTGGAGGCGCGCATCGCAAAAGTGAAGGCCGAAGGGAAGCTTACACCCAGGGCGGTGATGCCGGTCGACCTGTTCGGTCTGCCGGCCGACTATGAGGTCCTTGCGCCGATCGCTGATTGCGAGGGCCTGTTCCTGCTGGCCGACGCGGCGCAGAGCTTTGGCGGCTCAATTGGAAACACGCGGGTCGGCGCGCTGGCGCCGGTGACCGCGACCAGCTTCTTCCCGGCCAAGCCGCTCGGCTGCTACGGCGACGGCGGCGCGATCTTCACCGACGATGCCGACCTGGCTGCAAAGCTGGTGTCGATCCGGGTCCACGGCCAGGGCACCGAGCGTTACGCGGTGGAGCGGGTTGGGTTGAACGCCCGGCTGGACTCGCTCCAGGCCGCCGTGCTGCTGGCCAAGCTGCCGGCGCTCGAAGACGAGATCGCCGCGCGCAATGCGCTCGCCGACCTGTACGACGACTATCTGGCCGAGGTCGTGGAGGCGCCGCTGCGGGTCGAGGGCCGGGTCAGCGCCTTCGCGCAATACACCATCCAGGTCGAGGATCGCGACCGGGTCCAGGCACGACTGAACGCGGCCCATATCCCGACCGCGATCTACTATCCCAAGCCGATGCACTATCAGCCTCCCTATGCGCCCTATGGTGACGGACCCGGCTCTCTGCCGGTGAGCGAAGCGATCGCGAACCGGGTGCTGGCACTACCAATGCATGGCTACATGCGGGACGACGTTGCCCATCGCATCGGGTCGGCGGTGCGGCAGGCGATCGCGGGCTGACGCGGACAGGATGGCGAAAAATTTCTCGCTCGAAGGCTATCGTGAGCTGGTGGTCGATCTGCTGGGGCGCGGCTATCGCGTCGTCGGGTTCGACGAGGCGATTCCGGGCAAGCCGCATCTCATCCTGCGCCACGACATCGACATGTCGATCCAGGCGGCTGTCGAGATGGCCGAGGTCGAGGGATCGCTCGGCGTCTCGGCGCACTATTTTGTGCTACTACGAAGCGAGATGTACAATCCCTGGGCACCAGCGAATGTCGGCGACCTGTCGCGCATTGCCGCACTGGGCCACACTATCGGTCTCCACTTCGATGCGTCGCTCTACAGTTCGGAAGCAGACCTTGAAGCGGCGGCCAAGGCCGAGTGCGAGGCGCTCGAAGCGATGACGGGCCGCGACGTTTGTGCGATCAGCTTCCACCGTCCGGCTCCGTCGCTGCAAGGCCGCGCGGGCCGGTTCGCCGGCCGGCATCATGCCTACGAGCCGCGGTTCTTCCGGGAGATGGGCTACTGCTCCGACAGCCGGGGCGGCTGGCACCACGGGGAGCCGTTGGCCCATAAGGCAATCTTGGCCGGACGGGCGCTACAATTGCTGACCCACCCGATCTGGTGGGTTGGGGGTGACGGGGCGGGACCCGTGCGGGTGTTGGACGGCTTTCGCCGCAATCGCGACCGGGTGCTGGCGGCGGAGCTCGCGAGGAACTGCGAGCCATACCGTGTCTCTCGCGGCGCCAAGCCCGGACCGTTGGACGAATTCAAAGAGGCATAGGGTGACCAGCGAACCGCTCCGTTTCGCATTGGTCGGCGCCGCCGGATATGTGGCGCCGCGCCATCTGCGCGCGATCAAGGATACCGGCAACCAACTCGTCGCCGCCCTAGATCCCCACGACAATGTCGGGGTCATGGATAGCTATTTTCCGCAGGCCGAGTTCTTCACCGAGTTCGAGCGGTTTGATCGGGCGATTGACAAGGCCCGGCGCAGGGGCGCCGCGATCGACTATGTCTCGATCTGCTCGCCCAATCACCTTCATGACGCCCATATCCGCCTCGCCTTGCGCAGCCGCGCCCACGCCATCTGCGAAAAGCCGCTGGTGCTGAACCCGTGGAACGTCGACGCCCTGGCCGAGATCGAGGCCGAGGGCGATCATCGGATCAAGACGATCCTGCAACTGCGCCTTCACCCCACAATCCGGGCGCTGAAGGAGCGTGTCGAGAGCCAGCCAGGGGAAACGGTGCTCGACGTCGATCTGACCTACATAACCTCGCGTGGACGCTGGTATCACGTGTCGTGGAAGGGCGATCAGGCAAAGTCGGGCGGGATATCCACCAATATCGGCATCCATTTCTTTGACATGCTTTGCTATGTGTTCGGTCGGCCGTCGCTTGTCCAGGTCCATGCCCATTCAGCGACGATGGCCGCCGGTTACCTGGAGTTCGAGCGCGCGCGGGTGCGCTGGTTCCTGTCGATCGATTTCCAGGACCTGCCCGACCCGTTGCGAAGCGCTGGCAAGTCGACCTATCGGTCGATCCGCATTTCGGACGAGGAGCTCGAATTCTCGGAAGGCTTTACTGACCTGCATACCGCCAGCTACGCGGACATTCTTGCCGGCAACGGATTCGGGCTGGAGGACGCCCGGCAGTCGATCGAGGTCGCTTTCGAGATCAGGAATGCACGGCCAGTGGGCCTAAAAGGCGACTTTCACCCCCAATTGCGGCCGGCACTGGCCGCGCGGGGCGAAACCCTCGTATGACGATCCATCCGACCGCCATCGTGGATGACGGGGCAACCATCGGCGAAGGCACCCGCGTCTGGCACTGGTCCCACATCAGTGGTGGCGCTGTCATCGGCCGCGATTGCTCGCTCGGCCAGAACGTCTTTGTTGGTAACCGAGTGGTTATCGGCGACCGGGTCAAAATCCAGAACAATGTCTCCGTCTATGACGCCGTTACGCTCGAGGACGGCGTGTTCTGCGGCCCCTCAATGGTGTTCACCAACGTCATAAACCCGCGCGCCGAGATCGAGCGCAAGTCGGAGTTCCGCGCGACCCTGGTCAGGCGCGGCGCGACCCTGGGCGCGAACTGCACCGTCATCTGCGGCGTCACGATCGGCGCCTATGCCATGATCGGCGCCGGAGCCGTGGTGACCCGGGACGTCCCCGACTTCGCTCTGATGACCGGCCTGCCCGCCCGCCGGGTCGGCTGGGTCAGCCATTCCGGAGAACGGCTCGGCGACGATCTGACCTGCCCCGCGACCGGATACCAGTACCGGCTCGTGAACGGATCTCTAGAACCGCAGGGTGAGCGGTCGTGATCCAAGGACCCGGACCGTCGCACGATAGACTTCGGCGGCTGCCGAATGTATCGGTGCTCGGCGATTCACGCGTGTTCGACACCTACTTTACCGGTGACAACTATGCGGTCCGATACGGTTACGATTCGACTTTTCCGCATCTCTGGCGGAAGGCGGTCTTGACGGGTGACCGACCGACTTATGATGTTGTCCATATTCCCGACCACTTCCGAGGCGGAACCGTCCAAAACAATATCGTGCGTCTGGCGTTGACTGATCCTTCAATCGTCGTCGTGGTTGATGGCATCTGGGAAACGCTGATCAACAAGCGCCACTTCCTGGACTATGTCGAACGCAAAGTTCGGGGGCAGGAAAACGGCAGCGGAACCGAAAGGCGCTTCGAGTACAGCTCGCGCAAGCTGGTTGACCTGTTCATCGCCAACGAGCTTTCCGTATCGCCGCGCGCGTTCGCGGAACGGAGCCGCCGCCTCGTATCCTATTTCCGCCGCCGCCGCAGAGATGTGGTGTGGCTAACCTTGCCCGTTGTGCCAAAGCACTATGTCGGCGCCACTTTTCACGCAGGTGACTATCGACCCATCGAGCACTGGGACGAATGCCTCGCGGCGATCAATGCAGCGGTGCTGCCGGTTATGGAATCCTATGGCTGTACTGTACTCGACCTGACCGGGCAGATGATGGCCTTTGGCGGGCCGGAACGGGCTCTCATCGATCAGTGGCACTTTTCTCCCGAATTCCACGCACACCTTGCGGATGTGCTGGATCCATTGTGCCGCTCCCTGATTGAGCACGGGCAGTCGGGCGACCACGTTTCGCATCGGTACATGCTCGGCGGCCGTGTCGGAAAAATCGATGAGCATGTAGTCATCCATAAAGGAGATGTCGACGACGAAGTACGGGTTCTGAACGAGCTCCCGCAGTCCGCCATCCTCGTCTACACAACCGAGATTGAGACGGTCGACAACCCGCGTGGCAACGATCGCGCGGAGTTCGAGAAGCAGGCCGATCGATGACCGACAACTCGTCCCCAATTCCTCTATCGAAGCCTTATTTTCCGAAGGAACTTCGGCGGACGATCGCAGCCGACATCGACGCGATCCTGGCATCCGGTCGGCTAATGAACGGGCCGTGGGCAAAGCGCTTCGAGGATGCCTTTGCCGCTTTGACCAAGCGGGAACACGCGGTGAGCGTCAACACCTGCACAACGGCGCTCCAGATTGCACTGAGCTATGCAGGCGTGAGCAACAAGGAAGTCCTTGTTCCAGCGGGCAGCTTCGTCACGGATGTCAGCGCGGTGAAATTTGCCGGCGGACGGCCAGTTCTCGTCGATATGAACCCTCAAACGCTTGCGCTGGACCTGGACTCCTTGGAAAGCAAACTGACGTCCGACACGCGCGCCATCATCTGGGTTCACCTAGTTGGAATGATCGCGTCCGACTATCGAGCCATTCTCGAATTTGCCGACCGGCACGACCTGTTCCTCATCGAGGACGCGGCCCACGCACACGGTGCCGAGATCGACGGCCTACCTGCCGGCAGCTTCGGCAATGCAAGCGCTTTCAGCTTCTATCCAACCAAGATACTGACAAGCGGTACCGGCGGTATGCTGACTACCGACGATCCCGAGCTCGCCAGATTCGCCCGGGAGATGCGGGTATTCGGCAAGGATGAAGGAACCGGCGAGATCGTGCACTATGGCAACGACTGGTTTCTGGACGAGATCCGGGCCTGCGTTGGCGCGCATCACATGAGCGTTCTTGGCGAACAGGTGACGCACCGCCGCGCACTGGCTGAAGCCTATGCCGCCGGACTTGCGAACCAGCCCGGCCTTCGTCTGTTGCCCATTCCGACCGGGTGCGCGCCGAGCTGGTATCAGTACCCGATCTTCCTCATGGACGATATCGACCGGGCGGCACTGATCACGGCGCTAAAGGATAAGCATGGCATTGAGGCGAAGGGCATCTACAAGCCAACCCATGAAGAGCAGATTTTCAAAGAGCTGGACGACGGCACGCTGAAGGTTACCGAGGATGTGCTGCATCGATCCCTATGCTTGCCGATGCATGCCAATCTCTCGCCGGCCGAGATCGATGGGATTTGCCGCGCGCTCGTGTCAGAGCTGCGGCGCCAGGTCGGCTAGATGCATGTGCTCGTCACGGGTGCGAGCGGCTTCATCGGCGCCCATGTTGCGCGACGGCTCGTCGAGACCGGCCATGAAGTAACCGGCCTTTGGCATTCGAACCGGGCGTCGGTGTCGGCGTTGGAGCGGGCCGGGATTGCCATGCTAAAGGCCGACTTGGCGGACGCCCGCTCTCTCACGGACTTGTTCGGCAGACCGGAATCCATCGACGCGGTCGTGCATGCCGCTGCCGTCGTCGCGAGCGCTGAAAACCCCGCTTTTCTGCGCCGAGCCGCCGAAGTGAACGTTCTGGCTTCCGCGAACCTGATCGCGGCGGCTGAGGAACATGGGTGTTCACGGTTCATCTACACATCAACGATCAGCGTCTATGGCGGCCGGGGAGCCGCCGCCGAAGGCTATTGTGAGGACGAGGCCAGGCCCTCCAGCTACTACGGCTGGTCCAAGCTTTCAGCGGAGAAGCTGCTCGATATTGCCGCACAGCGGGCGGGATGGAGTGCGGTTTCTCTGCGGCTGGCGGGGGTGCACGGCATCGGCCGTGACACTGGTGCACTGCATGGGATTGCATCCAAGGCATTAGCGGGCTCACCTATCGAAATCCGTGAGCCCGGTAGCCGCTTCCGGTGGTGTTTCATCGACGATGTGGGGCGAGCGGTGGAGCTTCTTCTTTCCGCATCTCTCCCCATTGGACATTTCGCGGCGAACCTGGCGAGTCGCGACGTCTACAGTCTGACGGAAGTGGCGACCCAGATCGTCAGACTGGCTGGTTCTAACAGCCCCATTGAGACGGCGAGCGGCGGGTCCCATCGGCATGAGGTCATGAACATCGACCGGCTGTGCGGGCTGATCGATTTCGTGCCGACCCCTCTAGTCGACATCCTGCCCGCCTATCTCGGCCAGTTGCGCGACGAATGACAACCATCGCGATCCATCAGCCCAATTATCTCCCATGGTTGGGCTACTTCGCAAAGATGGCGCGTGCCGATGTGTTCGTATTCCTGGACGATGTCCAGTTCAGCAAGCAGAGCTATATCAACCGAGTACAGATCCTGGGGAATGACGGCGCCCGCTGGCTGACAATACCGGTGCGCGTGAGCCTGGGCCAGGCTATCAACGAAGTTCGTCCAGCCAAGGCAGACTGGGTTCGGGCGCATCTCGATACGTTGCGCGGGTTCTACAAAACGGCGCCCTCGTTCAAGTCCGTGTGGCCCGATATCAACGCTCTTTACGGCAGGCTTTCCGACGACGATCTCGCCTCGAGCAACCGGCGGCTAATAGAGGAGATTGCCACGCGGCTCGGCTTGAGCCCGAATTTTTACGCTTCTTCGGAGTTCGCGACCGGCACGGCGGAAGCAGACGAGCGGTTGATCGAGATCGTACGGACCATCGCCGTGAACGGGACCTACCTGTCTGGAAAAGGCGGAGCAAACTATCAGGATCCAGCCAAGTTCGCCCAAGCGGGGGTGGCGCTCGACTATGTCGAGTTTGAGCATCCGCGCTACACCCAATATTCTAAAGAATTTGTGGCGGGGCTCTCCATCCTCGACGCGGTGTTCCATCTCGGCTGGGATGGGGCCGCCGCGTTGGTTCGACGATAGTGATCCGAGTCCTTTGTCTGGATATCGAGGGAGGCTACGGCGGCTCGTCGCGCAGCCTGTTCGAGAGCGTCCGGCATATGCCAGATGACGTTTCCGTCGAGGTCTGGTGCCGGCGGGATGGGCCAGTGCAGGCGCGATACGCAGCCATCGGAGTTCCCTGTCGCGTCATGCCGGAGATGCCCCATGTGAGTTCGCTGCCCAGGCTGTCCCGAAATATCTACGCCTATGGCCGATTCGCCTGGCGCTGGCCGGCTAGTCGTCGGTTTAGACACGCCCTCGAGACCGCTGCCAGAGAGCGGTTCGACGTTATCCATTGCAACCACGAAGGACTGTTCCTCCTGGCCCGTTGGCTGCGGCGGCGCTTGGGGCCTTCACTCAAGATAACGGCGCATGTTCGCACCCATCTGCCATCGACGCTCTTTTCGCGCTGCCAGTATCGCCTCCTGTCAGCCGCCGCCGACGGCTTGGTGTTCATCTCCGAGATGGAACGCGACAATGTGACTCAACTGACCCGCAAAGCCGCGTCCGGGTCTGTGATCTACAACATCGTTCGGGTCGATCCCGCGGTTGAACCGTTGCCGGAGTTGGCACGTGACCCGCGTTTCAAGATCGCCTCGGTATCCAACTACGCTTGGCTCCGCGGCAACGACAGGCTGGTCGAGATCGCCGCGGCATTAGCCGCGCGGGGACGACGCGACATTCTGTTCGTCGTCGCAGGCCGGATGAACCTGGCCGGCAATCTTCCCGGCGATCTGGGCCGTATTGCTCGGAAATCGGGATCGTTGGCCGACTATGCGCGGCTGCGCGGCGTTTCCGACATGTTCGTCTTTCTGGGTCACGTGCCGGATCCGGCGCCGGTATTGGCAGGCTGCAGCATTTTGGCGCGTCCATCCCGAAACAACGATCCTTGGGGCCGCGAGGTCATCGAAGCGATGGCGATGGGACTGCCTGTTGTAGCGATCGGCACGTTCGACCGATTTGTGGAGAATGATCGCACCGGAATCCTCTTTCCCGAGTTCAACGCCGGGGCCATGGCTTCTGCGCTTGCCGATTTGGCAGACGATCCCGCACGGTTGCGGACGATGGGAGAAGCGGCGCAGGCCCAAATCGGCGACTTGTGTGCCGGCGCGGCCCGTGCTGCTGACCTCGCGCGCTTCTGGCATGCGGCCGCGGCAACGCCCCGATGAAGACCGTCGCGTTCATCCTCCCGTCCCTGGCGGGAGGCGGCGCCGAGCGGGTGATGCTGACCTTCGCCCGTGAGCTTGACCGCACGCGCTTTCGCGTGGTCCTCATCCTGCTCACGGACGACGGTCCCCTGCGGGCCCTGATCTCGCCCGATATCGACGTCATCGTCCTCGACCGGCCGCGCATTCGGGCGGCACTCCCCAAGCTCCGGTCAGCCCTTCAGGACCTTCGCCCGGACGTCGCGATTTCGACGATGGCCTATCTCAACATGGCCTTGCTGGGTCTGCGGCCGACACTGCCGCGATCCATCCGCTATGTGGTCCGCGAGGCCAACACGCCGAGCGCGATCATGGGGCAGGGCGTTCGGGGAACGGCCTACCGGTGGGGCTACCGGCACTTGTACCGGCGCGCGAGCCAGGTCGTCGCGCCAGCCGGTTTTATCCGGCGCGGGCTCGTCGCGCTGGGCGTTCCCGAAGACCGCGTGAGCGTCCTCTACAATCCTGTCGACGTCGACGCATTGCGCGCGGCGGGACGCGAACCCAGGCGCCTCGAGGGTCCAGGACGCCGTTTCGTCGCTGCCGGGCGTATAACCGAGCAGAAGGGCTTCGACCGCCTCGTCGCGATGGCGTCAATGCTCAATCCCGACGATCGGATCACGGTCTTCGGCGACGGCCCGCTCAAGTCAGTACTCGAAGCTGATGTGGCGCGCAGCGCGGTTGCGGACCGCCTATCCTTCGCGGGCTTTACCTCTGCGCTAGGCTCCTGGATTGCGGGCGCCGATGCCTTCTTGCTCCCGTCCCGCTGGGAGGGGCTGCCTAACGTAGCCCTCGAATCGCTGGCGCTCGGCACACCGGTGATCGCCACCCCAGAATCCGGCGGCATCGACGAGATTCGCGCCGAAGCGGCACCCGGGACCGTCCATCTCGCGGCGGCGGGACCAGCCTTCGAGGACGCCATGGCCGCAGTCGCCGCCCGGCCGGACGCGACCCTGCGGCCGAGCCTCCTGCCCGAGATCTTCCATCTGAAGACGGCTGTTTCTGGTCTTGAGAAAATTCTAGGCGGCTAGCGATGTGAATGCCGACAGCCGCCAGTCGAACCACGCTCCAACACTCCGGGTCGCGTGCGTCCTGCCGCAGGTCGGTTGCGGTGCAGCGGCCCGGCTGATGGTCGCCCTTTTACCCGCGTTTCCAGACCTCGGGATCGAACCGATCCTCGTGACCGATCACGGGAGTGACGCCGATACGGTGTTGTTCACCAATGTCCCCAGCGTACATTACATGGGTGGTGCTGGCGGGCGCGGCTATGTGCGCCGACTCGGAAAGGCGATCCGCCAGCTGTCGCCCGATCTGGTGTTCTCCGCAGAGTTTGCCACCAACGTTGCGACCGCGCGGGCAGCCCGACGAAGCCGGCGCTCGACACCCGTCATTCTCCGCGAAAACACCAGCCACCGAACAGGCGGCAACCCGGGTGCGATTTGGCGAAGATCCGCCCGGCGAGCTTATCGTCGGGCGGATGCCGTTGTCGCCGCATCCCGCGCCCTGCGCCGCGAATTGCACGACGACCTTGATCTGCAATGGGCGCGGATCGTTACGCTCCCCAACCCGGTCCACGTTGCCGAGATCGGGCATGCCGCTGAGGTCGCGCGATCCAAACCGTCGCCTGCGTCCGGCGGACCCTTGCTGGTCGCCATGGGCCGTATGACCGTCGAGAAGGGCTTCGACATTCTGATCGATACATTTGCGAGCCTGAGAACCGAGGGGGTTCGTCTCGCGATCCTGGGCGAGGGGCCCGAACGCGGGCGGCTTGAGGAACGTGCGCGCCGGCTTGGCGTCGCGAACCGGCTGCTGTTGCCCGATTTCGAGAATGAGTTCTCCGGCTGGCTCGCCCACGCTGACGCATTCGTGCTGTCGTCTCGGTCGGAAGGGTTTGGCCAAGCAATCGTCGAGGCGATGGCGGCTGGCACGCCGGTGATTGCCACCGACTGTCCCCATGGCCCCGCAGATCTCATCGACAACGGCAAGAACGGCATTCTGGTTCCTCTCGGGAACGGTCTCGAAGGTCGCCTCCGTGACCAGATCGACGGCCTCTTGGCTTCCCCGGACCGGCGCCGGGCGTTGAGTGAGGTCGCTGCGGTTTCCGCCCGCGAGTTTGAGAGCGCGACGGTCGCCCCTCGTTACGCCAACCTTTTCCGGCGCGTAATCGCGGAACGGGGGCAATCGGACATCGTCGACGGGCGGATCCACTGATGTGCGGTGTCGCGGGAATCATCGATTTAGGCGGCCTCGATGCCGACGGCCTGCGCCCGCGCATGCAGCGGGCGCTGGCCCGGCTCGCACCGCGCGGACCGGACGGTGAGGGCGTTTGGGCTGACGGCCACTGCCTGTTCGGCCATCGCCGGTTGGCCATCGTCGACTTGTCGCCGGCGGGCGCCCAGCCGATGGTCCGGGATGGGTATGCGATCACCTATAACGGGATGATCTACAACTATCGGGACCTGCGCGCCGAACTGGCGGCGAAGGGGCACTGCTTTTCTTCCGACTGCGATACCGAGGTCCTGCTTGCGGGGTGGCGCGAATGGGGACGCGGCCTGCTGCCGCGGTTGAGCGGGATGTTCGCGTTCGCGATCTGGGATGCCCGGGCCCGCACCCTGACCCTGGCGCGCGACCGGTATGGCAAAAAGCCGCTGGCCTATCGGGTCGATGGCGCGACCCTGACCTTCGCGTCCGACCTGCGCGCCCTGCAGCATCTCGACGGGGCGCAAGGCACGATCGACCCCGAGGCGCTGAGGCAGTATCTCGCGCTCCGCTACGTGCCCGAGCCCCTGTCGATCCTGTCCGGCGTCGCCCGTCTCGCCGCCGGGCACATGGCGACAGTCTCCCCGAGCGGATTTGCGGTCGAACGCTGGCACAAGCCGGCGTCCGGACTGCTGCCCCGGTACACCGACCAAGCGGCCGCCGCAGCGGACCTTCGTGAGAGGATCGAAACGGCCGTCGCCGACCGGCTCGTCGCCGACGTACCGGTTGGCGCGTTTCTGTCTGGCGGCATCGACAGCGCGATCGTGTCCGCGTGCATGATCCGCCATGCCTCGAAGGTGCGGACGTTCACGATCGGCTTCGAAGGCGCGGCCGACTATTACGAGGAACGGCCGGCGGCGCGGGCGGTGGCCCAGGCGCTCGGCACCGACCATACCGAGATCGCCGTCACGTCCGGGGATGCGCTCGCCGCCGTCGGCGCCGTGTTCGACGGGCTCGACGAACCCTTTGCCGACAGTTCGGCCATTCCAACCTGGCTGGTCTCGCGCGAGACACAGCGGCACGTGACGGTCGCCCTTTCCGGCGACGGCGCGGACGAAGTCTTCGGCGGCTACCGCAAGTACCAGGGCGAGTTGCGTGCCGAGGCCTATCGCCGCATCCCACGCTTTTTGCGCCGAGGCGTGATCGAGCCTGCCGCGCGCCTGTTGCCCGAAAGCAAGTCGGGGACCTGGTCCGAACGGACGCGGCGCCTGCGGCGGTTTCTATCCCATGCCGGAGAGGAAGCAGCCGTGCGCCAGGCCGGCTGGATGCGAACGATGAGCCCCGACGAGATTGCCACACTCGTCGGTTCGCATTGGTCCACCGACGCGGTGGAGGAAATGGTCACGGCGGCGCGGGCGGCGGCCGACACTGACGATTCCATCAATGCGATGCTAAGCGCCGATATGCGCATCGGCTTGGCCGGTGACATGCTGGTGAAGGTCGACCGGATGAGTATGGCCCACGGGCTGGAGGTTCGGTGCCCCTTGCTCGACGAGCGTGTGGTCGCCGCAGCCTTTGCGATGCCGGGCTACTACAAGCTGCGGCCTGGCCGCGGCAAGGCAGTCTTGCGGCAAGCTTTTAGCGATATGCTGCCGGCAGAGGTGTTCGATCGGCCCAAGAAGGGCTTCGAGATACCGATAGCCCAATGGCTGACCGGGCCGTTGAGACGGCTGTGCGAGACCGGGATCGACCCGTCAAAGCTGAGCGATTTCGGGATCGAGGCGACGGACCTGCCCCGCCAGTGGCTCGCCGATCTGGACGCCGGCCGCCGTGACACCTCGGAAAAGCTCTGGACTCTGGTCGCGCTTCAATCTTGGGCCGAGCGCGAAGCCGCGGAAGGCTACGGCGCCGACGCGATTTAAATCGGCCCTTGCCGGCCTGACCTCCGCCGATTCAGCGTTGCCGCCAGAGGCGGGGATCCCGGATATTTGCCGGTATCGCTCCTGCGACTCTGATCGCTTCTTCGATGACCGATGTGTCTAGTCGTGCCGCCGCCGATGCGACCGCCTGGTCGACCTGGTCGGCGGCGTAAAGGCCGACGATGACCGTTGCAATCCCCTCCATATCCAGCGCCCCTTGGATGGCGATGGTGGCAAGATCGCATCCGGCTTCGGCGGCGATCCCTCGGAGCGCTGAAAGATGCGGTGCCGCATCGCGGAAGTCCGGGTCAGGGCGCATCGGGTCGAGAAACAACAGGCCCTGAAGAAAGATACTTCGGGCGCAGACGGCGACACCCAGTGCGTTGGTGCGGTCGAGCAGGCCGGAGGTATGCGCGCGCCGGTCGAAAATGCTGAACGGGATCTGGAGAATGTCGAAGCCTTCGATGTCGAGTAGGTCCATCACCTCGTCCGCGTCGTAGGACGACACGCCGATCGACTGAATTGTCCCATTCTCCTGCGCGCCCCGCAGGGCAGCACGGACCGATAGGCGTCGCCAATCGGAGGCCCGGTGGAGGAGATAGCCATCAATGGCATCGATCCGAAGCTTGGAGCGAGACTCTTGAATTGCCCGGTTGATCGCTGCTGCAATCTGATCATCGGGAATATCGCCCAGTGGAGGAGTCTTGGAGACGACAACGGGCTTCAAGGATCGCCCGCCTGTCCATTGGCCGATCCTCTCCTCCGCTTCACCGTATGCTGCTGCGGTGTCGATGCTGCGTATGCCGGCGTGCCAACAGCGGTCTAACAACGCGTAGGCTTCATGCTCGCTTAGGGCAGTCGGTCGGTTGGCGATGCCATAGACTTGACCCAGTGCAGCGCTTCCCAATGTTAGAACTGAAAGTCGCCTCTGGGAAAGTGAATCGATCACGAAGCACTCAATTTTGATGAGCCTATTTCTTCTGTATTTCTGACAAATGTAAAACGTCTGATGACCATCGGTAATCTAGCCTTTTGCCGGCGCTGAATTTCGATCCTACTAGCGCGGTCGCCCATTTCCGCGAATGCGGACCCCGACTCCCGCCCCATTCTCCTCGATGAACTCGATGCCTGCGTCTTCCATGGCGGCCCTCAGCGCCCCCAGCGTCTGCGAATAGGTCCGCCGCGCGCCGCGCTCGAAGTCGATGATCGTGCGTTCCGCCACCCGCGCGTTGGATGCGAGTTCGGCCCGCGACCATTCGAGCATCGCCCGCGCGGCCCGGCACTGAGCCGGGGTTATGTCTGGTTTATGCCGATGTTGCATTTTTTCTGTTTACATTAGGTTAATGTATGCATATTTTAGGCAATGTCATTTCTCAGTGTGGAGGCTTTTATGGATCGCTCCAAGAGTATCGGGGGCTCCGATGCCGGCCGGATCATGGCCGGAGACTGGTTCACCTTGTGGCAGGAAAAGACCGGACGCGTCGAGCCCGACAGCCTGGCCGACGTTCTCCAGGTCCAGATCGGTATTGTTACCGAGGAGCTCAACCGGCGCTGGTTCGAGCGCAAGACGGGCCTGAAGGTTGGGCGGAAGAACTGCTGTCGCCTGGTCCATCTCGATCACCCCTTCATGACGGGCCATATCGACGGCTGGGTCCTCGACGGGATCATCGAATGCAAGCATGTCTCTGCCTTCGCCAAGGATGACGAAATAGTAGAGCGCTACTACCCCCAGGTACAACACTACCTGGCGGTGACCCGTTCACCGCGAGGCTTCCTGTCGGTCATCTTCGGCAACCACCGCTGGGAGTACTTCCAGGTCCAGGAAGACCCCGCCTACCAGGCCGAGCTGATCGAGCGCGAGCAGGCCTTCTGGTGGCATGTCGAGGAAGACATCCCGCCTGAGGACAAGAATGCCGAACCGGTATCGATCGCCTTCGACACGATGCGCACCGTCGACATGGTCGGCAACAACCGCTGGGCGGACCTGGCGACTGACTGGCTGGAAACCCGCTCCGCTGCGGACAGGTTCACCAAGGCCACCAAGGGTCTGAAGGAGTTGATCGAGCCTGATGTAAAGCTCGCTGCTGGTCACGGGGTCAAGGTGACCCGTGCCCGCAACGGGGCGCTGACCGTGCGGGAGGCGGCGTGATGCAGGAATTCGCCATGCCCGAGCTGATCGCCACCTCGGTCAACACCGTCATGCGCGGGGTCCGCACCCTGCTCAAGACTGAGCGCAACCGGGACGGCGATTACCGCTTCGCTTCGATCGACGGATTCCTGGAGGCGCTCAATCCGCTGTGCGCCAAGGCCGGGCTGATCATCATCCAGAACGAGCTGGACGCGCGGCTTGTCCACAACGGTGTGGACAACCAGGACCGCTCATGGCTGTGGGCAACCTTCGAGTTCTACCTCGTTCACACCTCGGGCGCGATGTGGGGACCGGTGAACCGCTCGGTCATGGTCGATGCTGACGGCGCCCAGGCGTTCGGAGCAGCCCAGTCCTATGCCCTCAAGCAGTTCATGCGGTCCCTGTTCCAGGTTCCAACCGGCGAGAAAGACGATGCCGACCACCGGCCCCAGGTTCATCCACAGGTTCGTCCACAGTTCCGCCCAACCCGCTTCGTCCAGCGGCGCCCGGATCTGAGCGACGATGTTGGGGAAAAAGAACCGGCCCGAGTGAGACAGGCTTCAGTGGATGCGGGCGATCCGGCAGGAGTCCTCCTATCGGCTGCCACCTCGGCTCCCACCCAGGCATCAACGGTCTGAGGGGCATTCCATGGCGCTCCCTCCCCGAATCGCCAAGCGGGGCCTGCCGGCGCGTCTGCCCAAAGTGAACCCCGGCAGACGTCCCGACCACCTTCGCTTCATCCGATCGCTCGAATGCCCGATCTATCCTGACCTTGGTCCCATCGAGGCTCACCATCTACTTCGGGCTGACCCCAGACGCGGACTCGGTCGGCGCGCCGCCGACCGCTACGCCATCCCCCTCAGTCGCAGAGCCCACCGCGAGTTACACGCTGCCGGCGACGAAGAGGCCTGGTTGGCCGCCCGCGGTATCGACGGGCGGGCTCTTGCGACCTCATTGTGGCGCGTTTCCGGCGACCGGGAGGCGGCGCTGAGGCTTCTCTGGCGGACAATCTCGGCTCGGCAACACCCGCCGCCATGGAGTTGGTAGGGACGGATCGCCAAGGAGCGCACGATTGTCGAAGGACAAGACGCGAGATCGCGGCAGTTTGCCTTTCACCGTCATCCCGGGCGGTAAGGGCACCGACCGCACCTCTCACGCCGAACCCGCTCTCAGGGTCCTGACCTGTCGGGTCTGTAAGGCGCGCGATGGGGTCGATAGCTGGGGCGCGATCGTGCTGGTCAAACCCTGCACGGATGAGGAACGCGTCATCGCGAGCCACCAACTTCTTCTGTGCGCGAGGTGCTTCCAACAGGGGGTTCGCACATATCTGGGACCGACCGGCGCGTTCTCACTTTGATCCAAGGCGCGCTTGGTCGACGCGCCCGGTCAAACCAGAAGCCCACCACAGCACTACCTTGATTGCAGGCCGTGCAAGGGCTTCAGCCGAAATCCCGGCACCTCCTTCGCGGTTCAAAGTCGTTCAGCGGTCCCGATCATGGGCGGCAGCGACGGCCAATTCTGTCCATTTTCATCAATATTAATACAGATTGCGATTTTTGTTAAATATTGTCTAATAATCATCAAATTACTCACAGACTAATCAAAATAGGACTCCGGCTGAATTGCAGATTGTATTTGAACGTTACTCAATTTTATGCTTGGCTTGCTCTCAGCAAATTCAAAGCCCCACAAAATGAGTGAGCCATGAACGCAAACCCGAAGACCCAATCCACATCAACCAAGCAGTCCGTGGCCGATCAGCTGTCGGATCTTCAGAAAAGCATTCCCGACATCATCCTGGATTTGATCTCGCCGCCCCCCGTTCTGCAGGACGAAGACGAGGAGGCTTATTGGAAGCTGTTTGCGGTTGTTGTGGAAGAACATCCGCCTCAAACCGAACTCGATTGGCTCGATATCAAGCTGATCGTCGACGAGCGTTGGGAACGATTTCGGTTGGATCGAATCAAGGTCGATCTGGTGGGTATCAAGCGCAAAGAAGCCGTTCAGAGCCTCCTCACATCTGTCGGCGGTGACCAGCCTGGGAGGCAAGCCCTTGACAGCCTGGTCGGCGGCACAGTCGCCGACTACCTGAAGGGCGATAGCAAGGCCAAGAAGGAGGTGGCCGCCAAACTCGCGCAGATTGGCCTGACCGAAACGGCGATTACCGCTGAGGCCGTTACCGCCCACATCGACCTGTTCACGGCAATCGATCGCCTTGCCCAGAGCAAGGCAACGCGCTGGCAAAAAGCGGAAGCTCGCCTCGAGATGCGCCGGTTAACCCGTCAGTCGGCACCCGAGCGTCATGCGGCGGTCGCCAATGATGCCGTTCGTCCTGCACGAGATGAAGCCCGGGCAGCTGCCGAATGACGTCGGACCGAAAGCGCCGGGCGAACAAGGGCAACGCGAGCAGAAGTACCGGCCCACGGACGGCCGCCGGCAAGGCTCGATCGAGGCGCAACGCGTTCCGGCACGGCTTGGCCAGCATCGACACCGCGGACCCGGAGGTAGCGGCGTGGATCGACAAGGTCGCGCATATCATCGCCGGCCCCGATGCAAATGATCCCGTGATCCTTGAAGCGGCCAGAGATATCGCCGCCGCCCAGCACCAGTTGAAACGGGTTCAGCAGGCCCGCCTGACCCTGTTCTCGAGCGAAGCCTATCCCCGGCTCCGCCATCGCCTGCGGCCGTCCTATGACGAAAAGCTTCTGATGTTCCGGGCCCTCGAAGGAAAGTTTCTAGAAAACCAGTCAGCAAATGTCCGGCCTAAGCACCCGCCCTTTGCCGCTTGGCCGGACGTGGCCAAATCCATCCTCCACACCGTCACCAAGCAGCTCATGGACGAGGACACCATGAAACAGCACTGGCTGACCTGCGTCGTTCATGAACTTGGCAAGATCGAGCGCTACGAAGAGCGCGCCTTCAGCCGCCGCCAGTCTGCGGAGCTGAGGTTTGAAGAATTAAAGCGCAATCGGAGTGCCGGCGGGATTAAGGCCCCCGAAAGCTCAACTGGCTAGAGCAATGAGGCGTCCCCCCACACCAAGGCGCACGCCAAGGCGACCCCGGCTATCGGTCAGTCGCATCGAGGCAGCGCTGGAACGTGCCGTTGGCAACACCACCGCTGCAGCCATATACCTCGGCCAAGATCTCGGCAGACCAGTTCAACAGGAAGACGTTGAGCAGGCAATCCTGCGGTCAGACCGTCTCCAAGACTGTATGCACGAAATAGACGAAGATATCCTTGGCCTTGCAGAAATGCTCATTGTTAGGGAAGTCCTGTGGGGGGATTTCCAATCCATAAAGTTCTTTTTGAGAACGCGCGGGACTGACCGGGGTTACATTAGCGAAGATCAGGTCAGAAAGAGAAAGAAAAGGCACTGATCGAGCGCTTCATTGGCAGCATTTTTAGTATCATTTTTTTTGGATTGTATTTTCTTAATACAAATTAATATCTAATATAGGATATTTTATACGATATAATAATTACTGGATATTATTCATTGTCACGTTCGTATGTGAGCGCCTCATAATCTCTTTATTCCAATTTGACATCAGCGATTTAGGATCTGGTCCGCCGGTGCAAACGTCGACAAGAATGATACAACTATAAGAGGTATTGAAACTTATAAATATTTATAAAAAAGTGTTCTGTTCGCAGAACGAACCCAAATCGAAACACATACAGGACCGGCCAACGGGCTTCGTCCATCTCTGTAAATCGCTCCGATACCGCCTAGGGCCACAGCGCGCCAAAGGCTTCGAGCGCGTTGCGAGCCATCGACATGCCTTGGCCATACAGCACTTCAATCTGACACCGCTTCGAAACGATATCTTCGGGCTTGTTGCTTCTCTTCGCCATGGAGGTCCTGCTCTCGATTCACATGTAGCAAATGGACCGATACAGTGGGGGAGGATCATGCGATCATCCGCATGGCCGCCTTCGTTTCCTCGTGCGGGTTGTCGACCCTAAGCGGCCGGCCGCCGCTGGGCGGACACATCCTAAGCCATGATTTCGTCGAGGCCGCATTCCTGCGCCGCGCGGGTTCGGAGGTCTGGCTGGACGAAGCGAGATGAATACGGCACAGATGATGCGGTAAGCTTGCGAAACGCAGATGGTTTGATGCTTCGAGATTTTGCCACCGACTACCGGGACCGCGCTGTCCTCATAACCGGCGCCGACGGCTTCATCGGCTCGCATTTGGTCGAGCGGTTGGCGGCGGCGGGCGCTCGGGTCACTGCGCTTGCGCAATACAATGCGTTCGGGACGACGGGCTGGCTGGAGGAACTCGACGAGGCCGCGGCCGGGCGGGTGACGATCGAGCGCGGCGACATCCGCGATCCGGCCTTCATGAACCGGCTGGTCGCCGGCCAGGAAATCGTCTTCCACCTGGCCGCCCTGATCGCGATTCCCTTCTCCTATGCCGCGCCTCATTCCTATGTCGAGACCAACGTCACCGGCACGCTCAACGTGTTGGAAGCGGCGCGGGGCCACAAGGTCGCCCGGGTCGTTCACACCTCGACCAGCGAGGTCTATGGCACCGCCATCACGACCCCGATTGCCGAAGAACATCCGCTCCAGGGCCAGTCGCCCTATTCGGCGAGCAAGATCGGCGCGGACATGATGGCCGAGGCCTACGCGCGCTCGTTCGACCTGCCGGTCGCGATCCTGCGGCCCTTCAATACCTACGGTCCGCGCCAGAGCGAACGGGCGGTAATCCCCACCGTGATACGCCAGGCGCTCGATCCGGAATGCGAGGCCATCGCCATCGGCGACACCCGGCCGACCCGCGATTTCAACTATGTCGGCGATACCGTAGCCGCCTTTGCGGCGATCGGCGCGGCGAAAAGGATCGACTTCGGCGTGCCTTACAACGCCGGCTCGGGTGTCGCGGTGTCGGTCGGCGACATGATCGAGCAGGTTCGCGCCGTCACGGGCGTCAACAAGCCGGTCGTCACCGATGCCGAGCGGATGCGGCCGAAGAAGTCGGAGGTGATGACCCTGCTGGCCGATCCCACCCGGTTCGCGGAGGCCACGGGCTGGTCGTCCGCCGTCGACCTCGAGGCCGGCCTGTCGCGGACGATCGACTGGTGGCGCGACCGGCTCGCGCGGCACGGCGCCCGGCGGGACCGCGGCTACCTGACCTGACCCTGGCTGAACTGGCCACCGGCCCGGCCGTCACGCCGGACGCCGCCGATGCGCCGGAGCGGCGGTTTGGCTAGTATGGCGTGCAATTGCGCTCAAAGCAGGTGGAGGGGTCGATGGCGGGAGCGAAGGAACCGGAGCGCATACTGATCATGGGCGCGGCCGGGCGCGACTTCCACAATTTCAACATGCTCTACCGGGACCGGCCCGATGTCCGGGTGGTCGCCTTCACCGCCGCGCAGATCCCCGGCATCGCCGGCCGCCGCTATCCGCCCTCGCTGGCTGGCGCGCACTATCCCGACGGCGTCCCGATCGAGGACGAGGCCGACCTGGCGGCGATCTGCGAGCGCGAGGGGGTCGGCACCGTCCTGTTCGCCTACAGCGACGTGACCCACGACACGGTGATGCACGCCGGGTCGCGCGCGCTGGCGGCGGGCGCGGATTTCGCCATCGCCGGGCCGGACAAGACCATGCTGCGCAGCGGTAAGCCGGTCATCGCCGTGTCGGCGGTCCGCACCGGCTGCGGCAAGTCCCAGACCTCGCGCTGGATCGCCGGCCGTCTCGCCGACCGGGGGATGACGGTCGGCGTGTTGCGCCATCCGATGCCCTACGGTGATCTCGCCCGCCAGGCCGTCCAGCGCTTTGCGACCGAGGCGGACATGGATGCCGCCGACTGCACCATCGAGGAGCGCGAGGAATATGCGCCCCATGTCGCGGCCGGGGGCGTCGTGTTCGCCGGGGTCGACTATCAGGCGATCCTCGCGCGGGCCGAGGCGGAGGCCGACGTCATCCTGTGGGACGGCGGCAACAACGATTTTCCCTTCATCCGGCCGGATCTGCATATCGTCCTTGTCGACGCCTTGCGGCCCGATCAGTTGACGACGCACCATCCGGGCGAGGCGGTGCTGCGCATGGCGGACGTCGTGGTCGTGGCCAAGGCGAACGCGGCTGACCCGGAGACGGTGTCCGGTCTGCACGCGACCGTCGGGGCGATCCGCCCGGAAGCGACGATCGTCGATGCCGCGTCCACGGTCGCGTTCGACAATCCCGACGCCGTGGCCGGCCGCCGTGTCCTCATCGTGGAGGACGGGCCGACCATCACCCATGGCGGCATGGCACACGGGGCGGGGTATGCCGCAGTATCGACGCTGGATGTTGCGGCCATCGTCGACCCCCGGGCATCCGCGGCGGGCAGTATCGTCGAGGTCTACCGGCGTTATCCCCATATCGGTCCGGTCCTGCCGGCCATGGGCTACAGCGACGAGCAGCGGGAGGCGCTGACCCGCACCATCGAAAGCTCCGGCGCCGATGTCGTTGTCGCCGCGACGCCGGTCGATCTCGCGCGGATATTGGGGCTCTCCATGCCGGTGGTCCGTGTTCGCTACGACTATGCCGACCGCGGCGATCCGCGCCTGGGTGACATTGTCGACCAATGGGCGCGGGCGCGGGGTGTCGGCTCGGGGCCGGCTACGGCAGGATGAAGATCCTCGCCGCGCTCGGCGGTAACGCCTTGCTCCGGCGCGGCGAACCGCTCGATATCGAGACCCAGCGGCGCAATGCGCGGGCGGCGGCGCTGGCCCTGGCCCCTGTCGCTGGGTCGCATCGGCTCGTCATCACCCACGGCAACGGGCCGCAGATCGGTCTGCTGGCGGAGCAGGCGGCGGCGGCCGGGGACAGCGCGCCCCTCGATATCCTCGGGGCCGAATCGGAAGGCATGGTCGGCTATCTGCTTGTGCAGGAACTGGTCAATGCCCGTCCGGACCAGCCGTTCGTTACGCTCCTGACGATGGTCGAGGTCGATCCGGCCGATCCGGCATTCGATAGGCCGATCAAGCCGATCGGCCCGGTCTATGCCGACGAGGCATGGAAGGCTCTCGCGGCCCGGACGGGGTGGCGCGGCGCACCCGAAGGGGCGGGCTGGCGCCGCGTCGTCGCCTCCCCGGCGCCGCGCAGGATCGTC
>CAMYMQ010000392.1 GCA_947259335.1 uncultured Alphaproteobacteria bacterium | reverse complement strand
GCCCCGCGCCGGTCGCGAGCGCCGTTCCGATCCACCAGAGTTGCCGGGCGCCCACGTCGGCCGAGGCCGCTCCGGGAAGCTCCGGCGCCATGCCAAGGGCCGGCGCCAGCCCGGTCGCGACGAAACCTGCCATCGCCCACGGGAAAACCGTCCGCGCGGTGATCGACCGTCCCGCCGCGAGCATCCCGCCCAGAAGCAGGAAGGTGTAACCGGTCGCCACGGCGATCGTGGCGATCGAAGACGTCACAAGACGCGAGACGTTCAGGCCTTCGGCGGCCGGCTTGGCTTGGTCATGGACAGGGATCAGCGAAACTGCATCGAGCGCCCTGGCCGTCTCGAAGACTTCGGCCTGGAGAATGAGCGGCGTCGTGATCACGGCCTGGATCGCGGCCACGACCAGCCCTCCGGCGAAGCCCCCGATCAGCCCGCCGGTCAGGATGCGGGCCAGCATGGCGCGCTAGTGGCAGGGAAAGGAAAGGGAATGCCGGGAATCGTGGGCCGCGTTGTGTAGCGCCTGCGGGTGGGCGAACCCGGCCACGAAGACGAGGGCCACGCCGAGGCCGAAGAGCACGGATATCGCAACGAGCCGCGATGCGCGCGGTATGGCCGGTATCTGCGAGACCGTCTTTGCCGTCATGCCCGCTTCTCCTTGTGGGGGGTGCCGGGCGCGCGCGACGCGAGCGGCGCTTGGCAAGCCTGCTGTCGCTGTGATTATCGCCGACGCGCAGACGCTGTCAACGCGGCCGCCGGTCCGCCGATCCGGACCGGCATTCCGGATTGCGGATACACCGTTCCGAGGCTGGACACCCTTTCAAATCTGCTCTAACCTTTGCTTAGATAACTAATTAAAAAAAATCGCAGACGGGCGACGGGGGCGTTTCGCTCCCAGGCAGGACCGGGTCCCGTGAGGCGCTTGGCTCAGTTGTCGGTCGCCGCCACGTGCCGACAAAGGGGGAGGACGGAGACCGGGCGATGGCCGGATTGTTCGACCAGAGTGTTGCACGTGCGACGCGGAAGCCCTCGGGGCGCCCGGGGTAACCCTGTGCGTGGTCGCGCGGAGTGTGTCCACCATGTGAACCGGTCGCCGATATAAGGTCCAGGTCGGCGGAATTCGGGTATATGTCAAGGCGGACGCGGGAGCGTTCCAAGATAAACGAGGAGGAAACAATGGGAATTGCACGAACCATGATCGGCGCGGGTCTCCGCGTGCTCGGCGTTGCCGGGCTCGCGACCGGCGTCATGGCCGGCGCGGCCAACGCGGCGGACACCATCAAGATCGGCGTCATCACGGACAAGACCGGCAACGCCCGATTCTATGCGGAGCCGGTGCTTCAGGGCATCATGCTGGCGACGAAGATCGCCAACGCCAACGGCGGCGTGCTCGGCAAGAAGATCGAGCTCTTGATCGAGGATGACAGCAACAAGCCGGACGTCTCGGCCTCGAAGGCTCAGAAGCTGATCGACGCCGGCGTCGTCGCGATCATCAGCAACTCGAGCTCGACCGCGACCCAGCAGGCTCAGAACACGACGATCAAGACGCTCATCCCGCAGGTGACCCATAACGGCAGCGACACGCTGACCCGGAAGCTCGACAACAAGTGCTTTTTCCAGATTGGCCCGCTCGGCTCGATCCAGATCCGCACGCTGATGGCCTACGCGCGTTCGAAGAAGCTCAAGACGGCGTCGCTGGTCACCGACAACTCCGCGCTGGGCCAGATCCTCGCCAAGTATTTCAAGATCGGTCTGGAAAAGTCCGGGGTCAAAGTGACGGTCGAGGAGGTCATCCCCGCCGGCTCGAAGTCCGCGCTGCCGCAGATGCAGAAAGTCCGGGCGGCAAAGACCGACGCCATCTTCGTGGCGGGTGTGCTCGCCCGCGAGAACACGCTGTTCTTCCGGGCCTATCGCCAGCTCGGCCTCAAGCAGCCGATCATGGGCTCCTTCAACCTGTCGATCCCGACTTTCCTGCGGACCGCCAAGGGCCTGATGGAGGGCGTGACCTTCATCGACGCGATGGACCCCGCCAAGCCGGAAGCGCAGGCCTTCATCGCCGCGTACCAAAAGGAGTTCGGCAAGAAGCCGTTCTCGCTGCCGGCCTACGGTTGGGATGACATGAACTTCCTGATCCAGGCGATCAAGCGGGCCGGTTCGACGGACAAAGCCAAGCTTTGTGCGGCGTTGCAGGGCTCGACGGGCTGGGCCGGCGCGCTCGGCGCCAAGGGCACGGCCTATGACTTCTCCAAGGGTCGCGCGGGCTTCAACCCGCAGGGCGCCGTCGTCCGGGTCATCAAGAACAATGATCACGGTCCGGTCGTTCACAGCGGCACGAAGTAGCGTGACTAACGGGACCGGCCGACTTCGTTAAGGCCGGTCCCTCCCTTCCCGACATGAACGCCTCCGGCTTCTGCGCCGGACCCGCAGGCTCTCTCGACGGCGTTCACCAGAGATCACATCATCTCCCATGTCCGACCTTCTCGAACTTCTCGTCAGCGCCACAGCCTCGGGCTGCGTCTACGGCCTCGTAGCGCTCGCCTATCTGCTCGTGCTGCGTCCGACGGGCGTGGTCAACTTCGCCTCGGGCGAATGGGCGATGATGGGCGCGTTCGCCGCCTATGTTCTGGCCGGCATGCTGGAGGTGCCGACGGTTGTCGCAATCCCGGGGGCCGTTCTGGTGCTGGCCGTGATCGGCTGGGCGACCGAATGGTTCACCGTGCGGCCCCTGGTCGAAAGGGGGGCCGGGCACCTCGCCCCGATCCTGGCCTTGCTCGGCATGTTGGTGATCTATCACCAGGCCACCTTGCTGGTGTTCGGTGGCGAGAACTATCCGCTCGACGGACCTTTCGGCTTTAACCGGGTCGAACTCGGTCCGTTCGCCGGCACGTCCCAGAGCTTCTTCATCATCGTCATGACCGCGGTCATCTTCGTGGCGGTCTGGCTGTTCTTCGAGCGGACGGTCTGGGGCAAGAGCTTCGAGGCCGTGGCGATCAACCGGCGCGCGGCGGCCCTGATGGGGATCAACCTGCGGCTGGTGACCGCCTTGTCCTTCGCCGGCGGCGCGGCGGTCGCGGCGATGGCCGGCCTGCTCGACGGACCGCGCGGCTCGGTCGAGGTCAACGCCGCGCTCCCGTTTGCGGTCCAGGGATTTTCCGCGCTGATCATCGGCGGCATCAACCGGGTGGAAGGCGCGATCCTGGGGGGCATCATCCTGGCCTTCGCCGAGGACCTGACCCGGCGATACGTCCCGATCCCGTCGGGACTGGCGCTCGGGGTCACGCCGGTTCTGCTGATCGCGTTCCTGCTCGTGCGGCCGACCGGGCTCTTGCGCGCGAAGGAGGCCGGCTGATGGTTGCGCTGATGCGGTGGGTCGGCGGGGCGGCGGTGCTGTGCGTGATCCCGTTCCTCCTGCAGCCTTACGAACTGGATCTCTACCGGAAGCTCCTGTTCTGGGTCGCGTTGGCGATCAGTTACAATTTCCTGTTCGGCATTTCCGGCCAGATGGCGCTGTCCCATTTCGCCTTCGCCGGGATCGGCGCCTATGCGGTCGTCATCCTGATGACCCAGGCCGGCCTGCCGCTGGGCCTGGCGGTCGTTGTCGCGCTGGCGCTTGCCGCCGCGCTTGCCCTGATTGTCGCTCTCGCGGCGACGCGGCTCGAGGGATTCTATCTGGCGCTGGCGACCCTGGCCTTCGCGCAGCTACTGATCGTGGTGCTCAACGAGGGCGGCTCGCTGACCGGGGCGACCGGCGGGCTGACCAACTACAGGCTGCCCCCGATCTTCGGCTTCGTCATCGGCGGGCCGGGGACGGCGATCATCATGATCGCGGTTCTGCTGGCCACGCTCGCGATCCTGCTGCGAATCGACCGGTCCTGGTTCGGCCGGGCCTGTAGGGCGATCCGCGACAACAGCGAGGCCGCGGCGGCGATGGGCATCGACGTGGCGCGCACCAAGACCATCGCCTTCACGACCACCAGCGTCATGGCGGCCGCCGCGGGGATGGTCTACGCCTTCTTCGACAATACGGTGAACCCGCCCGTTTTCGGCATCGACAACGCGATCATGCTGCTGTTCATGGTGATCGTCGGCGGCAGCGGCAGCCACCTCGGCGCCATTATCGGGGCCGTCTTGCTCAAGCTGTCTCAGGACTTCCTGGAGCCGATCGTCGGCCACTATCACGCGCTCGGCTTCGGCGTCATTGTCGTCGTGGCCATCCTGATCCAGCCGAAGGGGCTGATCGGCATGTGGGACCAGATCCGCGCCCGCCGGGTGGCGGCGCGAAAACGAGCGGCCTCATGACGGGCGAACAGCCCCTGATCGAGGTGCGCGGGCTGACCAAGCGGTTCGGCGGCCTGACCGCCGTCGACGGCCTCGATTTCGAGATCCGGCCCGGCGAAGTGCTGGGGCTGATCGGCCCCAATGGGGCCGGCAAGAGCACGACCTTCAACGTGATCTCCGGCACCTATCAGGCGAGCGCGGGCTCGATGCGCCTCGACGGCGAGGAAATCCTGGGCCTGCCGCCGCACCGCATCGCCGCCCGGGGCATCATGCGGACCTTCCAGCACAACATGCCGTTCGAGGGCATGTCGGTGGCGGAAAATGTCATGGTCGGCGCCCAGACCACGGTCCGCTCTACGCTGGGGCGGATCCTGCTGGGCACCGCCGCGGCCAGGGCGGAGGAGCAGGCGATCCGGGCCCGTGCCGACGAACTGATCGATTTCGTCGGCCTGTCGGAGGAACGCGATGCGGAGGTGACCTCGCTGTCGTTCGGCCAGGGCCGTCTGCTCGAGACCGCCCGCGCACTGGCCGGGGAGCCGCGCATCATCCTGTTCGACGAGCCGGCGGCCGGCCTGACCCCGAGCGAGTGCGACCGGCTGGGGGTCATCATCCGGGGCATCGCGGAGCGGGGCATCGCGGTCTTGCTGATCGAACATGACATGCGGTTCCTGCTGCCGTTGGCGGACCGCGTGATCGTGCTGAATTTCGGCCAAAAGATCGCCGACGGCACGCCGGACACGATCCGAACGGACCCCGCCGTGGTCGACGCCTACCTGGGCGAAGCGGGAGGGGTCGGCGCCGATGCTTGAGATTTCCGGTCTCACCGCCGGCTATGGCGGGGTCGAGGTGATTCACGGGATCGACATGACCGTCGAGACCGGGGAGACCGTTGCCCTGCTCGGCCCGAACGGCGCGGGCAAGTCGACATTGCTGGCCGCGCTTACCGGCACCCTTCGGCGCCGCGGCGGCAAGGCGACCTATGACGGCGCCGATCTCTGCTCTCTCGATAGCCACAAGATCGTGGCCGCCGGCCTGCGGCTCGTGCCCGAGGGCCGGCTGATCTTCGGACCGCTGACCGTGAAGGACAACCTGCGGCTCGGAGCGCTCAAGCTGCCGCGCGGCGGCGGCCGGTCCGTCGAGGAGCGGTTCGACTACGTCTACGACCTGTTCCCGCGGCTGAAGGAACGGTCGACCCAAATCGCCGGCACGCTTTCCGGGGGCGAGCAGCAGATGGTCGCCATCGCCCGCGCCCTCATGTCGGCCCCGAGCACCCTGCTGCTGGACGAACCCTTCCTGGGTCTGGCGCCGATCATCGTCGGCGAAATCCAGTCGGCGCTGGGCGCGCTGAAGAAGGAAGGGCTCACGATTCTGCTCGTGGAACAGAAGCTCGACATCGCGCTGTCCTTTGCGAGCCGGGCCTATGTGCTCGTCAAGGGACGCATCGCCCTGGCCGAAACCTCCGAGGCGTTGCTGAAGCGCGACGACCTCAGCACGCTGTATTTCGATCTGGCCGAGGATGCTTGATCCGGCGGCGTCGATGCCGCATTTCCTGTGCGAGGGGCACGCGGCGGCCCCACGTCATCGGATGAGCCGGCCCGACATGAGCACCATCGAAGAACACCTGCTGGATACCACGGGGCTCAGCTGCCCCTTGCCGATTCTCAAGACCAAGAAGCGGTTGAAGGATGTGCCCGACGGCGGGCTGCTCCGCGTCCTGGCAACGGACCCCGGAGCGGTCGGCGATTTCCATGCCTTCTGCGAGGCAACCGGCCACACGCTCCTGGAAGAGCGCGAGGAGGACGGCGTCTATGCCTTCCTGCTGAGGAAGGCGAAGGCCGGATAATGCCTGCTATCCGGCGACCGGGCTCGACAGCAGCCACAGGCCGAACAGGGTGTAGAGGATCATCACCACGGCCAGCGGGATCTGACTCTTCACGGCCGCGCCATAGGTCGCGACGGCCCGCGCCGCGAGCAGGTGGGCGAGCGATATCCCCAGGACATGCCCCAAGACGATGGCCACGGTCTGGGCGTTCCAGATGCCGCGCGCGCCCTCATAGGTGTTGAGAAACGAGGTGGTGACCTCGTCGCGTCGGAAGCCCAGCAGGTTCGCGCCCGTGTCGAGCGGATCGGAATAGGCGGCCAGCGCATATTGGCCGTCGACCATCAGCGCGGTCAGATAGTGGGAGAAGTGATAGACCAGCGAGATCGGGATGATCGAGAACACGAGGGTTCCGAGCAGGACGCCGAAGGGCGCCGCCCGCCTGGACAGGCGCCAGCCGAGCCACACCGCGCCGACATAGGCGCCGGCGAGCACGGCCCACATCGCGATTAGCCCGGCCGAATTCGTGCCGACGACCGCCGACCGTCCCGGGAACTCGAGCGGGTTGATGCCGTTGAGGGCCAGCCACCAGAACGTCTTGTCGAGTCCGTCGAAGGAAACCGTGGCCAGGGTCAGCAGCACGAACAGGATGCCGCTCGGCGGCAACGGGTCGCGGCCGAGCAGGGCCGCGCCGGGTGCCGCAAATGACACCCGCCGGTGATCGGGAGTTTTGTCCGACTTTTCCCAGACCAGCGGGGACAGCCGGCCGATGAAGCCGAAGAAGACGCTGAACGGCTCGGCGCGCCGCAACCAGATGTCTCCGAACAGCAGCACGCCCAGGAAGGCGATGGCCCAGTAAACCGCCGCGACCGTCGCCAGCCGCGCAGGATTGCTCGGGGCGAGGTCGATCAGCTCGAACCAGGCGAAGCCGATGAAGACCAGAACGGACGGCCAATAGCCGAGCCAGCCGGGATAGCGCAGCGGCGGTCGCCTCCTGCCGCGAAACAGCGCCGAGGCGGCGACGCGGGAGGGCCCGCTCCAGGGGTTGAGATAGGCCCACAGGTTGCCGGCGACGGCGGTGACCAGGGTGAACCCGACCCACCATACCGTCCAGATCGTCAGCGGCAGGGGGTTGGCCAGCGGATCCGTGCTGGCGGTGAAGCCGACCACGATCAGCGCCGCGAACACGAGAGCGGAGAGAAGGCTTGTCGGCACCGGGCTCGGCGGCCGCACCGTGGCGAGGCGCAGCCGCGCCGCGCCGATCGCCTCGGTCCACCGCTGGGGCATGAAGGCGAGGAGCAGGAAGGAGGCGGCCACCGCGATCGCACCGCCGACCAGATAATAGCCCGTCGGCAACAGCATCACGAAGGCATGGGTGCCGCCATGGGCGAACGCCGGTCCCGCGGCCAGACACAGACAGGCGCCCGCCAGCCAGGCGCCCACCAGCCAAACGCGCGCGCGGCCCGGCACCGCGAGTCCTCGACCTTTCGTGCCCTTGCCGCAGCCTCCCGCCATTGATCCTTCCGCCCCTGCCGCCTATCGTCCCGTCACTGGCCCTGACAGGAAAGCGGAGTCGCGCCATGTCCGCAACCGCGGCAGACGATACCGTCCTCATCGTCGTCGACGTGCAGAACGACTTCTGCCCGGGCGGCGCCCTGGCCGTCGCCGACGGCGATGCCATCGTGCCCCTCGTCAACCGGCTGATAGAGACGCATGACCATGTCGTCCTGACCCAGGACTGGCACCCGCCCGGCCATTCGAGTTTCGCGTCGGGACATGAAGGACAGGCGCCGTTCGCCGCCATCGACATGCCCTATGGCGCGCAGACCCTGTGGCCGGACCACTGCGTTCAGGGGACCAGGGGCGCCGACTTCCACCCCGACCTCCACTGGACCAAGGCGGAACTGGTCATCCGCAAGGGCTTTCGCCCGGAGCTCGACAGCTATTCGGCCTTCTTCGAGAACGACCGGGCGACGCCGACCGGCCTGGGCGGATATCTGCGGGAGCGCGGGCTGAACAAGGTCGTCTTGGTCGGCCTGGCGACCGATTTTTGTGTCGGCTATTCGGCGCTTGACGCGGCCCGACTCGGTTTCGAGACGACGGTCCTCCTCGATGCCTGCCGGGCGATCGACCTGGAGGGCTCGCTGGCCGAATCCCGGCGCCAGATGCAGGAGGCGGGAGTCGTCCTGACCAAATCCGAGACCCTCGCGGCCTGACGCCGGTCCGGCCACGGTCAGTGGCCGACCCCGATATAGCGATGAATCAGCGACGGGTCGTCGCGCAGCGCCCGCACCGGCACGGTGTCGCGGGTACGGCCGTTCTCGATGAAGGCGACGCGGTCGGCGATCGGCAGGACCGCGTCGACCCGCTGTTCGACCAGCACGATGGCGACGCCCCGGTCGCGCAATTCGCTCGCCGCGTCGCGGATGGTCGCGATCATCGACGGCATCAGCCCCTCCGTGGGCTCGTCCATCAACAGGACCTTGGGTTCGAGGCAGAGCGCCCGGGCCATGGCCAGCATCTGCTGCTCACCGCCGCTGAGCGTGCCCGACTGCTGCGTTCGCCGCTCGCGCAGGATCGGGAACATGTCCAGCGTGCGCTCCAGGGTCTCCGCGCCGCGCTTGCGCGCCATCAGGCCGATTTCGAGGTTTTCACCGACGGTCATCTCGGCGAACAGGCGCCGCCCCTGGGGCACATAGGCGATGCCCTCGCGCGGGACGAGGTGCGGCTTCAGCGCGGTGAGGTCGACCCCGTCGAGCGTGACCGTGCCCGACCGCGGCCGGATCAGGCCCATGATCGCCTTGAGCGCGGTCGTCTTGCCAGCGCCGTTGCGGCCGAGCAGGCACAGGACCTCGCCCGCCGCGACGGAGAAGGACAGGTCGCGCAGAACCTGGACCTGGCCATAGAAGCAGTTGATGTCGCGGACGTCGAGCATCAGCCCCCCAGATAGGCCTTCTGGACCTGTACGTCGGCGCGGATTTCCGCCGGCGAGCCCTCGGACAGGATGGTGCCGTTGTTGAACACGGTGATCCGCTCGGCGAGTTCCATCACCACGTCCATGTTGTGTTCGATCAGCAGGATCGTCGCCTGCTCGGCGATCGCGCGGATGAGGGTGCAGAAGCCCTCGATCTCATGGTCGGACAGCCCCTGGGTCGGCTCGTCGAGGATCAGCAGCTTGGGCGACAGCGCCAGCCCCATGGCGACCTCGAGCAGCCGCTGATGACCGTAGGGGAGGGTCGCCGCCTTGGTGTCGGCGCGATCGGGGAGGCCGACCCGGTCGAGGGCCTCCTCGCAACGGCGGTCCATCTCGCGCGCGTCGATCCGGAAGAAGGCGTCGTGATCGCGCTGCAGGGCATTCTGCACCGCCAGGGCGACATTCTCGTATACGGTCAGGTTGCCGAAGATCGACGTGATCTGGAAGGTATAGGCGATGCCCATCGCGACCCGGCGATAGGGCGGCAGCGAGGTTATGTCGCGGTCCTCGAACAGGATCCGGCCCTCCGACGGGGCGATGCGGCCGCAGACCAGGCTGACGAAGGTGGTCTTGCCCGCGCCGTTCGGCCCGATGATCGCGCGGATCTGGCCGGCCGGCAGGTCGAAGTCGACGTCGCCGACCGCGCGCAGGCCGCCGAAAAAGCGCGTGAGGCCACGGGTCGCCAGCAGGCTCACGGCAGCCACCCGATCTTCCGTTCGCGCAGGGTGCCGAGCAGACCGCCGGGGGCCCAGACGATCAGGATGAGCAGAACGATGCCGACGACCAGCATGTAGGCCGACGTGTAGCTGCTGGCGACATCGACCAGATAGAACATGAGCAGGGTGCCGACCACCGGACCCAGCACCGTCCCGATCCCGCCCAGCAGGACCCACAGCAGGGGCAGGATCGAATATTCGATGGAAGCGAATGTTGCGCCGACGTAGGCGAAGAGGAGCGCATAGGCCGCGCCGGCGGTCGCGCAGATCGTGCCCGACAGGGTCAGCGCGAACAGCTTGTAGCGGAACGTGTTGTAGCCGAGCATCCGCGACCGTTCCTCGTTCTCGCGGATGGCGACCAGCACCCGGCCGACCGGCGAGCGCACAAGCGCGATGCAGCCGACCACGCAGGCCGCCAGCAGGAACAGCGCCAGATTGTAGCGAGTGACCGGGTCGGCGAGGTTGAGGCTGAACCCGAACAGATGGGCCTCGCGCAGCGCGCCCTTGAGCACGAAGCCCTCGTCGCCGCGCGTGTATGTGCCGAAATAGAGCACGAGGAGATAGCCGGCCTGGGCGAACATCATCGTGACGATCATGAAGGCGACGCCGGCGGTGCGCAGGATGATCAGGCCAAGGGCGAAAGCGAGCAGGAGGCCCGCGGCGATGCCGACCACGAAAGCCCCCGATGCGCCGACCCCGAACTGGGTCGCCGCGATACCTGCGCCGTAAAGGCCGGCGCCGAAGAACAGGGCGTGGCCGAGGCTGAGCAGGCCGGTATAGCCGAAGAGGATATTGTAGCCGACCGCGAACGTGGCCAGCACCATCACCCGGGTCAGGCTCAGGTGATAGTAAGCCCCGATCACGAACTGCGCCGCGAACAGCAGCGCAATTACGCCGCCGTGGGAGACGATGATGCGGTGGAGGTTCCGGCGCGCGGCCGTGGCGCGGACGCTCATCGGGCCGTCTGCCCGAACAGGCCCTGGGGCCGCCAGACCAGCACCATCGCGACCAGCAGGGTGGCGATGATCTTTGCCAGCGTGGGCGTCATGAAGACCGAGATGATGCCGTCGCTCATGCCGATGACGATCGCGGCGACCACCGTGCCCTTGATGCTGCCAAGCCCGCCGATGATGACGACGATGAAGGACAGGAGCAGCGGGTCGTTGCCCATCAGGTAATGGGCCTGCTGGATCGGCACGATCAGCACGGCGGCGACGGCGGCGAGCATCGCGCCGACCGCGAACACGATGGCGTAGACACGGTCGACCGGGATCGCGAAGGCCAGCGCCGTTTCGCGGTCGTATTGCGTCGCCCGCATCAGCAGGCCGAGCCGGGTGCGGGTCAGCACGAACCAGGTGGCGAGCAGGAGCGCGGCGGCGGCCGCCACGACGACGAGCTTGTAGCCGGCGTAGCCGAACCAGGGAAAGACGATGCGGAAGGTGATCGGCGCCTCGACCGGGCGGGCGTCGGGGCCGTATCCGATCAGGGCCAGTTGCTGGATGATGTAAAGCAGCGCGATCGTCGCGACGATGGTTCCTTCGGGATTGTAGTTGAGCCGCTTGAGGATCAGCCGCTCGCTCACCATCGCGATGGCGCCGACGAGGAGGGGAGCGACGATCAGCGCGGCCAGGAAGCCCAGTGCGGGGTAGCCCGAGATCAGGCTGGTGCACCACCAGGCGAAGACGGCGCCGAGCATGAAGAACTCGCCGTGGGCGACATTCACGATCCGCATTACGCCGAAGACCAGCGACAGCCCGACGGCGGTCAGCGCGAGCACGGCCGCGGTGACGGTCCCTTCGAGAAAGGCCAGGAACAGATAAGGCCCGAAGTCCACGGGAGCGCTTGCCTCGTCGTTCGAATCGCGGCGGCCGGTGGTGGGGTGCGGTCGTCGGCGGCGCGGCTGCCCCGCCTCGGGAAGGAGAGGAGGGAGGCCCGCGTGGAACGGGCCTCCCGATGGGTTAGAGCGACATCTTGGTGTAGTCGCCCTCGGCCTCGTACATGCCGTCCTCGATCGAGGTGCGATGCACGACCTTGAGCTTGCTGCCGGTCACCTGGGAGATGTTCTGGTGACCGAAGGACTGGTGAATCTTGCCGTTGAATATCTTCTTGCCCTGGGGATGCTCCTTGCCCTCTTCGAAGGTCTTCATCGCCTCGGTCGCCTCGATCAGCGCCGTCTTGTCCTTCAGGGTCGCGGACTTGTAGCCGCTCGCCTCGATCGCCTGCTTGATGACGTAGAGCGTCTCCCAGCAGCCGAACATGTGCGAGTAGGTGGCGATGTCCTTGGGATCGCTGAGGCTGGCGCCGGTGTCATCGACGCCGACCTTGCTCCGGTAGAACTTGTCGGCGTCGGTCTGGTTGGCCTGGGCGTAGCGCGGATAGCCTTCCCAGAAATAGGTGCCTTCCAGGAAATCGAGACCTGGGCTCTTGAGGTTGACGGCCTCGAGCGAGTCGATAAAGCCGAAGATCTTCGGCCGCTTGGAGCCGAAGTGCTCGCCCAGCTCCTTGACGAAGGTCAGCACGGCAGGGCCGACCATGACGTGATAAAGCACCTCGGTCGACGACGGGATCTTCGGGAAATAGCGGGTAAAGGACCGCTCGGTCGGCGGGATCGGGATCAGCGCGATCGCCTCGCCGCCCTGCTTCTTGATCGCCTCCGAGAAGTAGTTGCGGTGATCGTGGCCGAACGCGAAGTCCGGATAGATCATCGTGACCTTCTTGCCGAGGTTGCTGGCGATCCAGGGCGCCATCGAGATCACCTGCGACTTCACGTCGGTGATGCCGGGCTGGAAGACGTATCGGTTGAGCTTGCCCGACGCGACGTGATGGCCTTCGCTGACCACGAAATAGGGCATCTTGAGTTCGCCGGCCCGGGGCGCAGAGCCGATCACGACGTGGCTGAACAGGGTGCCGAACACGACGTCGACCTTGTGCTGGGTGGCGAACTTCTCGACCACCTCGGCGCCGCGCTTGGGATCGGTGCCGTCATCCTCGGCGATCAGCTCGATCTTGCGGCCGCCGATGCCGCCGGCCTCGTTGATCAGTTTCACGGCGGCGTTGGTCGTCCGCTCGTACCAGCGGCCGTAGGCGGCGCCGATGCCGGTGCGGTGGACCTGGAACCCGATCTTGATCGGCGCGGACGTCTGCGCCTGCGCGTAGCGGACGGCGCCCGGGGCAACCTGTGCGGCTGCCGCGAGGCCGGCGGCGCCGAGGCCCTGCAGTGCCGTTCGGCGGCTGACTTTGGCTTGCTTGGTTACGGACCGGTCTTTCCCAGAGTGACCCATGGTGCATCTCCTTCTTATTTCGCGGCCCGCCGACGGTCGCCCGCCGGGCCGGACCTGTCTTCGCAGAAATTCTTTGTACACAAACAATCCCTGCCGCATTTGAGCATATCGAGGCGATCACGAAAAGAGAACGCAACAGGCAGCTTCGCCAACTCGACCGTGACGCGCAATCGCCCCGCAAGCCATCGCCTGTCACCAGCGATGGGGAAGCCAGAGTTTGTTTCGGATTGGCGGAATGGCGGGCCTTGTCCGGCGACCGGTCGGCAGCCGTGTTGAGAGTGCGACGCACAATCGTTGGCTGTCGAAAATTGTATTCATTTCACGGCCTCGATCCCCCGAACCCGTTGACTCTTCTATGCAAATGTATACAGGATCGTAAAAAACACAAAGCTGTCGAATGCCAATCCCAAACGGAGGGTCACGTACAATGTGGAGATCAGAAACCGTCAGCGCCTTGGGTTCGCGGGCGCGCACGCTCGCGCTTGTTGCGGGGGCGGCAGCCGTCGTCGCGTCGCTGCCGTCGGCCATGACGCCGGCGCGCGCTGCGAACGACATCGTCATCGGCTCCAAGGAGCCCGGCTCGTCCTTCTACACCTATGCGGCCGCGCTCGCCGATGTGCTGTCCAAGCACTCGGGCAAGACCGGCAAGGTCCTCTCGGTCGCCGGCGCCGGCGTGTTCCTGCCGATGATGGAAAACAGGGAAGCCGACCTCGGGCTGGTTTCGCACTACGAGGGCTGGCTCGCCAAGCACGGCAAGAAGCCGTTCGCGAAGGCCTTCGATGTTCAACTGGTTCTCGTCGGCGGCGGCTTCCACGTGGGTCTGTACGTGCGCAACGATTCGCCGATCAAGTCGCGCAAGGAGATCAAGGGCAAGCGGATCGCCTACAAGTATTCCGGCACGCCGGGCATTCACGTCTATGCCCAGGCCGAGATCGCCAATGTCGGTCTGGACTGGAAGGACCTGAAGCCGGTGCCGCGCACCTCGCTCTACGCCGGCCAGCGCGACGACGTTAAGGAGAAGCGGCTCGAGGTCTTCTACGCCTCGGTCGGCTCCGGCGTGACGCGCGAACTCGACTCGACCGTGGGCATCCGCTTCCTCGGCCTCGACAGCTCGCCGGAGGCGATCGCCCGGATGAAGAAGGTCTATCCGGTCGTCATCTCGAAGGTGAAGGCGGGTCCTCCAGGCATCCGCGAGGACATGACGCTGGTCAAGTTGCCGGTCTATGTGATCTCGCACAAGAAGGTCAGCGCCGACACCGTCTATCTCGCTCTCAAGACGCTGTGGGACCACAACGACGCGCTGATGAAGGCGAGCAAGCGGACCAAGAGCTGGACCAGGAACAACTTCGCCGACGAGCAGGCGACGCTGCCCTACCATGCCGGCGCCGTCCGTTTCTTCAAGGAGAAGGGTGTCTGGACCAAGGCGATGGCAGCCAACCAGGCGCAGCTGCTGTCCGGCAAATAGCCTGATCGTCTACCGTTCGGGACCGGCGCCGGCGGTTGATCCG
>CAMYMQ010000391.1 GCA_947259335.1 uncultured Alphaproteobacteria bacterium | reverse complement strand
GGGCTTCCGCGCGACCTTGGCCACGACGGCGGCGCCCGGGCGATGGATGGCGGCGAACTGGTGGGTCCGCGGCCGGCCTTTGAGGCCCTGGGCGATCAGCCAGCGGGTCTGGTTGTAGCGGGTGCGCGAACTGGTCGCCCCGAGCACCACGGTGACGACACGCTTCCTGCCCCGGCGTGCCGAGGTCACGAGGTTGAACCGGGCGCGGTTGGTGTAGCCGGTCTTGATCCCGTCGACGCCCCGCCCGCGATGAAGCAGGCGATTGGTGCTGGCGAAGGTCCGGCGGCCGTAGCGGAAATAGCGGGTCGAGAAGATATGGTAGTACTTGCGGTGATGCAGGATCAGCGCCCGGCCCAGGCGGGCCATGTCGCGCGCCGTCGTCCGCTGGCCCCGGGCGGGCAGGCCCGAGGCGGTCCCGAAATAGGTGCTCTTCATGCCGATCTGGTGCGCCCGCCGGGTCATCAACTGGGCGAACCTGAATTCGCTGCCGGCGATCGCTTCGGCGAGGGCCGCGGCGGCATCGTTCGCCGACTTCACGGCCGTGGCATAGACCAGATCCCGTATCCGTACCCGCTGGCCGGGTCTCAGGTAGATCTTGGAGGGCATGCGCGTCGCGGCGTGCCGCGAAATCAGGACGCGCTGGTTCCAGCGCAACTTACCGCTCTTGAGAGCTTCGAAGGTGAGGTAGAGCGTCATCATCTTGGCCAGGGACGCCGGCGGGTGAGACGCATCGGCGTTGTAGGCACGGATGACCCTGCCGGAATAGGCGTCGACGACGATGGTCGACTTCACGCCCGCCAGCGACGGCCCGGCGGTCGCGCCCAGCGCGATCCCGGCAATCGATATCCTTGTGATGAGCTTCAGCGCACGGCCAACCAAAGCGGCCTTCACGCTACCCCGCATGCCCGCCAATACGAACACGGTTCCCCCGACGATTACTGTTCCCCAACACCCTACCCGAAGGATGTAAATATTTGGCTAAACTAGGCTGCGCTCCCCTTTGGAGATGCCTTGGACCCAAGATCGTATACGCGAAAGCCGACTTCCATATCCCCTTGTGCCTGTTCCATGGGGACTTCCGCAATCAAGGATTTTACATGGCTGGGGGCCGCGGCGGACCCTGTTCCCCCCGGGATCCGCGCGGGCAGGGCGCGTGGCGCACGTCCCGACCGAAATCGCCGTCGGAATCGTGACCGGATCGCAGATGATTTGCGTGCCTATACAGATGTGAGCCAACCCGTTGTCCCGGATCGATTTCATGCCCCTGGTTATGGAAAACAACGGGATAGGTGGAGCGTCCGAAAGCGTGTCAATCGTTTTTGGGACTTCACCCATGCCTTTCAAATCAAATATCATTGCTTACCTAACGAGGGTCTCCCAACAGCCGGAGAAGGCGAGTCAGACATCCATGAGTGATCGCGACAAACGGCAGGACGACGACGGCGAAACGGGCGTTATTGTTCGGTCGAAGACGCGGACGAAGAAGCCGGCCTTGTACAAGGTCCTGATGCTCAACGACGACTACACGCCGATGGAGTTCGTCGTGCACGTCCTGGAACGGTTTTTCGGCAAGGGCCGCGACGAGGCGACGCAGATCATGCTGCACGTCCATCAGCGTGGTGTGGGGATTTGCGGGGTCTATACCTATGAAGTGGCGGAAACCAAGGTCAACCAGACCATGGATCTCGCCCGCAAGCATCAGCATCCCCTGCAGTGCACGCTCGAAAAGGAATAGAGGCACTCGACCGATATGCTCTCAGCAAACCTGGAAAAAAGCCTGCATCGTGCTCTCGCGCTCGCCAACGAGCGTCGCCACGAATTCGCGACGCTCGAGCACCTGCTCCTGGCCCTCACCGAGGATCAGGACGCGGTCGCGGTGCTGCGCGCCTGCAACGTCGATATGGACCATCTGAGGGCGGACCTCGGCGACTATATCGACAACGAGCTCAGCGGCCTGGTCAGCGACCGGGGCGAGGACGCCAAGCCGACCGCCGGGTTCCAGCGGGTCCTCCAGCGCGCGGCGATCCACGTCCAGTCGTCCGGGCGGGAGGAGGTGACCGGCGCCAACGTGCTGGTCGCGATGTTCGCCGAGCGCGAAAGCCACGCGGTCTACTTCCTGCAGGAGCAGGACATGACCCGGTTCGACGCGGTCAACTACATCTCCCACGGCATCGCCAAGGTGCCGGGCCACGAGCAGACCTTCGCCGCCGACGGCACCGAAGAGGAAGCCCAGGCGGAGACTGTGGTCAAGCAGGGCAAGGAGGCGCTCAACGCCTACTGCGTCGACCTCAACCGCAAGGCCCGCGACGGCAAGATCGATCCGCTGATCGGCCGCTCCGCCGAAGTCGAGCGGACGGTCCAGATCCTGTGCCGGCGAACCAAGAACAATCCGCTCTACGTTGGCGATCCCGGAGTCGGAAAAACCGCTATCGCGGAAGGGCTTGCGCGGCGAATCGTCAACGGCGACGTGCCCGAGGTGCTCAAGGACGCGACCATCTACTCGCTCGACATGGGCTCGCTTCTGGCCGGGACGCGCTACCGCGGCGATTTCGAGGAGCGGCTGAAGGCCGTCCTGCGCGAACTCGAGGCCGTGCCCGGGTCGGTCCTGTTCATCGACGAGATTCACACCGTGATCGGCGCCGGCGCAACCAGCGGCGGCTCGATGGATGCCTCGAACCTGCTCAAGCCCGCCCTGCAGTCCGGCTCTCTCAAGTGCATCGGATCAACGACTTACAAAGAGTTCCGGAACTATTTCGAGAAGGATCGGGCGCTGGTGCGCCGGTTCCAGAAGATCGACGTGGTCGAGCCGACTGTCGAGGACACGATCAAGATCCTTCGCGGCCTGAAGAGCTACTACGAAGAGCATCACGGCGTCCGCTACACCGCCGATGCACTGACCGCCGCGGTCGATCTGGCCTCCCGCTACATCCATGACCGCAAGCTGCCCGACAAGGCGATCGACGTGATCGACGAAGTCGGCGCCGCCCAGATGCTCCTGCCGCCGTCGAAGCGCAAGAAGACGATCACGGTCAAGGACGTGGAGGACGTCATTGCCACGATGGCGCGGATCCCGCCCAAGAACGTGTCGCGGGACGACAGGGAGACCCTCCAGAACCTGGAGCGCGACCTCAAGCGCATGGTGTTCGGCCAGGACCAGGCGATCGATGCCCTGTGCAGCGCGATCAAGCTGGCCCGCGCCGGCCTGCGCGAACCCGAGAAGCCCATCGGCAACTATCTGTTCTCCGGGCCGACCGGCGTCGGCAAGACCGAGGTCGCCCGCCAGCTCGCCATGACGCTGGGAGTCGAACTGGTTCGCTTCGACATGTCCGAATACATGGAGCGGCATTCGGTCTCCCGGCTGATCGGCGCGCCCCCGGGTTATGTCGGCTTCGACCAGGGCGGCATGCTGACCGACGCGATCGATCAGCACCCGTACGCCGTCCTGCTGCTCGACGAGATCGAGAAGGCGCATCCGGACCTGTTCAACGTGCTTCTGCAGATCATGGATCACGGCAAGCTGACCGATCACAACGGCAAGCAGGTCGATTTCCGCAACGTCATCCTGATCATGACGACCAACGCGGGCGCCGCCGACCTCGCCAAGCCGGCGATCGGCTTCGAGCGGACGATCCGGGAAGGCGACGACAAGGAAGCGATCGAGCGGATGTTCACGCCCGAATTCCGCAACCGCCTCGACGCCACCATCGCCTTCAAGGCGCTGCCGGCCGAGGTCGTGCGCAAGGTGGTCGACAAGTTCGTGATGCAGCTCGAGGAACAGCTTGCCGACCGCAACGTCTCGATCGAGCTGTCGGACGAGGCGAAGACCTGGCTCGGCGAGAAGGGCTACGACCCCCAGATGGGCGCGCGGCCGTTGTCCCGGGTGATCCAGGAACACATCAAGAAGCCGCTGTCCGAGGAACTCCTGTTCGGCAAGCTGACCAAGGGCGGCACGGTCGTGATCCAGCTCAAGGACGGCGCCCTGGACTTCAAGTTCATCCCGCGCAAGACGGAGCCGCGGTCGAAGAAGAAGTCGCGCGGCAAGTCTGGCGACGGCACCGCTGCCGAACTGGTGAAGTAGGGCGGCCGTCGCGGGTCCTCCGTTCCAGCGGATTTCCGGTCTTTCGACACAACGGCCGGCCCTTTCGGGGCCGGCCGTTGTCGTTCGCTCCGAGCCGGGCCGCCCCGCCCCGGCTATCGGCGGGCTTCGAGGCCCCGGTTCGCCCAGTATTCCGCCCGCTTGTCGTCGGGCTTCTCACCCAGTTCGCCGTGCAGATAGACCCGCGCAAGGTCGTCCATCGCCTTGACGTGGCCGGCGCTTGCGGCGCGTTCGAGCCAATGGAGGGCGCGGCGCGGGTCCTTCGGCACGCCCAGGCCGTGGCGATAGTGGCGGGCAGCGTCATACATCGCGATGCGATCGCCCAGCCTCGCGCCGGCCAACGCCGTCTGCAGCGCCCGGGCCGGCTGCTTGAGCATGGCGAAGCTGATCGTCAGCGCCCGGTGGACACCGACATGCCGGGGCCGCAGGCGGGCGGCGCGCTGGAGTGGCGCCACCGCGTCATCATAGCGGCGCACGAAGGCCAGCATCCATCCCAGCTCATAGTGGGCCTGGAATCGGGCCGGGCTCAGGTCGGCGACCTTGGCGTATTCCCGTAGCGCCTGCTCGTAGCGTCCCGCCTTTTGCAGGCTGATCGCATAGAGCCGACGCAGCCGGGGATCGGCCGGATTCGCCGCCACCGCCGCCGCGCAGATCCAGTGGTAGCCGTCCGCCGCTCCGGCGGCGCAGCCTTCGGCCGGGGTCTGCGTCGGCGCCGCCGG
>CAMYMQ010000390.1 GCA_947259335.1 uncultured Alphaproteobacteria bacterium | reverse complement strand
CGCCGCCAGCCGGGCCGCAGCGAACCCTTCGACGCGCGGCTGCGCCACGGCGCTGTTGGCCCAGGCGTCCCGGCCCAGCCACGCGCTCCCGAACCGGTCCAGCGCGCTTCCCCGCGCGGGTGCGAAATAAAGGGCAAAACGGCGTTGGTCGCGGTCGGACATGGTGGGCCTGGGCGGGTCTGGGCGGCGCCGATCGGGGGCGATGTCGGCGTCGCTACCACGGCGGCCGGTGCGGGGCCATCGAATCACAAAACCGTAACCGGACCGTCACGCATCCGAAATTGGACTGGCGTACCACCGGATCAACGACACACCCTCAACCGGTCGCGCGATCCCTTGAAACCTGCCATCGAAGTCTCCCAGCTTCACAAGACGTTCGGGCGTTCCGGACAGGCCCTGTGCGGCGTGTCCCTGCAGGTGAACAACGGCGAGATGGTCGCGCTTCTGGGAGCGTCCGGGTCCGGCAAGTCGACCCTGTTGCGCCACATCGCAGGCCTGATCACCGGCGACTCCGAAAAGGCCTGCTGCATCCGCGTTCTGGGTGAGACGATCCAGGAGAACGGGCGGATCAACCGGGGCATCCGCCGGCATCGCGGCCGGATCGGCTTCGTGTTTCAGCAGTTCAATCTCGTCAACCGGCTCAGCGTCATCAAGAACGTCCTGGTCGGCAACCTCAGCCGCCTGCCGGCGTGGCGGACGCTGCTTCAGTTGTTTCCCGAGGATGATCGTCGCCGCGCGCTGCAGGCGCTCGACCGGGTCGGCATTCTCGATCACGCCTACAAGCGCGCCTCCGACCTGTCGGGCGGGCAGCAGCAGCGCGCCGCGATCGCGCGGACGATCTTCCAGAGGGCCGACATCGTCCTGGCGGACGAGCCGATTGCGTCGCTCGACCCCGAGACGTCGCGCACGATCATGGAGCTGCTGACCGATCTCAACAAATGGGACGGGGTCACGGTCGTCGTCTCGCTGCATCAGATCGGTTTCGCGCTTCGCTACTGTCCGCGCACGGTCGCCCTGCGCGACGGCCACATCGTCTATGACGGGCCGACCGAGGCACTTACCCGGAACGCCCTGCGCGAGCTCTACGGCTCCAGCGCCAACGAGCTGTTCGGAGACGTCGCCGAGGCGCCGGTGCGCGCCAACGGCAAACCGAATTCGGTCTTCGGGCCGAGACCCGCTGCGAGCGAAGCCGCCCTGGAGGCGCAAGTGTGAGTTTCGGTGGCGCGTAGTGCAGAACCGCCGGCGCTGCACGATCCCGTGAGCGCCGTTTCTTAAAAATAAGGCGAGGAGAGAACCATGTTGCGTAAGTCGCTGATCGCGCTGGCCGTGGCGGGCGTCACCTTTGGTGCGACGTCCGGTCAGGCCAAGGACATGAAGGAAATCCGGTTCGGCATCATCTCGACCGAATCGACACTGAACCTGCAGAAGATCTGGAACCCGTTCCTCAAGCGGCTCGGCGAGAAGCTGGGCCGCCCGATCAAGGGGCTCTATGCGTCCGACTATGCCGGCGTCATCGAGGCGATGCGCTTCAAGAAGGTCGAGCTGGCCTGGTTCGGCAACAAGTCGGCGATCGTCGCCGTCGACCGCTCGGGCGGCGAGGTCTTCGCCCAGACCGTCGACGCCGAAGGCAACCCCGGCTACTGGTCGCTGCTGGTCACCCACAAGGACAGCAAGCTGAACTCGATGAAGGAGGCGCTGGCCTGCAAGACCTGCACCTTCTGCAACGGCGATCCGAACTCCACCTCGGGCTTCGCCGTCCCGGGCTACTATGTCTTCGCGCTCAATGCGGTCGAGCCGCGCAAGCACTTCAAGCGGGTCACCAACGCGAGCCACGAGGCCAACCTGCTGTCGGCCGTCACCAAGAAGTGTGACTTCGCGACCAACAACACCGAGAACACGCGCCGTTTCAAGGAGACCTTCCCCGAGCGGGCCAAGCTCGTGAAGGTGATCTGGAAGTCGCCGCTGATCCCGTCCGACCCGCTGGTCTGGCGCAAGGACCTTCCGGCCGAGACAAAGGCCGCGATCAAGGCCGCCATCCTCGGCTTCGGCAAGACCGGCCCCAAGGCCGCCGAGGAGAAGAAGATCCTCGCCGCGCTCCAGTGGGCACCGTTCCGCCCGTCCTCCAACGCCCAGCTCGCGCCGATCCGCCGCCTGGAGCTGTTCAAGGCCAAGCTCAAGGTCGAGCGGAAGGCCAAGGGGCGCGACATGACTGGCGACGAGAAGAAGAAGATCGAGGCGATCAACGCGGCGCTGAAGAAGCTTGAAGCCGGCAACAGCAACTGAGCTGTCGGTATCGACCGCGTAACGCATACGGCACCGGGGCTGCGCAGGCGCGCGGCCCCGGCTTTCTTTGTCAGGTCGGGGCAGTAGCAATGAGTACGGTTCGTTCGAGCGACGCGCTTTCATCGGCGTCGCACTATTCACTTCCCGAGCGCGACAAGAAGCGGTCGGTGGCTCAGCTGATCGGCTGGGCGCTGTTTCTGCTGGTCCTCTACTGGGGCTGGATCGGCGCGGAGATCAAGCCGCTCGAGCTGATCAACAGCAGCGAAAACATCGCGACCCTGGCCAACGACTTTCTCAGCCCCAGCTTCGCGGAATGGCGCCTCTATCTCCGCGACATGGCGATCACCCTGGACATCGCGGTCTGGGGAACGCTGCTGTCGATCATCTTCGCCGTGCCGCTCGGCCTGCTCAGTTCGGGCAACATCTCGCCGCCGTGGGTCACCTTCCCGGTTCGCCGCCTGATGGACGCCCTGCGCGCCATCAACGAGTTCGTCTTCGCGCTGATCTTCGTCTCCGCGGTCGGCCTCGGCCCGTTCGCCGGCATGCTGGCGATTTTCGTCCATACCACGGGCGTCCTGGCCAAGCTCTTCTCCGAGGCGGTCGAGGCAATCGACCCGCGTCCGGTCGAAGGCATCCGCGCAACCGGCGCCAGCAAGCTCGAGGAGATCGTCTACGGCGTGATCCCCCAGGTGATCCCGCTGTGGGTCTCCTTCTCGCTCTATCGATTCGAATCGAATGTCCGCTCGGCGACCGTCATCGGCATCGTTGGCGGCGGCGGCATCGGCTTCATCCTGAACGAGAGCATCCGCGGCTTTCAGTATTCGCAGGCGGCCGCGATCATGATCATCATCGTGCTCACCGTCTCGGCGCTCGACATCATCTCCGGCTTCATCCGGCGCCGGTTCATCTGATCGGGCGCGGGTTCAGTCCCAGGGCATGAGCAGTACGAGGAGGGCGACGGGCCGCGTCGTCGCGAGGGTCACGCGGCGGCCCGCACACCCTCGATGTCGAAGGTGCGGGTGGCGACCGCTTCGCGCACGGCGGCGTCGTGGAAGATGCCGACGATCGCCGCGCCGCGCTCGCGCGCCTCGTTGATCAGCGCGACCACCGTGTCCCGGTTGGCGGCGTCGAGCGACGCCGTGGGCTCGTCGAGCAGCAGGATCGGGTAGTCGGCGGCGAAGCCGCGCGCGACGTTCACCCGCTGCTGCTCGCCGCCGGAAAAGGTCGCGGGCGGCAGGGACCACATCCGTTCCGGCACCCGGAGACGGGCAAGCAGGATCCTGGCACGGTCCACGGCCTCGGCCTTGTCGACGCCGAGCATACGCAAGGGTTCGGCGACCACCTCGAGGGTCGGCACGCGCGGCACGACGCGCAGGAACTGGCTGACATAGCCGAGGGTTCGCCGCCGGATCGCGAGGATCGTGCGCGGCGAGGCGGCCGCGAGATCGATCACCTCGTCGTCGTGGCGAATGCCGATCGACCCGGTGGTGCAGCGGTAGTTGCCGTAGACAAGGCGCATGAGGGTGCTCTTGCCCGCGCCGGACGGTCCCACCAGGGCGACGCATTCGCCGGCCCGCACCGCGAAATCGACCCGGTCGAGTACCGGCAGCCTGACGCCGCCCTGTGCGTGCAGGGTGAACGCCTTCGAGACGCCGGCAAGGTCGATCATGGTCGGAAAGGTCGGGTCGGTCATGGCTGGAGCACCGAGTTGACGAGAAGCTGGGTATAGGGATGCTGCGGGTCGTCGAGCACCTGGTCGGTCAGGCCCGCCTCCACGACCTGGCCGCCGCGCATCACCATCAGGCGGTGCGACAGCAGGCGGGCCACCGCGAGGTCGTGGGTGACGATCACCGCCGACAGCCCGAGATCGGCGGTCAGCCCGCGCAGCAGGTCGAGCAGCCGCGCCTGCACGGACACGTCGAGCCCGCCCGTCGGCTCGTCCATGAACACCAGCCGCGGGTGGGTGACGAGGTTGCGGGCGATCTGCACCCGCTGTTGCATGCCGCCCGAAAAGGTGCGGGGCGCGTCGTCGATGCGGGCGGTGTCGACCTCGACCCGCGCGAGCCAGTCGGTGGCCCGCTCCCGGATCTCGCCATAGTGCCGGGCGCCGACCGCCATCAGCCGCTCCGCCACGTTGGCGCCGGCGCTGACATGGGCGCGCAGTCCGTCGCGCGGGTTCTGGTGGACGAAGCCCCAGTCGGTGCGCATCAGCAAGCGCCGTTCCGGCTCCGACAGCGCGAAGACGTCCCGCCGGCTCCCGTCGCGCATGCGGTAGCGCACGGTGCCCCGGTCGGGCGCGATCAGCGCCGACAGGCAGCGCAAAAGCGTGGTCTTGCCAGAGCCGGACTCGCCGACGATGCCGAGCACTTCGCCGTCATGGAGATCGAAGCCGATGTCGTCGCAGGCGGCGATGCGGCCGAACCGCTTGCTCAGGCCCTCGACCTGGAGAAGGGGGGTATCGTTCATTCGGCGGCGGCTCCCCGGGCGGGGTCGGTCTCCCCGTCGCCGCGCCGACGGGAACAGTAGTCGCTGTCCGAGCACACGAACATGCGGCCCCCGCGGTCGTCGGTGACGATCTCGTCCAGGAAGCTGTCGCCCGCGCCGCACAGGGCGCAGGTCTGGTCCCAGGTCTGGACGGCGAAGGGGTGGTCCTCGAAGTCGAGGCTTCGGACGGAAGTGAAGGGCGGGACAGCATAGACGCGCTGTTCCCGCCCGGCACCGAAGAGCTGGAGGCTCCTCATCCGGTGCATCTTGGGATTGTCGAATTTCGGGATCGGCGACGGATCCATCACATAGCGGTCGCCGACCATGACCGGGTAGGCATAGGTCGTCGCGATATGGCCGTGCCGGGCGATGTCCTCGTAAAGCTTGACGTGCATCAGGCCGTATTCGGACAGGGCGTGCAGCTTGCGGGTCTCGGTCTCGCGCGGCTCCAGATAGCGCAGCGGCTCCGGGATCGGCACCTGATAGACCAGGATCTGGTCGTCGGAGAGGGCCCTTTCCGGCACCCGGTGCCGGGTCTGGACGATGGTCGCCTCCTCGGTCCGCTCGGTCGTGCGCACGCCGGTCATCCGGCGGAAGAACTTGCGGATGCTGACCGCGTTGGTGGTGTCGTCCGAGCCCTGATCGATCACCTTGAGCACGTCGTCCGGGCCGATCAGGCTGGCCGTCACCTGGATGCCGCCGGTGCCCCAGCCGAACGGCATCGGCATTTCGCGGCTGGCGAAGGGAACCTGATAGCCGGGAATGGCGACGGCCTTGAGCAGCGCCCGGCGCAGCGCCCGCTTGGTCTGCTCGTCGAGGAAGGCGAAGTTGTAACCGGCGGCCCGGGCTTCGGTGTGAAGGGGCATGGTCATTCGGCGGCCTCCGCCCTCATCTCCGACTGACCGGGGGTCTCCCACCGGTCGCGCAGCTTGCGGATCAGCTCCAGCTCCGACTGGAAGTCGACATAGTGCGGCAGCTTCAGATGTTCGACGAAGCCGGTTGCCTGCACGTTGTCGGCGTGGGCGAGCACGAATTCCTGGTCCTGCGCCGGCGCGCCGATTTCCTCGCCCAGTTCCTCGGACCGCAGCGCCCGGTCGACCAGGGCCATCGACATGGCCTTGCGTTCGCCGTGTCCGAAGGCGAGGCCGTAGCCCTGGGTGAACTGCGGCGGCCTCTCCCGGGACCCGGCGAACTGGTTGATGAGCTGGCACTCGGTCACCTCGATCTCGCCGACGACGATCGGGAAGCCGAGTTCCGGGGGCACGTATTCGACGGCCACGGCCCCGTGGCGAATCTCGCCGGCAAAGGGATGGGTCCGGCCATAGCCGCGCTGGGTCGAGTAGCCGAGGCTGAGCAGATAGCCCTCGTCACCGCGCGCCAGGGCCTGGAGCCGCTCGCCCCGGTCGGCGGGGAAACTCAGCGGCTGGCGGGTGATATCGCCGGGATCGCCGTCGCCGGGCCCCGGGCGCTCTTGTTCGAGCAGGCCCTCGTCGTCGAGCAGGGCGACGACCCGGGGTGGGGACATGAGGTCATCATGGGCCGGCGCGGCCGGATCGTCCGGGGGCGGGGCCGCGCCCTCGACCTCGAGGCCGGGCTCTGCGAGCCCCAGGTCGATCAGCCGATGGGTGTAGTCGAAGGTCGGCCCCAGGACCTGGCCGCCGGGCAGATCCTTGAACGCGGCCGAGATGCGCCGCTTGACCGCCATCTTCTCGGTATCGACGGGCTCGGCGTAGCCGAAGCGGGACAGGGTGGTGCGGTAGGCGCGGACGAGGAAGATCGCCTCGATCAGGTCGCCGCGCGCCTGCTTGATGGCCGTCGCCGCGAGCTCGCGGTCGAACAGGGAACCCTCGGCCATGACCCGGTCCACGGCCAGCGAGAGTTGGCCCTCGATCTGCCCGACGGTCAGCTCCGGGATGGCCTGGTCGCCGCGCCGTTCCTCGGCCAGCCAGTCGTGAGCGGCGTCGATCGCGCGCTCGCCGCCCTTTACCGCGACATACATGAAATCAGAACTCCACCGAAACGGACCGGGGCAGGGCAACGATGCGGCGATCGTCCGCCAGGAAAATGTCGATGCCCAAGGGGAAGAGGGCGTTGTTGGCGGCGACCTGGGCCCAGAAATCGGGGGGCAGGGCCGAAGCCGCAAGCGATGTCTGCGTCTCGATTCCAGGCCCCGTGAGGCGCACGCCCCTTCCGGCCGACAACTGGTCGACCTGGAGGATCAGGGTCGCCGAGCGGTCGGGATATTCCGGCGTGCCGACCGGGAAGTCGGACAGGGGCGGGCAGGTGGCCGGATCGGTCGCCAACGCGAAGGCCGCGAGCGCTGGATCGTCGACGACCGGGCAGCCGCAATGGAACCGCAGATGGTCGGGCAATGCGGTCGTGCGCGCCGTGGGGTCGATCCAGAGCGGGGTGTCGGAGTCGGCGAGCGCCATGAGCAGCGCGACGGCGGCCGGGTTGGCGCAACCGATCGCTTCCGGTACGGCGGACAGCGCGACGATCTTCCCTGGATGGGCGATCGCGTCCAGCGCGCTTCGGAATACGGCCTGGGACACGGTCGCGAGGTCCGCGGCGCCGGGCGGGCCGGAGGGCGGTTGGCCGGCCATCAGTCGTCGCCCCGGACCAGCGTGAAGAACTCGACCCGCGTTCCCGCGGCCTTGCGGCGCTGCTCCTCGCGCCGGGCAGCCTGGCGGGCGGCGAGCGGGTCGATCACGCCGCGTTGGATCCGCGCGCGTGAACCCGGCGACTGCAGCAGGGCGTCGAGGACGGCGGCCATCTCGGCGTGGCGTTTGCTCCGGCCCGCGACATAGGCATGCCCGACGGAGCCGTCGCCGAGGCGGACCGAACAGCGGGTGACGGTCATCTCTCCCAGATTGAAACGGTCGCCGGTGCCGCCGGCGCGGCCGCGGGTCATCACCATGCCGGTCTCCGCCGGGCGCAGATAGTCGACCGCCGGCGCCGAGGGGGCGACGACCGTCTTCCACAACAGCGCGATGTCCTCGGGAGCGGCGCAGGCGAGCACCGCCATCCAGCGCTGGCGGGCGGCGGTATCGGTCCCGGCCGTTCGGGCCCGGTCCTCAATCGTGTCGACGGTTTCGATCATTGCTAGACAAGTCGATTATTTGTATAGACATCTAGATTAGTTTTGATTTCTAACACGGTGTCCAACCGGCCGGAAGCGGGCTTCCGGTGAATTTTGTGTGACAGCGATGAGCGATGATATCGAGCGGGGTGCCGGGCGCGCCGTATGGGCCCAGATCGCGGAGGCGGTCAGGGCGGACATCGTGGGCGGCGCGTATCCGCCCGGGACCGCGCTTCCGACCGAGGCGTCGCTCTCCGCGCGGTTCGGGGTCAATCGTCACACCGTGCGCCGGGCGGTGCGCCATCTGGTCGAGGACGGGCTGGTTCGGGTGGAGCAGGGGCGCGGCAGTTTCGTATCCGAGAGCGTGCTCGACTATACGCTCGGCCGGCGGACCCGCTTTTCGGAGAGTCTGTCGCGGCCCGACAGCGCCCTGGTCCGCGTTCTCCTGTTCGCCGACCGGGTCAGGGCGGACAAGCGGCTGGCGGACCATCTCGAGCTTCGAGCGGGCGCGGCCGTGTGGCGGCTCGAACTGATCGGCAAGGCCGATGATCGGCCGATCAGCGTCGGCTCGCACTATTTCGGCGCGCGCCGGTTCCCGGATTTCCCAGACGTCTTCCGCCGATGCGGTTCGATCTCCCGGGCGCTCGAGGACCTGGGGATTCCGGACTATACCCGGCGGTGGACGCGCATCACCGCGATCCTGCCGGACGCCGAGGACGCCCGCCACCTGCAGCAGCCGCGCGCGCGTCCGGTCTTGCGTACCGATTCCGTCAATGTCGATGGAGAGGGGCGGCCGATCGAATTCGGACGGGCCCGTTTCGCCGCCGACCGCATCCAGCTGCTGGTCGACGGGCAGGGCTGAACGCGCATCCGCCTAGGCGATCTCGTCCTGCTCGAGAGCCGGTGCGCGGCCGTAGTTGTCCGCGAAACGCTCGATGTCGTCCTCGCCGAGATAGGAGCCGATCTGAACCTCGATGATAACGAGGTTGTCGGCGCCTGTGTTGGTCAGGCGGTGGATCGCCCCCTGCGGGACGGCGACGAAATCCGAGGGGCCGATGGCGTGTTGCTTGCCGTCGACGAGTGCCTCGCCGCGTCCGGCGATCACCGTCCATTGCTCGGAGCGGTGCTGGTGGCGCTGAAGCGACAGGGAGTCGCCGGGCGTGAGCCGGAGCTGTTTGACCTGATAGCCGTCTCCGCTCTCAATCACGCGGTAGCCGCCCCACGGCTTGCGGTGCTCGGCGCTGACCCGGGTCTCGTGCCGCGACTCGCTGTCGAGGCGGTCGACCAGGGACTTCACGTCCTCGGTTCGGCTGCGGTCGGCGACCAGAACGGCGTCGGGGGTTTCGACCACGACGAGGTTGCTCGCGCCGACGACCGTCACCAGCCGCGAGGCGGAGCGGATGTAGGAGTGGTTGCTGTCGATCGCGACCACGTCGCCGATCGCCACGTTGTTGCCGGTCATCTGGTCGGCGCGGGGTTCGAGTTCGGAGATCGAGCGCCAGGTGCCCAGATCGCTCCATCCGAAGGTGCAGCGGCAGACCGCGGCGTTCTCGGTCTTCTCCATCACCGCATAGTCGAAGGAGTCGGGTGCGATGGCCGCGAAGGCGTCGGCATCGGGTGCGAAGAAGGCCGCATCGGCCCGCCCGGCTTCCACCGCCCGGCTCACGCCGGCGGGAAGGTCCGGGGCCCAGCGCGCGAACTCTGTTTCGAGGGTTTCGAGCGACGCCAGGAACAGGCCGCAGTTCCACAGATACCCCCCCTCGGCCAGCAAGGCGCGCGCGTCGTCGGGCGCGGGCTTCTCGATGAAGGCGGCGACATGGTGGCAGCTCGATCCGTCGCTCACGGGGTCGCCCGGCCGGATATAGCCATAGCCCGTCTCGGGCGTTGCCGCCGGCACGCCGAGGGTCACGACCTTGCCCCGGTCGACTCCGTCCATGCCCGCGAGGACGGAAGCCACGAAGGCGTGCGGGTCGTCGACAAGGTGATCGGAAGGGGCGACCAGCAGGATGGCGCTCTCCAGGCCGACGTACCGCAAATAGGCGCCCGCCAGGGCGATCGCGGGCGCGGTATTCCTGCCTTGTGGCTCGAGTATCACCGCTTTCGGGACGACCCCGGCGGCCGCGGTCTGTTGCTCGACGATATGCCGGTGTTCGGCGGAGCAGATGATCAGCGGCGGATCGAAGACCGCCGGGTTGTCCATGCGCCTGAGCGTTGCCTGGAACAGGGACTCGTCGCCCAGCAGCGCCACGAATTGCTTCGGCATGTCGGCGCGGGAGACCGGCCACAGACGCGTGCCGCGGCCGCCGGCGAGGATCACGGGGACAATGCGCCGTCCGGCCGCATCACCGCCTGTTCCGTGCGCGCCTGCAGCCTCCGGCGTAGCCATCTTGTCCGTCATATCCCTGCACGTGCCAGTCGGTTCGCCCACGCCCCCGGTGCCCGGTGACCGCATCGGTCAAGTCTCGCCAACCGGCGCGACGTCCACCGGAGCCGCCACTTTCAGCGCACCGCCGCATCATCTTCCGTTGGAACGACATGTTCAATGTCGTATTGCCTCCTTCTGAAGATTGCCGGGGTACCGGAAACACAGAGATTTTCGATGGTTCGGCCCGGCCGGCGATCAGGCGATGGCGGCGCGCGAGGGCATGTCCGATAGGGCGACCTGACATGCTGCGCGGTGCGCGGCTACCGCTGGACCGCTGCCGCCCCGTATGCGACGTTGAACCGAGCCGTACCGGCCCGTTCCGCCGATAGCAGCCGGCCCGCAAGGGTTTCTTTCCCGATTTCCAAGTGCGACGAAGGCCCGATGTCGAAACGCCGAATTGCCGTGACAGGTTTGGCGATCAATACGCCATTGGCCGATGGGCTCGATGCCTTTCTGGAGAAGTTACTCGCGGGCGCCTCGTCAATCACCCGCTGGCGCGCCTTCGCCGAGGATCCGATCTACAGCAAGGTCGGCGGCGACCTGACGGGCTACGACCCGAAGGCCAAGCTGGATGCGCTCAAGAGCGAGATCCCGGACGAGGTCTATGGCCGGCTGCGCCAGTTCGTGCGGCGCGCGCCGTGGTCGACGAAGCTGTCCACCCTGGTGGCGACGGACGCGTGGCGGGACGCGCGCCTGGCCGACGCCGACCTGGACGATGGACTGTTCTCGGTGGTCGTCGGCGGACACAACCTAAACTCGCGCTACACGCGCGCGAACAACGAGGTTTTCGACGACGAGCCCGATTACATCGATGCGATGTTCGCGCTGCAGAGCCTCGACACCGATCACGCCGGCTCCGTCTCCGAAGTGCTTCAGGCCAAGGGGCCGATCTATACGGTCGGCTCGGCCTGCGCGAGCGCCAACACGGCGCTGCGCTGCGCGGTCGACGAGATCCGTCACCACGGCAACAAGGCGGCCATCGTGGTCGGGCCGGCGCTCGATTTCTCGCCGGTCGACCTCCATGCCATGGCGTTGATGGGCGCGATCGGATTCCAGAGCTTCAACGACGAACCGGAGCGGGCGAGCCGTCCCTATGACCAGCGCCGCGAGGGCTTCATTCCCGCTCACGGCGCGGCCGCGCTGGTCATCGAGGACATGGCCTTCGCCGAAGCGCGCGGCGCGCGGATCTATGCCGAGGTGCTGGGCGTCGAGGCGCGGTCGGACGGCAACCATCTGCCCAACCCGTCGGCCGAGGGCCAGGCGGCGACCATGCGCGCGGCACTGGACGCTTGCGGCGTGACGCCCGAACAGATCGGCTTCGTCAGTGCCCACGCGACGTCGACGCCGCTCGGCGACGTCACCGAGGTCCGCTCGATCCGCAGCGTGTTCGGACCGCACGCGAAGAACCTCAAGATCAACGCGCCCAAGTCTATGCTGGGCCACACCTGCTGGTCGGCTCCCGCGGTCGAGGCGGTGGCGGCGATCCTCCAGATGCGGGCGGAACGGCTGCACGGGTCGATCAACATCGATGACCTGGACCCGGAGGTGGATCTCGACGTGTGCGCCAACCAGTCCCAGGATCATGCCTTCGAGTATATGATGAACAACTCTTTCGGCTTCGGCGGGATCAATTGCGTCAGCATTTTCAAACGCTACGACGGCTGAGGCGGCGACCATGAACTTCTTCATCACGGGAGGGTCGCGCGGCATCGGCGCGGGGCTGGTTCGCGATCTGGCGGCCGCCGGCCACGACGTCGCCTTCACCTACCATTCCAACAAGGATCTCGCACAGGCGCTGGCCGCCGAGGTGGCCGCGGCCCACCCCGACCGCGTCTGCCGGGCCTATGGCCTCGACGTGCGCGACAGCGCGGCGGTCGATGGCGTGGGCGAGCAGGTGCTGGACGATTTCGAGCAGATCGACGCCGTCGTGGTCAATGCCGCGGCCAATCACATCGGCCTCGCCCTGTCGACCAGCGACGAGGATTGGCACGAGGTGATCGAGACCAACCTGTCGGGAAGCTTCTACCTGACCCGCCAGTTCATTCCCCATTTCCTGGGAAACCGGAACGGGCGCTTCATCTTCATGTCGTCGGTCGCCGCCCACGGCATGTCGGGCGCGTCGGCCTATGCCGCGAGCAAGGCGGGGCTCCTGGGCCTGATGAAATCGATCGCCAAGGAGTATGGGGCCAAGGGCATCACCAGCAACGCTCTCGTGCTGGGCTACTTCAACACCGACATGACCCGTGATCTGGCGCGCGAGGACCAGCAGGAACTGTGGCTGAAGCTGTGCCCGGTGCGCCGGGTCGGCGAGATCGGCGAGGTTGCTGCGGCGGTTCAGTATCTGTCGTCGGAAGGCGCCGCTTTCGTCAACGGCGAGGCGCTGAACCTCACCGGCGGGCTCAACTGGTCCGCCTGATGGAGCCGACCCCCTCCAGCGCCGAACCGATCCGGGCGTCGGACAGGAAGCCGTCATGAACGACTATAGCGGCAAGGCGGTCCTGATCACCGGAGGAACCAAGGGCATCGGCCTGTCGGCCGCGCTCGAGTTCGCGCGCCACGGCGCGCACTGCATCCTGACCCACAAGTGGGGCAGCGCCGACGAGGACGACATCCGCCGGCAGTTCGAAGAGGCCGGCGGGCGCGCCCCGCTGATCGTCGAAGCCGACGCACGCGAGGACGACGATACCGACGCGCTGCTCGCTCGGATCAAGGAAGACCACGCCTCGATCGAGGTCTTCGTCGCCGGCGCCGCCTTTGCCCAGGTCGTCGACGACATCGACAAGTATTCGCGCCGGTCGTTTCTGCAGAGCATCGAATACACGACCTGGCCGGTCATCGAATACACCCGCAAGATCAAACATGCGTTCGGCGCCTATCCGCGCTACGTCGTCGGCCTGTCGTCGGGCGGCCCCGACCATTTCCACACCAACTACGACATGATCGCGGCCTGCAAGGCGGCCATGGAAACGCTGATGCGCTACCTCGCGCACCGGCTGCGCGACGAAAAGGTCAACGTCAATGTAGTCCGCGCCCGTTTCGTGCGGACCGACTCGCTGGAGGCGACCTTCGGCGCCGACTTCGGTCCGTTCGTCGATGCGATCGATCCGGCGCTGTTCGTCGATGTCGACGAGGTCGGATCGGCCATCTTTGGTCTGTGCAGCGGGTTGATGGACGCCGTGAACGGCCAGGTCATCATGGTCGACCGGGGCACCGAATTCTCTGACGGCATCTCGATGCTGTTCGACAAGCTCCAGCCGCCACAGGGCGGGACCAAGCCATGACCGGCGCCGGGGCGGGAGCAGGGGAGCGGGCGGATCATGCGTGACCTGACCAAGGGCGCCGTGCTGGTCACCGGCGGCACCAAGGGTATCGGGCTGGCGACGGCCCTGGCCTTCGCCCGTCACGGCGCGCGCTGCGTGCTGACCTATCGCTGGGGCAGCGCCGACGAGGACGACGTGCGCCGGGCCTTCACCGATAGCGGCGCGCCGGAACCGCTTCTGGTCAACGCCGACGTCTCGCAGGCGGAGGAAACCCAAGCCCTGCTCGCCGAGATCGCCGAGCGGTTCGACCATGTCGACACCTTCGTCAGCAACGTCGCGCTGGCCGGCCGGGTGCAGACCCTGGACGATCTTTCCGCCCGGGCGCTCCACCGCACCTTCGACTACAGCGTCGTGCCGACGATCGAGTACCTCCAGGGCATCCGCGAGACCTTCGGTCGGCCGCCGCGCTACCTGATCGCCCTGTCGTCGACGGGGATCGACCATTTCACGCCGAACTATGCGCTGGTCGCCGCGTCCAAGGCCGCGCTCGAGGCGCTGTGCCGCTACATCAGCTACCAGTTGAAGGACGAAGACATCCGTTTCAACACCGTGCGGACGGTGGCGGTCCGGACCGACTCCTTCCGTCAGGTCTTCGGCCCCGATTTCGAGGACACGATCCTCAAGTACATGCCAAAGGAGCGACTGGTCGACGAGGCCGACGTCGCCAACGTGATCCTCGGCCTGTGCAGCGGCTATTTCGACGGGGTGAAGGGGCAGTCGATCACCGTCGACAAGGGGGCCGTGTTCGGGGACAACGTCATGCGCATCTACGACGAGCGCGAGAAACTGGAGCTCTAAGCCTGCGCTATTGCTGAAGGCCCGGCGCCGCCGGGCGTCGTCGCGGCGGCAAGCGGAATTCGCGCGTCGTCCGCCCCGCGCGCATCATCAGCGCGATCCCGGCGAACACCTCCACCGCCATGACGGCGATCAGCAGTCCGTGCATGAAGAACGAGCCCCTGGCGAACAATTCGATCCCGGTGACCGCGGCGACATGGAGCGCGACGATGCCGAGGATGACCTTCAGGTGCACGCTGCCGAGCCGCACGCTGGCCGGGCCGATCAGGAACAGGATGCCGAGCGCCAGCAGGGCGTGAGTCAGGTTCATCATCGGCACGAGCGTTCGTTTCGCGAGTTCGCTGCGCGCGAGCGACGCCATCCAGGCCTGGCGCGGGGCGTTGCTGAAGGCCAGGTGGACCAGCTGTGAAAATCCCACTTCCAGGATCGTCACCGATCGTTGGGCGCTTGTGGCATTGCCCTTGATCGGGAAGGTCCGGATGAAGGTGTCGAACGTCGTCACGACGAGCCTGTCGTCGATATCCGTGGTTTGCCGGCTGCCCTTGGCGAAGTGAATGCTCAGCGAGAGGGGGTTCTTTTTGATTTCGGCGGTTCGCGAGATGACGGTGTAGGGCTTGCCGGCTTTCGGGGTGACAGACAGAAAGACGCCTTCGAACTGGTCGTTGCCCAGCTTCTTGCGGAAGGACATCGCCACGACGCTGTTGTCGAACTCGAAGGAATGAAACCGGCCTTCCTGGAGCGCGCCGAAGGCGATGTCGCGCTTGAGCGCGTGCTTGATGTCCTCGACCATCGTCACGCCACGCGGAGCGACGACCCAGGCGTCGACGACGGCGGCGCCGGTGAAGGTAACGGCCAGGAAAATGGCGGGCAGGGCGCAATAGAAAATGGACATGCCCGCCGCGAACATCACCTGGAGCGACACGTTCTGGCAGTTCAGCCAGAACAGCCAGCATATGGTGATGACGCAGGCGATCGGCGCCATCAGGTAGAGCGACGTGGGCATGGCGCCGAGGATGAGTTGCACGGTCGACCCCTGGCCGAGATCCGCCGTCATGGACGACCACAGCGCCTGGAGAACGACCGCGATGGACGCGGGAAAGGCGGCACCGACCGCAACGGCGAGCGCCAGGAGCACATGATTGATGTACTGCCGCCTGATCATTGTGCCCGTTTCGCCGTCCCGTTCCCCAATCCCGGTCGTCCTTGGCGTCCCGCCGCTCGATGGGCGGCGAAAGTCGACACACTGGCGCAGGCGGAGAGACCCAGCCTAGATTGGTCCGGCTGGTCGATCGCCCGTCCGGTTGTCCACCGATGGGGACCGGGAAGCGTTGGTTGCCGCCGCGTTGTCGGGCCCCAGGTCCGTTTGATCGACCGACGCCGCCACCCGGACCAGGAAAAAGTCCGTCAATCCCCGAGGCAGCGCCGCAAGCAACAGCGTTGAAAGATAGAGACGAAGCGGAAAGGCGATCAACCTCTTTCCGCGCCGGAGTTTCCGCTTGATCAGCGCCGCCGCCTTGGCCGCCGTCATCATGAACGGCTTGGGGGCGTGCACGCGGTCGTTCATCGGCGTGTCCACGAAACCGGGGCAGACCACGGAAACCGTCACCCCGTGGCGGCCGAGCACGCCGCGCAGCGCCTCGCCGTAGACGCGCAGGGCCGCCTTCGACGCGCTGTAGGACGGCGAATAGGGAAAGCCCCGATAGCCCGCCAGCGAGCTGACCAGGACGACCTGCCCCGACTTGCGGGCGATCATCGCCTCCATCGCCGGATCAATGGTGTTCAGCGCGCCGAACAGGTTGACCGAGAACAGCCGCTGCGACCGCTCGATCCCCTCGGGCAGGCCGCCGGGCCGAAGGCCGCCGGTCACGGCCGCATTGGCGATGACCAGGTCGAGCGGCGCGATGGCGTCGGCCGCCGCGACCCATTCGGCCATCGCTGCCCGGTCGCTGACATCGAGCGCGGCGATGCTCACCGTCGCGCCCTTCGCCCGGCACCGTTCCGCCGTGGCCTCGAGCCGGTCCCGGTCCCGTCCGCCCAGGGCGAGCGTGATCCCCGACGACGCATAGGCCTCGGCGAGCGCTGCGCCGATGCCGCTGTTGGCCCCGGTGATCAGAATGTTCTTGGGGTTCAGGTTCATCGCGTTAGCGGCGATGCCGGATGGTGTCGTTCAGGATGTTCAAGGCTTCGTCGAGCGCGGCCCGGTCGTGCTCCGACGTGATCGAGGCCCGGAACCGGAGCTCATCCTCCTTGACCGAGGGATAGTCGACCGGCGCCAGGAACAGGCCGCGGTCGCGCAGCGTGTGGCCGAGCTCGTACAGCTCCTGCCGGTCGGAGCCAATGATGATCGGGACGACCTGGGACGCCGAGGTGCCGGTATCGAAGCCGAGGCCGTCGAGTTGGCCCCGAAAATAGTCGGCGTTGGCCTGAAGGGTCCGCCGCCGTTCCGGTTCGTCCAGGGAGACGGCGAGCGCGGCGATCAGCGCGCCGACCGTGGCTGGTGGCAGCGAGCAGGAAAAGCTGTAGCTGTTGGCATAGAAACGCAGGTAACGGAGGGTGGCGGCCGGGCCGCTGACAAAGCCGCCGACGCCGGCGAAGGCTTTCGAGAAGGTGCCGTACTTGAGGACGATCCCGTCCTCGATCCCGAAATGCTCGGTCGCGCCCTTGCCGGTTTCGCCGGTGGTCAGGATCGAATGGGCCTCGTCGATGACGACCCCGACACCGTGGCGCTGGGCCACCGGGACGAGGGCGGGCAGGTCGGCCAGGTCGCCGTCCATCGAATAGATGCCCTCGACGACGATCACCCGGCGTTTGCCCTCGTGCTTTCGCAACGCCGCGTCGAGGGCGTCGGCGTCGTTGTGGGCGAAGAACTCGGGGCGCGCGCCCGCGGCCTTGGCCCCCTCGAGCCAGCAGATGTGGCACCGCTCGTCGAGGACGGCGACGTCGCCCCGCCGCAGAAGCCCCGCCATGATGCCGAAGGCGCCCCCGAACCCGCTGTTGAACAGCATTGTCTGCTCGCGGCCGAGGAAGGCGCTGACCGCGGCCTCGAGGTCGCGGTGGGCGGTGGTCATGCCCGACAGGATCGGAGACCCGCACGAACCGGTGCCGAAGGCGTCGAGCGCGTCCTTGGCCGCCTGGACGGTCTTCGGGTGGGTGCCCAGGCCGAGATAGTTGTAGGAGGTGAGGTTGATGACGGGCTGGGCGCGGCCGTCGACCATGATGCTGGTACGCGCCACCGGCCCCTGGGCGAGGCTCTGTTCGTAGAGTGACATCGCGCGCTCGCCGTCGGCGCACCACTTCAGGAACTCCTCAGACGGCGCCAGCGGATCTTCGCTCTCGAGATAGAGGAAGTCCGCCAGGCTGTATTTGGTGGCTGCCGATAAAGTCATGGGCGAACTCGGTCAAGGGGCTTCATGGCGGCCCGTCGGGCGTGCAGACGGTGGCGTCCGGCCTGGCGCCCCCGTCTCCCGCGAAGGGCCCGCCGATCCGGCGAATTGCGGGCACAGTAGCCATCCGCCGCGGACCTGTCATCAGAAGCGCCAAGCTCCGCGCGAAACGGAACCGCTATCGCGGCGCGGCGCGGGCGTCGGTTCGCCACGACCCCGCCGCCTGATGCCTGAAGAATGGGTCGGCTTCCGCAAGCGGGATCACGCGAAGGCTTTCGTCTTCATGGGACTCGACGACTGTGCTGACCACGTCGGGCCCGGTGGTGAAGATGACGTCATAGTCCTCCCGCACCGTCAGACCGCTTCGCGCGACGCACAGGTCGAGGATGCGCTTCATCGTTTGGTCGCCCGTGGCGGCGGCCATAAGATAGTTCGCGATCCGGCGGGTGCATTCGGGCCGCTCGTCTTCCGGCAGGCATTGCCTGATGGGATAGGAGGCGGTTGCGGCGCGGAACTCGGGCGTGAGCCGGGTCTCTTCACACAGAAGGCAGCTGTGGGCCCAGGGCCCGGAGAACAGCGGCGGTCCGGGCCGGAGCGCCTCGACATCGAGATCGAGATAGAGGCCGCCGCAGAAATAGAGGATGGCGTAGCGCGCGAAGTCGGCGCGTTGGATGTCGCGTGCATAGCCGTCATAGACGCGCAGATAGTCGGGCGCGCGGTCGGCCAGCAGGGCTCTGACATCGTCGTTCCGCCACAATCGAACCTCGAATTCCGGAAGGAGGGCTTCCGTGTCCCGGCAGGTTCGGCGCAGCGGCTCCGGAATTTCCGCGCCCCAGATCAGAAGCCGGTGGAGGACCGCCTCCATCAGGCGTTCTTGGCCCGGAGCCCGACGTCACCCTCGTCGCTCTCCCGGGGCACGGGCAGCCGCGTGAGCGTCCCCTCTTGCATCTGGTAGAGCGTGTCCGCCACCGAGGCCCAGATCGGCCGATGGGTGATCGCGACGATCGTAAAGGCGCTCTGCAACCCGGTGACATTCTCGCAGATGGCGCGCTCGGTCTCCGGGTCGAGGGCGCTGGTCACCTCGTCCAGGACCAGCAGCTTCGGCTTGCCGACCAGGGCACGGGCGATGGCCACGCGCTGCCGCTGGCCGCCGGAAAGCCTGCCGCCCATCTCGCCGACCTGTTCGTCGAGACCGTCGGGGAGGGCGTCCACGAAGCCTCGCGCGCCGGCCAGTTCCAGGGCTTCATAGACCTCGGCATCGGTGATCGCATCGTTGCCGAGGGTGATGTTCTCGCGGACGGTGCTGTGTAGAAGGGTCAATTCCTGCGGCACGTAGCCGATCGCGCCCCGCCATTCGGCGGTCGAGATCTCGTCGAGGTCGACCCCATCGACCAGGATGCGCCCCGAATCGGGCCGGTACAGTCCGAGGAGAAGATCGATCAGGGTCGTCTTGCCCGCGCCCGACGGTCCCTGCAAGACCGTGATCTGGTTCGCCGGGATGGTGAAGGACACATTCTTCACCACCGGCTGTTCGACATGGGCGAAGGTCACGTCCTGGAACTCGCAGGCCGTGGCGAGGGTCGGCACCCTGGTGCCCGCCCGGTGTTCCGCAACGTCCTCGAACTCGCCGATCAGCCGGTCCGCCGCGATGAAGGCGCTTTCCAGCTCGGCGAGGTTCTGGAGCTGGTCCTGCAGCATCCGCCAGGTCGTTGCCGCCTGGCCGGTCACCAGCGCCATGACGATCAGGTCGGTGAAGGCGACGTCGAAGAAGGTGATGGAAATGAAGAAGCCGGCGCCGAACATGATCGAGATGACGATGTCCGTGCTGACCGTCCTGATCTGGCGCAGGATCACCTGACGGCGGATGGCGGCGCGCAGGCTGTCGATGCTGCGCCGGAACAGCCTGACGAAGTGATCCTGGCGGTCCATCGCCTTGATCGCCTTCAGGTTCCCCATGGCGTCGGAGACGTGCGAGACGAGCTGCGAGGTCGCCTGGGTCTGCCTGTCGCCCGCGGTTCGGCTCATGCGGATGATCCAGGCGAAGCCGAAGAACATGATCCCGCCGATCGCCAGGCCGGCGATGGCCAGCTTGTAGGAGATCAAGACGGCGACCAGGAAGTAGATCCCGGACTTGATCGAATTGGCGATCAGCCGCGCTGCGGCGCTGTAGGCGTCACCCGCCCGGCTCGCTTCGTCGCTGAGCGCGTTGGCGATGGTGCCGGACTTTCGGCTGACCAGGTATCCCCAACGCGCGTTGAAGACTTTCGCGAGGAGCTCTCGGCGGAAGTTTGTAGAGACCTCGTTCGCCGCCATGTCGGCGTAGGTTTGGGCGAAAAATCCGACGAGAGTTTTCAAAATCAAAGCGGCAACAACGACGCCCGTCAGCGGCAGTATTTGCGCGGGTATTCCAAGGAAGGAGAGCAGTTCGAGCGTGTATCGGCCGAGCACCGTTTCATCCTGCTGGCCGCTCTGAATCACGACCTTGAACAGGGGCAGCATGGCGCCCAGGCCGACCATCTCGAGGAAGCCGGCCAACAGCAGGCATGCGACGACGGCCGCCGATTTCCGTTTGGAGCGGGCAAAGAATTTTTGGTAGATGCTCGTCAAATCCCGGTTCCTGGCACTTCCCTGTCCGCTGACGCGGCACGCCCCCGGCCGCAGCCTTGCCCCGTCTCGACAGATGGCCGTCAAATTGGCGCTGCGTCAAGGGATTCGGCACATTCGTGCTTGCTCATCAAGAACGCCTCTGTCAATAAAAAGAGGCCCCCGGCGATTAACCATCGTGGTCTCGCCGAGGCCGATCGAGACGGACGTTTCCGGCAGCGATACCGGAGCCGCAAGCGCCTTGGCCATCAGCGGACCGGAGGTGGCCGAGCGACAATGGAGCCGGAAGAGGACTTCGATTCCAGCGGCGCCGGCCCTGGAGGGCCGCTGTGGTGATCCAGGAAATTGACCCGAATGAGGGTGGCGAAGGCCCGGGTATTCGGACAAAGCAGGATAAAAAAAGGGAAAAATAAGATTCCAGAAACGGAAGACAAAAATTTCCTTTAGTCAAAGTCTCTGAGAGCCATTTTCGATGTCTTGTTATCTTCACATCATGCCGCTTTCATCGTCCTTTTCGCCCGTCGACCGGGCGTCGTCGCCGTGGGCCTGAAAGCGTTCATCCGCAAGCGGGGCCAGAAATACACTCCCGCGTTGCAGGATGCGCGGGATCGTCTGTTGGTCTACCCGATCGATACCCTCGATGTGACCCGGCCCCGTCGCATCGAGGCCTTCCCGACAGCGTCGCCGGTGCCGAGGGTCATCGTGCAGACCTTTCGGACCGCGTCGGTCGTGCGTCCCATTCATTCCGCGGTCCTCAAATGGACCGAGATGAATCCGGAATTCGAGTACCGGTTCTTCGACGACGCCGCGGCGCGGGACTTTATCGCGTCCCGCTTCGGAGGCGACGTGCTCAAGGCATACGACAGCCTCACGCCGGCGGCCTTCCGCGCCGATCTCTGGAGATACTGCTATCTCGTGGCGGAAGGCGGGGTCTATGTCGACATTCGAATGGTGCCGGTGCTGGCGCTCCGGACGATCCTCGGGTTCGCCGACGAGGCGCCGCCGGCCTTCGTGGCGCCCCGCGACCAGCAGGGCTCGGGCGGCGGCGAGGGGCATTCGTACCTCTACAACGCCTTCATCGCGGCCGCGCCCGACCATCCCTTTCTCGTCGCGGCCCTCGACCGGGCCGTCGGCATGATCCTCGACCGGAACTATGGCCGCGACATGCTGGAGATTACCGGCCCCGGCTGTTTCGGCGCGGCGGTCAACGATGCGCTGGGCAGGCCGGTGGACACCCGTTTCGAGCCTGGCGACCACCGTCACGACGCAGCCGGGCGCTACCGGATCCTGTCGCATGAGGTCGACATCTACTATCAGGCCGTCGTCAGGCTCGCGGGACGGCCGGCGATCGTCAGCAAATGCATCCGGGGACCGATGGCCAACGCGGACAAGGCCAATCGCGGACCGGGCTACGGCGAACTCTACCACCAGCGAGCGGTGTTCCGCTAAGAGGCACCGTAGTATCGGCGCGCCGAAGTTTCGGGGTTGAACGGACAGTGAGTCGGTGGGACGAACAGTCAGGCAGATGAAGGTCGGGACGCAGGTGTTCATGCGACTGTTGGGCGATACCCGGCGGCGGAAGCTGGCCGACTTTTGCAGCGATTTTCGGCATTGGCTGACCGATTACCCGGTCGACGACCTGGAGCCGACGCGCCCGCGTCTCGTCGACGATTTTCCGACCGTGTCGACGATTCCGCGCGTGCTGGTCCAGACCTATCGAACGTCCGCGCTGGTCCGGCCCATCCATGGCGCCGCGACCGCATGGCAGGAGATGAACCCCGAGTTCGACTACAAGTTCTTCGATGACGACGCGGCGCGGGCCTTCATTCAGGAGCGCTATCCCACCGAGGTCCTCGAAGCCTTCGATTCTTTGGTTCCGGGAGCCTATCGCGCGGATCTGTGGCGCTACTGCTATCTGGCCGCCGAAGGGGGCGTCTATGCCGACATCCGAATGGAGCCCCTGGTGGCGCTGCGCACGATCCTCGATTTTTCGTCGGATGCTCCGCCGGACTTCGTGGGGGTTCGCGACCGGCCGGGTTCGAAAGGTCACGGCCTTGCCTATCTCTACAATGCGTTCATGGCGGCAGCGCCCGGCCACCCGTTTCTGACCGCAGCGGTCGAACGGACGGTCCGGCAGGTGCGCGCCCGGGACTACGGCCGCGACCTGCTCGATATCACGGGGCCGGGCTGTATCGGCGCGGCTTCGAACGAGGCGCTGGGACGGCCGATCGACACGCCCTTCGCCCTGGGCGACCATGAAGACCCGGCGGTCGGGCGCTATCGCATCCTCGAGCATGACGACGACGACTATCACCGCAGCGTGCTGACTTTCGGCGACCAGTTCCTCATCCGGACCAAGTGCATCCATGGACGGATGTTCAGGGCCGACCGCAGCCTGCCGAGCCGCTCCTACTCCTACTATTATTTCAAGCGCCTGGTTTACCGGTAGCGGGGGCGGGGGCCGAGGCTGGGGCGGGGGCCGGGGCACGGCCCAGCAGCTCGGCATAGGCTTCGAACAGGCGCAGGAAATGGTCGTCGGCGGCAAAGACCTGCTCGCGGGCGGCGGCCCGGCAGGCGTCGACCAGCTGGCTCCGGTCGCGGGCCATCAGCCGCCGCATCGCCTCGGCGCAATCGGCGACGCCGTTGGGGGGATAGGTCTCCGAGAACGACGGTTGGGCGAGTTCGCCGGCCCCGCCCGTTTCCGGCACGACCATCGGCAGCCCGGCGCACATCGCTTCGGCCACCGCCAATCCGAAGGGTTCGAAGGCCCCGCCGTGAACGAAATAGTCGGCCGACGCCAGTATCGAGGCCATCGCCTCCCGGTCCGGCACGAAGCCCATCACATGGACACCGGGGACCCGCGCCGCCCTTCGCTCGATCCGGCGCCGGATCGGGCCGTCGCCGACGATGACGAGGCCGTGGCCGCCGCCGGCGTTGAGCGCGGCGAAGGCGTCGATCACCAGATCGAGCCGCTTCTCGGGATGATGGCGGCTTACCGCGAGGAACAGGGTCGCGTCGGGCGTCGCCCCGCAGCGGGCCAGCAGGTCGGACCGACGCGCCGGGTCCCGTTTCGCCGACAGGAACAGCGACTTGTCGATGCCCAAAGGGACGACCTTGGGTTCCCGGAAGCCGAACGTCGCCAGCCGCGCGGCGAACCATTGGCTGCCCACGATGGTCAGGTCGTAGCGGTTGGTCAGGCGCCTGAGCAGACACCAGTACCAGGCGAACAGCCGGTCGACGCGATCGTGCCGCAGCTTCCGGCCGAGCAGCGAATACCCATAGGCCGCGACCGGGTCCTGATGCATGAACATCACTTTCCGGGAGCGCCCGCGCCACTTGGCGACGATGCGCCCGCCGATCCAGGGCGACGACCCGACCACGATGTCCGGGCGTTCCCGGTCGAGAACCTTGAAGACCGGCGCGGACCGCCAGAAGGTCCGGTAGCGCGGATCGGGGGTCGGCGGACTCTTCACCCAGACGACGCGGCCGCCGTCGCGGGGATCGGTGCGGGTCTCGGCCCCCGGGGCGACCACGACGATCTCGTGGCCGTGCCGCGCGCCGAAGGCGATCTCGGCGTTGAGGTAGGTCTTAACCCCGCCACCGCGCTCGGCGTAGAACTCGGCGACGTCGACGACCTTCACGGCTGCTCCTGAGGCCGACGCGGCCCGGTCAAGGCGTCATGATAGTAGTCGAGGATCCGGCGCATCACGCTGGCGGTCGCGAAGTTCTCGACGACATGGCTCCGGGCCGCGTCCCCCATCCGCCTTCTGAGATCCGGGTCGCCGGCGAGCATTTTCAACGGCTCGATGAAATTATCGGGCTTGCTGGAATCGACGAGCATCCCGGTCTCGCCGGGGATCACCAGCGACCGGCTGTTGGGCGCGTCGGCGCAGACGGCGGGCAGCCCGCTCGCCATCGCCTCGGCGGTCACGTTGCCGAAGGTTTCCGTGATGCTGGGAAAGAAGAACAGATCGGACGACGCATAGGCGCGGGCCAGATCGTCGTCGTAGAGGAAGCCGGCGAAGATCGTGCCGGGCAGGGCGGCGCGGACCTTCTTCTCTTCCGGGCCGTTGCCGACGATCATCGTCCGCCAGCCCGAACCCTGGGCGTTGAGCGCGGCAAAGGCGCGGGTCAGCCCGGCCATGTTCTTTTCCCGCACCAGCCGCCCGACATAGGTCACGAGCACCTCGTCGCCGACGCCTAGCTGCGCGCGCCAGGCGTCCGACCGGTTCCGCGGGTGATAGCGGTCGGCGTCCACGCCGCGCGACCAGACCCGGATATCGGTCGTCACGCCTTCCTGCCGCAACACGTCGCCGATCGTCTCGGATGGGACATAGAGCTGATGGCATCGGCCGTAGAAATAGGCCGTGTAGCGCCGCCACAAGGGCTCCAGGAAGCCAAGGCCGTAATAGCGGAAATAGGTCTGGTAGCGCGTGTGGTAGGAGGCTACCGCCGGAAGTCCCAGACGCCGCGCGAACTGGAGCGAGCGAAAGCCGAGAATATCGGGAACCGCGACATGGAACAGGGTCGGCGCGAACGCCTCGATCTCACGCCGCACGCGCCGCGGCAGGCCGATCGCGCCGCGGTACTCGCCGCGCCCCGGCGCCGGTATCGAGGGCACCGAAATCACGCGGCCGTGGGGCTCGAAGGCGGGCGTCCGGGTGGTCGGCGCCACCACGACAACCTCGATCCCGTGGGATTCGAGGAAGGCGACCAGCTTGTTCAGCGTCACCGCGACGCCGTCGCGGATGTAGTTGTAGTTCCCCGTGAACAGCACGATGCGCAGGTTCGCGCGCAACCATTCTTCTTTCTTCGCGTCCATATGCGCGTCGTGCCTTTGCGGGGTATTCCCAGGTGGCGCATCCGCCCGGAACGGCCGCCGTGCGCGGAGTCGAGCGGATAGGCACCATGACGCCCGTTGGCCCGTCAAGGACCAAGTCCCATCCCTTGGGACCGCGCGCCGGAATCCGGCGGCCGGTCACGGCTTGCGCGGCAGATCCTCGGCCTCGCGCGCGATGCGCCGCGCCAGTCGGTAGAAGAGGGCTGTCCGCCCGGGGTCCGCGACGGCGTCGGCGTCCAGCCCGCCCAGCAGCCCGGCGTGGTTGCTGGAGACATAGTGGATGAGGCGGGCGGCGTCGGGCAGCGGTGGCGGCGCGCCGTGGAAGAACCGGAAGGAGTAGCTCGGGGGCTGTGTGAAGAAGGTTTCTTTCGGCAGCCGGACGACATCTCCGGGGTTCGCCCGGAAGGCGCGCTCTACCAGGGTGGGCCCGAGACTGTATCTGATGGCCGGATCGGCGCGCAGGGCATCGGCCAGAACCCGGCGCAGGAACGGATTGCCGGGGGCCGCGCCGATGACCGCGTTGTTCAGTTTGGGGGTGCTCCACGCGGGGTCGAGCACCCGCGCCAGCGGTTCGGTCAGCCGGTGGCCGCCGAGCAGGCGCGCGTCGACCCAGCGCAGCGCGTAGGCAACGCCGTAGGCCAGGGTCGGGATAAGCATCCACGGACGCAACTGTCCCTCGACCCGCGCCTCGTTCACCTTCCAGACGCGTTCCTCGCCGAGGAAGGCCGCATGGTGCAGCAGGGGCCGCAGGTCTTTCAGGACAAGCACATCGAGGTCGAGATAGACGCCGCCGCGCCGATGGAGGAGACCGTAGCGGACAAGGTCGCTGCGGGCGCTGGCCGCACCTCGGGGAATCGCCTCCAGCAGGGCGCGCCAGGCCTGCGGCGGTGCGTCCAGGCCGGCGAAACAGTCCTCAAGGTCTACGTCCTCGACGGTGACCCGGCGGTACTGCCTGACCGCTTCGAAATCCGCGTTGCCGTCGGGACGGTCGCCGAAGGTCGCCACAAGGATCTGGGCGTCCGGGTCGGCCAGCAGCGCCGACTCGATCGCCAGCCGGCAGTGGTAGGGAAAGCGGGCACCGGTCCACACGAAGACGAAACGGTTGGGAATCGAGTGTCGGTGCGGGCCTGTCACGGGGCGGCGTCGCGCGCGCAGGCCGGGCTCCGAAAATCCGGCCGGGCCGGGGCTGCTTCTGTGGGAGGGGAGACCAACATGCGGCGCCTTTCAGCACTGACCTGACGTGTCGCGGCGTTACCGCCATTGGGACCGGGCGGAACGCTATCCCGACCGCCAGAACCGATAGCGCGGGACGTCTTCCCCCGCCAAGCCCGAACGGCGCGGGACTTGCAATGTAAAACGCGGCGTCGTCTTGTCCCAGCGGAGACCGGACACACCCGTCGCTGGAGCCGCCGCGCGACGATGCCGGCAAGTCGAGGAGTGCGGAAGCGGTCCATGCGGGTATTGCTGATCACCCAGGATTTCCCGCCGCAGGTCGGCGGGATCCAGACCTTCAGCCATGAACTCGCGCTCCGGCTCTCGCGGTGGTGCGAGGGGCTGGAGGTCATCGCGCCGGTCTTTTCCGGCCATGAGGAATTCGATGCCGGCCTGCCGTTCCGGGTCGATCGCATCCGGTCCTCGACCGACGCGATGGTGGTCCGCGGCATCCCGACCCTGTGGCGGCGCGCCCGCGCCGGGCGCTTCGATGTCTCCCTGCATGCCCAGTGGAGCACCGGTCCCGGCGCGCTGATGGCCCGCCGATTCGGGTGGCCGAAGCGGGTCTTCGTCGCCGCCCACGGCCGCGAACTTCTCCTTCGACCACTCGCCGGCTTCGCCCCGGCGCAGAAGGCCTATGACGCGCTGCGCCGCAAGGTGCTGCGGGGTGCCGACGGCGTCTTTACAAACAGCGCCTATACGGCTGGCTTGTCGGAAGGCCTCGGGGTCGACCGGGACCGCATCGAGGTGATCGGTTCCGGGGTCGACGCCGCGCGCTTCGACGTGGCGGATGCCGAAGACCGGGCGCGGCGTTTCCGGGAGCGGCATGGCCTCGGCGGCCGCCCCTTTTTCGTCACCGTGACCCGCCTCCACGCCTACAAGGGGGTCGATACCGCCATCGCGGCGATGCCCGCCCTGCGCGGACAGGTTCCGGACGCGGCCTATGTGGTCGTCGGGAACGGGCCCGATCTGCCCCGGCTCCGGGAATTGGCCGCGTCCCTCGGTCTGTCCGACCACGTCAGTTTCCTCGGCGAGGTCTCGGGCGACGAAGTCATCGATGCCCTTCACGCCTGCAATGCACTGGCCATGCTGTCGCGGCTCAAGCCGCCGGACGTCGAGGGCTTCGGGCTGGTCTTCGTAGAGGCCGGCGCCTGCGGGCGGCCCGTCGTAGGATCGCGGAGCGGCGGTATCCCGGAGGTTATCGTCGACGGGGGAACCGGACTGCTGGTGCCGCCCGGCGACGCGGCGGCGACCGCTGATGCGCTCGCCCGATTGCTGGGGAACCCGGATCTGGCGCGGCATATGGGCGAGGCGGGACGGCATCGCGCTCGAACCGTGTTGACCTGGGACCGCACCGCTCGGGCCGTGTTCGAGGCGATGCGGACGTCGCTCGATCCCGGCGCCGCCACCGCGGCGGACACAGGGCGGGCGGGGGAGCCGTAACGGCCGGGAGTTTCGCTAAAAAAGACTTGCGGCAGGGGGTGTGTCTCGACATCTTCGGTCGGATTGTGCAGGGCGGCAATGTGATTGAACACATTGTCCAACAAAGAAGAGAAACCGGGGTAGCGACTGGAGCGGGAGTCTAGCTGTGCAGCGCGAAAGAATTGAAGAGATCGTCAAGTCGCACCTGGCCGACGTGCTCGAAATGGACGTATCGGAAATCGATTCGGGCAGCTCCATGGGCGACCTGGGCGCGAGCAGCCTGGACATCGTCGAGGTCATTTCCCTGACCATGCGGGAAATGAAAGTGAAGGTCCCGCGGTCCAAACTGAACGATCTCGAAAACCTGGACCAACTGGTCGATCTCCTCCACTCGGTATCGAACGGCGCACCGGTAAGCTAGGGGCCCGGTCAGCTAGGGAAGGGCAGGGGCATCTTTCGGCCCGGTGGGTTGGGACGCGGGTGCCGGCGACGCCGGCAGAATTCCATACCTGAAGGATGACGCTTTCGCCGCGACCGCGGCGACATATCCCGTGCCGGCGTCGACGGCGTGGACGGTGTAGCCCTCGGCCGCCGGATCGCGGCGTTCCGCCGGGAGCGTGATGCCGTCGCCGCAGGCTTTCAGGAAGGCTTCGTGGCGCGTCCACGCGGCGAGAAATTCCTCGGCCGTTGTCGTCCCGATCCCGTCCGGCATGTCGGCGAAATACGCTTCGCGAATAGCGTCCCGGCGGCGCCGTCGGCCGCCGGGTTGCGGCAGGGCTTCGAGATCGACACCGACCTGCAGGCCCCGTGCGATCGCAACCAAGGCGCGGTTCCGGGCGTAGCTGAAGCCGATCCCGTATTCCCTCACCGCAGCGGCCTGCGGCCCGTCGCACAGCAAGCCGGTGCAGCGGGGTCTGGTGTCACCCGGGGCGTCGATCAGGAGGCAGGCGGGATCGCAGCCTGTCGCGGCGGCGAGGGCCATCCGGGCAACGCGGCGAGCCGCCAGAAACAGGGGACGCCGCTCCGCCGGCATCGCGGCCATCCGGCGCGCATCCTGATCGGGGGGCGTTTCGGCGCTGGGCCCGGCCCCGGCGGTCACGTCGAGAATCAGCACGGTGTCCGCCGCGAGAAGGGCGGCCGCTTCGGCGCACCAGCCGCCGG
>CAMYMQ010000389.1 GCA_947259335.1 uncultured Alphaproteobacteria bacterium | reverse complement strand
GGTGGCCAGCCCGCGCACCCGGGCCAGCACCTCGGCCGGCACCGCTTCGGCAACGGCCGCGGGAACCGTGCCCGGCACCGGTTCGGGCAACAGGGCGTGGACCTCGAACCGCTCGGTGAGCTGCGCCATCTTTTCGGGCGCGAAAACGGCGGTCACCAACAGGTCGGGCTTCATCGCGGCACTCCGGCGGGTCTCTGCATCGGGATCAGCCGCTGTTGTGCAACGAGCGCCCGCCCGCGTCCAGCGCCGGAACGCTCCACAGCGTCAGCCGGCCCAGAATTCGCGCGAGGCAATTCGCGCGCCCTCGGCCATCGCCGCCATCTTGGCCCAGACGACGCGGGGGTCGACGGCGGCCTGGCCGACCCAGGTGCCGTAGCCGCAATCGGTGCCTGCGATCACGTTCTCGCGGCCGACCAGGTTGGCGTAGTGGCCGATCCGCTGGGCGACCAGGTCCGGGTGCTCGATGAAGTTGCTCTTGGATTCGAGCACGCCCGGGATCAGCACCTTGCCATCGGGCAGCTCGACCCGCTCGAACAGGGTCCATTCGTGGGCATGGCGCGGGTTCGCCGCTTCGAAGGAGATCGCGTGGGGCCGGGCGGTGAACACCAGGTCGATGATGTCCGACAGCGGCACGTCGCAATGGTGCGGGCCCTCGTAGTTTCCCCAACACAGGTGGATGCGAAGCTGGTCCTCGGGGATGTTGGCGGTGGCGTGGTTGAGCGCCTCGATATTCTGCTGCGCCATCCGGCGGAAGCCGCCGAGGTCGAGGTCGGCGAACTGGATGTGCCGGCCCATGGCCAGGTCGGGGCAGTCGAGCTGGAGGACGTGGCCGGCATTGGCGACGGCTTCGTATTCGACCCGCATCGCCTCGGCGATCGCTTCCAGATAGGCCTCGCGGTTCGGATAATGCTCGTTCTTGAAGAACAGCGCGATCACGCCGGGCGACGCGGCGCTCATGAAGCCTTCGCTGGCACTCGTCCCGGCCATGGCCGCGGTCAGGTTGGCGGCGTCGGTTTCGGGCGCCTGCGCGTCGAGGACGGTGATCGGGCCGGTGCAGGCCGGCGTCTTCCGGCGCGACCGGCCGGGATCGCCGAACACCCGGTCGCGCAGTTCGGGGAAGTCGACCAGATCCCCGTAGACGAAGCTGTTGCTTTCGCCGCCGAAGCCGCCGAGCCGGTCCTTGATGTAGGTGGCATAGCTCGGCTTGCTCATCTCGCCGTCGTTGACGAGGTCGATGCCGGCCTCGACCTGCTTGGCGACGACCTCGGCCACCGCCGACTTGATGCGGGCGGCCAGCCGGTCCCGGTCGACCGGGACTCCCTCCTCCTTGGCGAACATCATCCGGATCAGGTCGTCGGGCCGGGGCAGGCTGCCGGTATGGGTGGTCAGGAAGCGGTCGGTGCTGCGTTTCATGGCGCGCTCTTACTGGACGAACAACAGGGTGATCTGGGGCACCGCGATCAGCAGGATCGTGACCGCCAACATCAGTAGGACGAAGGGGAAGGCGCCCGCGAAGATGTCCTTCAGGGTGATCCGGTCGTCATCGAGCGTAGATCGGACCACGAAACAGGACAATCCGAGCGGTGGAGTCAGCAATCCCATCTCCACCGCGATCACGGTGACGATCCCGAACCAGACCAGATCCGCGCCATAGCCCTGGACGATGGTCAGCACGAAGGGCAGCACGATCAGGATGATCGAGGTCGAGTCCAGGAACATGCCCAGGATGATCAGCAGGATCACGTAGAGCGCCATGAAGCCATAGAAGCCGAGCTCGGCCGCGCCGATCAGCTCGCCCATCTGCTGGGGCAGTCCCGACAGCGCGAGCATCCGGCCATAGACATTGGCGGCGAGGATCAGGAACAGGATCGAAACGGAAATGTGCCCGGTCTCGATCAGCACCCGCCACAGGCGGCTCAAAGGCAGCCGCCGCTTGAGCATCGCCAGGACGAGCGCGCCCAGGGCGCCGATCGCGCCCGCCTCGACCGGGGTGAACAGCCCGCCATAGATCCCGCCCAGGACCAGTCCGATCAGCGCCAGGATCGGCAGCAGCTTCTTCGCCGCCGACGCCACGCTCTCGTGGGCATCGTCGGCATCGCTCGGCGTGCCGACCATGTCGGGCAGCCAGTGGGCCATGCCGATGATCATGCCGGCCATCGCCACGGCCAGGATGATGCCCGGCAGCACGGCCGCCAGGAACAGGATGCCGACCGACTGTTCCGCGACGAAGCCGTAGATGATCAGGAGCAGGCTCGGCGGGATCAGCATGCCGAGCACCGAGCTGCCCGCGACCGTGCCGACCGCGAAGCGCGGGGAGTATCCGTGGGCGAACATCTCGGGCGCGGCGATCTTCGAGAAGACCGCGGCCGACGCGATGGACGAGCCGGTGATCGCGGCGAAGATCGCGTTGGCGACGACCGTGGCGACGCCGAGCCCGCCCTTGATGCCCTTGAGCATCCAGCGGGCGACCGCGAAGGTGTCCTTGCCGATGTCGGATTCGCTGACCAGGAGGCCCATCAGCACGAACAAAGGGATCACCCCGAAGACGTAATTCCGCAGGAACTCGGTCGACGCAATCTTGACCATGTTGAAGGCGATGGTCGGGCTGCCCATCATGATCCAGATGCCGAGCACGCCCAGCGTGATCAGCCCGATCGCGATGTGCCCGCCCATATAGATGACCAGCAGGATGCCGGCGAAGGAGAGCGCGCCGACCTGGAGGCGGCTGAGTTCGCTCAGGGCCGCCACGACGACCAGGGCGATGGCGCCCGCGAGGAGGGCGAGCGGTCCCCAGCCGACCGGTTTGCGCTCGCCGCCGTGCCGCCGAGCCCGGAGGGCGAGTTGAAGATCGCGCAGATTGCCGGCGAGCTGCCTCAGGAACTCGAGCGCCGCGAGGACCGCGCCGACGGTCATGATCATCCGCAGCGGCCAGACCTTGATGGTGAACTCGCCGGTGGCGCCGAACACGCCGTCGGGCCAGGCTTCCTCGAACTTGAGCCAGGCGCCGTTGGCGATCAGCACGAACACGCAGGCGCCCAGGGCGCTGAAGAAGGCGTGGTAGATGGCGCCCGCGACCGGCCGCGTCTCGGGCAGCCGGCCGATCAGCATCTCGGCGCGCGTGAAGCGGCCGACATGAATGGTGTTGGCGACCTGGAGATAGACCGCGCCCGCGATCGAATAGCCGACCAGTTCGGCCACGCCGCGGATCGGCTCGTTGAACAGCCCGCGGGCGACCACGTCGGCGGTGATCAACAGCATGATGCAGAAGACCCAGAAGGTCCCCGCGCTGTTGGTCAGCGAGGTGAGGCGCGTGAACAGGGCGGCGGGACGCCAGCGATTGCCGGGCGTCCCGCCGGATTCGGTCTGCTTGGAGTCAGCCAAGGTGGCTGATGCCAAATCTACAGTTCCTTATCCCAGTCACGCAGGGGCGTGTCGCCGCGCTTGCGGACGCCCGCCATGAAGGCCTTGAGCACCTGCTTGGCCGGCAGGCCGCGCTTCTCGGTCGCCTTGGCCCAGTCGCCGCCGATGTTGGGCAGGGCCTTGGCCCACTTCTTCTGTTCGTCCAGCGGCATGGTCGAGAACTTGGCGCCCTTGGCGGCCAGGATCTTGAAGTGCTTGTCGACATTGGCGACGATCGCGACGGTGACCTTGTCGCCATATTCCTGGCCGAGCTGCTTGAACATCTTCTGGACGTCCGGCGGCAGCCGCTTCCAGGTGTCGAGGTTCATGGTCAGCGCGCCCGAGATCATGGCGCCGAGCCTCACCCTGGTCACGTAGGGCGCGACCTCCTGGAGCTTGAACGGCAGGATGCCGGTGCCGGGCACGATGGCGCCGTCGGCGATACCGGTCTTGATGCCGTTGTAGTAGACCGGCAGGCCGCCATCGACGCCGATGGCACCGGTGCCCTGGATCCACCGGGCGACCGCGCCGGGGGCATAGAACTTCTTGCCCTTGAGGTCGGCGACCGAATTGATCGGCGTCTTCGAGATGATGACGTAGCCGTCGGTGGCCTGCGGTCCGAGATAGACGTTCTTGTACTTCAGCCACTGCTGGTTCATCGCGGGGATGGTCCGGTGCAGCTCGTCCTGGATCTCGATCAGGTGGCGGGTGTTCTCGGTCACGAAGGGCAGGAAGTAGGTCATGTCCTGGAGCGGCAGCTTGTCCGGCTCCCACAGGGTGCCGACCCAGCCGATGTCGGCGAGGCCTTCCTGGACGCCTTCGAGCGTGTTCTGGAAATTGTAGAGCGCCCCGGCGTAGGCCTGGGTCCACTGGATGGTGTGCTTGCCGCCCATCGCCTTCAGGCGAAGGATCGATTGCGGTACGACGTGGTTCTTGATCACGCCGACCCACGGCACCACCGGCGGATGGCTGGACCCGGCGGTCAGCTTGAAGGTCTCGGCCGGCGCGGTCGCCGCGGTCGCGAGCAACGCGGCCGTGATGACGCCGCCGAGGCAGGCTTTGCGAATCATGGCTGTCATTCTGTTCCTCCCTGGCGCCCCGTTCTTGACCTCGGCCGGACGGCCGATTCTGCTGGGGCCCTGTTCGTGATATTACACTTTTTGAAGAAAGGGTCACCCGGCCAATAGGGCGTTCTATTGAATCGAGGTGGCAGCGAACAAAGGGAGGACGCATCGTGCCGGACGACAGCCTGAAGGTCACGGATATCCTGGAGGCCAGCCGGGGCATGCTGCAGAAGCAGCTCTATGCCGTTTTCACCAGCCCCGCCGACGGGATCGGCCCGGTGATGGAGAATATCGAGGCGCACCTGAAGTACCAGGTCGAGCTCGAGGAGAAGGGCATCATGTTCGGGGCCGGGCCGTTCTGGACCGACGACGAAGCGCGCTGGGAGGGCGAAGGGATGGTGATCGTCCGGGCCGCCTCGCTGGACGAGGCTCGCGGAATCGCCGAAGCCGATCCGATGCACAAGAGCGGCGCCCGCACCTTCAAGATTCGGCCGTGGCTGCTCAACGAGGGGACGGTAACGGTCAAGATCCGCTACTCCGACGGCAGCCGCGAGATCGTCTGACCGCGCATCGGCTCTGGAAAGGGCGGCGGCGCCCGGTCTACAGTTCTCCCCGTTGCCCGAGAGGGCGGGGATCGAAAGCGTCCAGAGGCCCGACCGATGAAGCTCATGTCGAAGACCGCGATTGTCGCAGCCCTGGCCGCCGGCCTGTGCGCCGCGCCCCATGCGGTCGCCTGCACGAAAGCGGAAGCCCAGGCCAAGGCGGACGCCGTGTCCGCGCGGCTCCAGCAGATAGCCCAGCAGAACCCGAACCGGCTCAAGGCCGTGGTGCCCAAGGTGGAGAAGGCGTCCCAGCGCCTGCGCGAGGCACTCGAAAAGAGCCGCAACGACCTCGACCAGATCTGCAAGTATTTCGACGAAGTCCTCGCCGACATGAACTGAGTGCGGCGGCGGCCTCCGCCGCCGCTCAAGAGGGCAGCAGCCGCCGGTCGAAGGCGATGCTCTTGATCAGCGCGTAAACCTCGGCGCCCGGCTCGAGGCCGAGCGCGGCCACCGCCTCCCGGGTCAGCCGCGCGCGCAAATGCTGGCCGCCGATGTCGATCAGCGTCTCGGCGAAGGCGCGCTCCTCCTCCTCGACCAGCGACAGGACCCGGCCGGACAGGATGTTACGGATCGAGATGTTTTCCGGCCGCGAGGTGGCCAGAGAGACATCGCGGGCGCGCACGCGCAGCCGCACCCGCTGACCCACGGGCACATCGACTCCCGGCATGCGGATCTTCTGGCCGCCTCCGGCGCCGCCCTCCTGGGTGCCCAGGTCCACCTCGGTCATCGCGAACGCCTCGTCGTGGCCGGTGACCGCGCCATCGAGCAGGACGCCGGCCTCGAAATGGCCGGCCAGCGGCTGAAGGTCGAGCCGCTCCATCACGTCCTCCGCCGGGCCGCCGGCGATGAACCTGCCATCCGCCAGGACCACCATGTCGTCGGACATGCGCGCCACTTCCTCGATCGCGTGGGTGACGTAGAGGACCGGCACGCCAAAGCGCCGCGGCAGCGCCTCGATATAGGGGATGATTTCCGCCCGGCGGCGCAGATCGAGCGCGGACAGCGGCTCGTCCATCAACAACAGGGACGGCCTTGTCAGCAGCGCCCGGCCGATCGCGACCCGCTGGCGCTCGCCGCCGGACAGCGCGGCTGGCCGGCGTTTCAAGAGCGGTTCGAGGTCGAGCGCACCGACGACTTCCGACGCCAGGGTCTCGTCCGCCCCGCCGCCGCGGCGGCGGGCATAGGCGAGATTGCCACCGACGCTCAAATGGTCGAACAGGCGGGCATCCTGGAAGACGTAGCCGATGGCGCGCCTGTGGGGCGGCACGAACAGCCGGCGGGCATCGTCCTGCCACACCGTGCCATCGAAGGCGACCCGGCCGCGCGCCTGACGCTCCAGTCCCGCGACGATGCGGAGCACGGTGGTCTTGCCGCTGCCGCTCGGGCCGAACAGGGCGGTGACCCCGCGCAAGGGGATCGTCTCTTCCTTCGCGTCGAGCGCGAAGGCGCCGAAGTCGAGCCCGATATCGAGGTTGAGTTCGGCCATCGTTCAGGCGCGCCCGACGCGAAAACGGCGGTTGAGGATGTAGACGGCCAGCAGGACGACGAAGCTGAAGGCGATCATGCCGCCGGAGAGGACATGGGCGGTCGCGTAGTTCAGCGTCTCGACATTCTCGTATATCGCGATCGAGATCACCTTGGTCGCGCCGGGAATGTTGCCGCCGACCATCAGCACGACGCCGAATTCGCCCACCGTGTGGGCGAAGGTCAACACGGCGGCGGTGACGTAGCCGCGCAGGGCCAGCGGCGAAGCGACGGTCAGAAAGGCGTCGAACGGCGAGGCGCGCAGGGTGGCCGCCGCCTCGAGCGGCGCGCGCCCGACCGTTTCGAAGGCGGTCTGGAGCGGCTGGACGGTGAACGGCAGCGAATAGAACAGCGAGGCGACGACGAGTCCGGTGAAGGAAAAGGTGAGCGTCGTGCCGGTCAGGTCGACCCACAGCTTGCCGATCGGCGCCGCCGGCCCCAGCAGGACCAGCAGATAGAAGCCGAGCACGGTCGGCGGCAGGACCAGCGGCAGCGCGGTGACGGCCTCGACGACGGGCCGGATCCGCGACCGGGTGTGGGCAAGCCACCAGGCGAGCGGGGTGCCGATCAACAACAGCAGAACCGCCGTGATCGCGGCGAGTTCGATGGTCAGGCTGACCGGCGGCCAGATTTCCGCGATGGAGAGCATCAGTGGCCGGGCGTCATTCGCCCGCCCCGTATCCGTATCGCACCTTGACCGCGCGCGCCCGGCTCCCCTTCAGAAAGGCGAGGAAGGCGCGGGCCGCCGGGTTGCCCGCCCCGCGCTTCAGCAGCACGGCATCCTGCGCGATCGGTGCGTGGAGCCTGTCGGGCACGACCCATCGCGATCCGCTGTCGGTTCCCACGACCTGGGACAAGGCGACGAAGCCGATTTCCGCATTGCCCGTTTTCACGAACTGAAACGTCTGGGCGATATTGTTGCCCTGGACGATCTTTTCCGACAAGCGGCGGTAGACGCCGAGCGCCCTCATCGACTGCACCGCCGCCAGGCCGTAGGGCGCGGTGGCCGGATTGGCGATCGCGATCTTGCGGAACGATCCCGCCTTGAGCGTCACGGGGCCCGTGACCAGCCCCTTGCGTGTGCTGAACAGGACGATCCGTCCCGTGGCGTAGGTAAAGCGGCTGCCCGGAACCGCATTACCCGAGGCGATGGCTCGTTCCGGGCGTGCCCGATCGGCGGCGAGGAAGACATCGAAAGGCGCGCCATGCGCGATCTGGGCATAGAGCTGCCCTGTCGATCCGACGCTGAAAACGGTTTTGTGGCCTGTCGCCCTGTCGAAGAGCGCGCCGATCGCCTTTGCCGCCGGTGCGAAGTTGGCGGCCACCGCGACCGTCACCGTGCCGGCGCGGGCCGCCGCTGGCGCGCGGCAG
>CAMYMQ010000388.1 GCA_947259335.1 uncultured Alphaproteobacteria bacterium | reverse complement strand
GTCGCGACCGCCGCGCCGCGCGCCGTCGAACCGGCGCGGCCGGCGTTGCGCCTGTCGGGTCTCGAACCGCTCGCGGTGGAGGGGTAAGGACATGGATACCCTCGCATCCCAACGCTTTCTGACCGTCGGCGAACGCACCAATGTCGCCGGCTCCACAAAATTCTGCCGCCTGATCGTCGAGGGCGACTTCGAGGCGGCGCTCGACATCGCCCGCCAGCAGGTCGAGAACGGCGCCCAGATCATCGACGTCAACATGGACGAGGGCATGCTCGAGTCCGAGGCCGCGATGGTCCGGTTCCTGCGCCTCGTCGCCGCCGAGCCCGACATCTGCCGCGTGCCGATCATGATCGATTCGTCGAAGTGGTCGGTGATCGAGGCGGGGCTGAAGAACGTCCAGGGCAAGGCCGTGGTCAATTCGATCAGCCTGAAGGAGGGCGAGGAGCCGTTCCTCGACCAGGCCCGCCGTATCCTCCGCTACGGCGCGGCGGTGGTGGTCATGGCCTTCGACGAGGACGGCCAGGCCGAGACCGTCGAGCGCAAGGTCGACATCTGCACCCGGGCCTACAAGCTGTTGACCGAAAAGGTCGGCTTCGCGCCCGAGGACATCATCTTCGACCCCAACGTCTTCGCCGTCGCCACGGGCATCGCCGAGCACAACGACTATGGCGTCGCCTTTCTCGAGGCGACCCGCCGAATCAAGGAAGTGCTGCCGGGCGCGCGCACGTCTGCCGGGCTGTCCAACATCTCCTTTTCGTTCCGGGGGAACGAGACCGTGCGCCGGGCGATGCACGCGGTGTTCCTCTATCACGCCATCCCGGCGGGCCTCGACATGGCCATCTTCAACGCCGGTCAGGTCGCCATCTACGACGACATCCCCGAAGACCTGCGCGAGGCGGCCGAGGACGCGATCCTCAACCGCCGCGACGACGCCACCGACCGCTTGCTGGAGATCGCCGAGAACTACCGGGGCGGCGCCCGGGAAGAGAAGAAGGATCAGGCCTGGCGGTCGGAGCCGGTCGAGAAGCGGATCGCCCACGCGCTGGTCAACGGCATCGCCGACTTCATCGAGCAGGACGCCGAGGAAGCGCGCCGCCAGCTCGGCCGGCCGCTCAACGTGATCGAAGGGCCGCTGATGGACGGCATGAACGTGGTCGGCGACCTGTTCGGCGCCGGCAAGATGTTCCTGCCCCAGGTGGTCAAGTCGGCCCGGGTGATGAAGAAGGCGGTCGCCTATCTCCAGCCCTATCTGGAGGCCGACAAGCAGGCGGGCGACCGTCAGACCAAGGGCAAGATCGTCATGGCGACGGTCAAGGGCGACGTCCACGACATCGGCAAGAACATCGTCGGCGTGGTCTTGCGCTGCAACAACTTCGACGTGGTCGACCTGGGCGTGATGGTGTCGTCCAACGACATCCTCGCCGCCGCCAAGGAGGAGAAGGCGGACATGATCGGCCTGTCCGGCCTGATCACGCCGAGCCTCGACGAGATGTGCCACGTTGCCCGCGAGATGACGCGCGAGAAGCTGGACATTCCGCTGCTCATCGGCGGCGCCACCACCAGCCGCATCCACACGGCGGTCAAGATCGCGCCCAACTATGACGGGCCGGTGATCCACGTGACCGACGCGTCGCGGGCGGTCGGGGTCGCCGGGTCGCTGATCTCCAGCGACCAGCGTGACGCCTATGTCGCCAAGATGCGCGCGACCTACGACGAGCTCCGCGCCGGCCACGCCAACCGGTCGGGCGGCAAGCGGTTGACGATCCAGGCCGCGCGGCAGAACCGCGTCGGCATCGACTGGTCGACCTTCACGCCGACCCGGCCGCGGACCAACGGCATCAGCGTGTTCGAGGCCTATCCGGTCGACGAACTGATCGAGCGGATCGACTGGACGCCCTTCTTCCGTACCTGGGAACTCGCCGGCAAATACCCCGACATCCTCGACGATCCCACGGTCGGGGAGGCGGCGCGCGACCTGTTCCAGGACGCGCAGGCGATGCTCAAGACGCTCGCCGACGAAGCCTGGACCGAGGCGCGGGGCGTGGTCGGCTTCTGGCCGGCCAACTCCGTGGGCGACGACATCGAGGTCTATCTGCGGGACGACCGCAAGTTCCGGCTCGCGACGATCCACACGTTGCGCCAGCAGATGGTCCGGGGCGACGGCGCCAACGTGCGGCCCAACTTCGCTCTCGCCGATTTCGTCGCGCCGAAGGAGGTCAATGGGGTGGACTGGCTCGGCGGCTTCGTGGTGACCGCCGGTCCCGGTGTGGAGGCCACCGCGGCGGCCTATGAGGCGAAAAACGACGACTACAACGCGATCCTGGTAAAGGCGCTCGGGGACCGTCTCGCCGAGGCCTTCGCCGAACGGCTCCACGAGCGGGTCCGCAAGGAACTTTGGGGCTACGCGCCGGACGAGGCGCTGGCGAACGACGACCTGATCGGCGAGAAATATCAGGGCATTCGCCCGGCGCCCGGCTATCCGGCGTGCCCCGACCACACCGAGAAGCGGACCCTGTTCATGCTGCTCAACGCCGAGGCCAGCGTCGGGGTGCGGCTCACCGACTCCTGCGCCATGACCCCGGCGTCGACGGTCAGCGGCTTCTATTTCAGCCACCCCGAGAGCCGCTATTTCGGCGTCGGCAAGGTCGAGCGCGATCAGGTGCAGGATTATGCCCGGCGCAAGGGCTGGAGCGTGGCCGAGGCCGAACGATGGCTGGCGCCCAACCTGAACTACGCCCCGAAGCCCGCCGCCTGACCCCGACCCGGAGCAGAGTGCGCAGCCGGGTGGCGCCACGATCCGGGCTTCTGCCTCGTATCGTAGCTGACGGTTCTGCCGCCCGTGCCCCGAAAACGGGGTGGACACGCGCCTGTGGGCGTAGAATGCGACAACGCGGTTCTCAGGGAGTGCTGGACATGGCGACGGGTGAGGGGCTCAACGCCGACTTCTCGAAACGGGTGCTGATCGACACGGCGGCCCTGGACTGGCAGCCGAGCCCCAGCGCCTCGGTGTGGCGCAAGCGGCTCGATCTGGCGGGCCCCAAAGAGGCCGGGAGGGTGACCTCGGTCGTCCGCTACGACCCCGACAGCGCGTTTCCCGAACACGGCCATCCTGACGGCGAGGAGATCTTCGTTCTCGACGGCGTCTTTTCGGACGAGCACGGCCATTACCCCGCTGGCACTTTCCTGCTCAATCCCGAAGGTTTCAGCCATGCGCCCTTCTCGCGCGGCGGCTGTGTGCTGTTCGTCAAGCTGCGTCAGTATCCGGGGCTCGGCCGCCGGCAGATCAGCCACGATATGCGCGCCGTGCGCTGGGAGCGGGGCCCCGCCGCCGGTGTCGAGGTTCAGACCCTTTATCGCGAGCCCGATCATCCGGAAGTGATCCGGCTGGTCAGGCTGACGGCGGGGGCGACCTGGCCCAGGGTCGTGTATCCCGGCGGAGCCGAAATCTTCGTGATCGAAGGGGAGATCCGCGACGGGAGCGACACCCTGAAGACCGGCGCCTGGCTGCGCATGCCGCCCGGTTCCGCCGGTCCCCTGAAGTCGGAGACAGGCGCGCTGTTCTACCTGCGCACAGGGCATCTTACCGGCGACTGACCCGGGCGCTGCCGGATCGCCGGATTCGGACCTGATAGTCGGCGGCCGCTCGCCGTCGGCGCGGCGCATTGCTAGACTGGCCGCATGCTGGATTTCGAGACCTGCGACGCTGCGCGGTTGCGTCGGGACCCCGCCTTCGACGGCCGCTTCTTCACCGCCGTGAAGACGACGGGGATCTACTGCCGCCCCGTCTGCCCGGTGAAACAGCCCCGGTCGGAGAATGTGAGCTTCTATCCGACGGCCGCCGCCGCCGAGCGCGCTGGCTTTCGCCCGTGCCTGCGGTGCCGGCCGGAGACCGCGCCCTTCTGCCACGCGTGGAACGGCACGCGGACGACGGTCGACCGGGCGCTCAGGCTGATCGAGGCGGGGGCGCTCGATACCGGTTCCGTGGACGCGCTTGCCGAGCGGCTCGGGGTCGGCGCCCGCCACCTGGCGCGGCTGTTCCGCCGGCATGTCGGCGCGACGCCGCTCCAGACCGCCCGGACCGTGCGTATCCAGCGGGCCAAGCGTCTGCTCCACGACACGGATCTGCCGGTGGCGGAGATCGCCCTGCGGTCCGGGTTTCGCAGTCAGCGGCGGTTCCATGCCGCCTTCCGTGATCTGTACGGGCGTCCGCCGACCCGGTTCCGGGCCGGCAGGGCGCGCGCGTCGGCACGAGGAGAGGGGAGGGCGGACCGTGTTCCAGGTCTATAGGTCGGCGCTCGCCTACGGCCATCACGACACGCCGGTCGGCCGCCTGCTGCTGGCCGGCGACGGTGCGCGTCTCCACCTGATTGCTTTCCCGACCGGCAGCAAGGCCGGGCAGGCGCAACCCGGCTGGCGCCGTGACGAGCGATTGTTCGATACGGTGCGCGCGCAGCTCGACGCCTATTTCGCCGGGTCGTCGACCGGCTTCGACCTGCCGCTCCACTTCACCGGGACGTCCTTTCAGAAGTCCGTCTGGGCGGCCCTGCGCGACATCCCCTTCGGGCAGACGATCCCCTATGCGGAACTGGCGCGCCGGATCGGCAGGCCGACGGCAAGCCGGGCGGTGGGGGCGGCCAACGGGGCCAATCCCCTGCCCATCGTGGTCCCCTGCCACCGGGTCATCGGCGCGGACGGATCGCTCACCGGATTCGGCGGCGGGATCGACACCAAGCGGTTCCTGCTCGAACACGAAGGGTGGCGGCCCGCCTGACCGGTGTCGCTATAATTCTGGCAGTGGCGGCCGGGGGCGCCTGGCGATTTCCCAGGCCTCGTCGCGGGACACGCCGACCATGCCGAGCAGATTGACCACGGCCTCGGTGAGGTTGTCGGCCGAGACCGTGCCGTCCCCGATGCCGCGGCACAGGCCCACCGCGCCCCAGATCGCCTGCCGCCAGACCAGCTCGACGTCGTCGAAGACATAGCGGCCCGCGTCGCGGGCCCGCAACAGATCGCCCATCGCATAGGGGCCGAAGCAGCGGAAGATGGCGTCGGCGGTGACTTCCGAACGCTGCATGAGCCAGTGCCAGCGCCGGTCGGTCGTCGCCGTTTCGATCACGGTATGCCAACCGTAGGCGTAGACCTGGGCCGGGTCGTCGAATGTGTCGGTGACTACGCGGATGCGCCGGGCGAGCTCGTCCATGCCTTGCTCGATCGCCGCCGTCACCAGTTCGTCCTTCGAGGAGAAGTAGTTGTAGGCGGTGCCCAGGCCCACGTCGGCGCGCTCGGTGATGTCCTGCATCGTGGTGCCGTCGATGCCCTTTTCGGCGACGAGCTGATAGGCCGCGCGGATCAGCGCCTCACGATTGCGCCGCTTCTTGCGCTCGGTCCGGGTTTCGGCTGCAGGGTTCGCCGCATCCATTTTCGGGCCCTCCATCAGGTCCGGGACCGCCGCGCCGCCATTCGAAAATGAACCGGCCGCGCCGTGAACGGACAGCCGAGGGCAGGACGGACACGGATTCCTATATCTCGAATCATGCTCATAAATGAATAGAGTTTTGTATTGAATATCATTCATTTCATAAATAGCGTGGACATGCAACAAAGTCCCGCGCGCCCGTTTGCGATCCTGAGGCGCGGCGGAAATAGGCCGAGGGAGGTTGAGGATGGTCACGACGATGGCCGAGGTTTCGGCCCGGCAGAACCCCACCCATGAAGAGGTCGTCGCCCGCGCACGCAAGGTCGCGATCGCGATCAAGGAAGACGCGGGAACCGCCGACGAGATGCGCCGCGTCCCCGAGGCCAGCATCGCCCTGATGCGCGAGGCCGAGCTTCTGCGCACGATCCAGCCCCGGCGCGCCGGCGGCCACGAACTGTCGATGCGCGCCCACCTCGACGTGATCTCGGCGCTGGCGGAGGGGTGCGGGGCGTCGGCCTGGGTCGCCGGCGTCGCTCATGCCCACAGCTGGATGTTGGGCCATTTTCCCGAGGAAGCGCTCCAGGACGTCTATGGCGACGAGCCCGATACCCTGGTGTCCGCCGTGATCGGCCCGCGCGGCAAGGCGGTGCGCCAGGCTGATGGCAGTCACGTCCTAGAAGGCTTCTGGCCCTTCGCCTCGGGTTGCCAGCACGCCACGTGGCTCATTCTCGGCGCCCAGGTCTTCGACCCGTCGGGCGAGATGGTCGACGAGGGCGACTTCCTGCTGCCGACCGACCAGGTCACCATCAAGGACGACTGGAACGTCGCCGGCATGCAGGGCACGGGCAGCAATTCGGTGGTCTGCAAGGATGTCCGCATCCCGGCGCATCGCTGGCTGTCGATGCCCAAGCTGTTCGAGCTCGAGACGCCCGGGCTGCAGGGCTACGACGGCTGGCTCTACCGGGCCGAGGCCGTGCCCGTCCTGTCGCTGTGCCTGACCGGCTCGGCCATCGGCATCGCCCGGGCCGCGCTGCCGGAATATCTGCGCCTCGTCGCCGGCAAACCGGTGATGTACACCGACCATATCCACGACGAATACGTCGCCACCCAGATGAATGTGGCGCAGGCCGCTTCGCTGATCGACGCGGGCGAGATGATGCTCTATCGCGCGGCCGACGACATCGACCGCCATGCCCGGGCGGGCGAGCGGATGCCGATGCTCACGCGGGGCCGGATCCGCATGGACTGCGCCCAGGGCGTACGCTTCCTGATGGATGGCGTGGACAAGCTGTTCCACACCGGCGGCGCCACCGGCCTGTCGATGCGCAACGCGCTGCAGCGGGCCTGGCGTAACCTGCACGCGACCAACATGCACGGTCTGCTCGCCATGGAGCCGAGCGCCGAGATCTACGGACGGCTGCTGCTCGGGAAAGAACCGAACACGCCGATCGTCTAAGCGAGACGGCGCGCGGGCGCCGGCCGGACGCACCGATATAAGAAACCTGACGGGAGGAACGTCATGTCCAGAAAATCCTTGTCCCCAGGCCCTTCGTTCACGCTCGACCGGCGGACCTTTCTTCGGTACGGCGGCGGCACGGCGGCCGCCGTCGCGGCGTCTACGCTGGCGGCGCCGGCCGTTCATGCCGCCAAGTCCGTCAAGATCGGCTTCGTCAGCCCCCAGACCGGCCCGCTCGCGGCCTTCGGCGAGGCCGACAAGTTCGTGCTCGCCGATGCGCGCGCCGCGCTGAAGAGCGGTATCAAGATCGGCACCAAGACCTACCCGGTCGAGATCATCGCCAAGGATTCCCAGTCCAACACCAACCGCGCCTCGGAAGTGGCCGCCGAGCTCATCATCAAGGAAAACGTGAACCTGATGATCGGCTCGTCGTCGGGGGACACGGTCAATCCGGTCTCCGACCAGTGCGAGGCCAACGACGTGCCCTGCGTGACGTCCGACACGCCCTGGCAGGTCTGGTTCTTCGGGCGCGGCGGCAACCCCCAGAAGGGCTTCAAGTGGACCTACCACTTCTTCTGGGGCATCGACGACATGATCGGCGTCTTCATGAGCATGTGGAAGTCGCTGGGCACCAACAACAAGATCGGGAGCCTGATGGCGAACGATTCCGACGGTGTCGTCGCCGGTCATCCCAAGCGCGGCTTCCGTCCCCCGATGGAGGCGGCCGGCTTCAAGTATATCCAGCCGTCGCTGTTCAGCCCGGGGGCGATGGACTACAGCTCGCAGATCAACCAGTTCAAGAAGGAGGGCGTCGAGATCCTGACCGGGGTCGCCACGCCGCCCGACTTCTCGACCTTCTGGGGCCAGGCGGCCCAGCAGGGCCTGACCCAGCAGCTCAAGGCGGCGACGATCGCCAAGGCGCTGCTGTTCCCGGCGGCCATCGAGGCGCTCGGCGACCGCGGCACCGGGCTGACCACCGAGGTCTGGTGGTCGCCGTCGCACCCCTTCCGCTCGGGGCTGACCGGCAAGACCTCGGCCGAGTTCGCGGCCGCCTACACCGCGGCGACCGGCAAGCAGTGGACCCAGCCGATGGGCTTCAAGCACGCCAACATCGAGGTCGCCATCGATGTGCTCAAGCGGTGCGGCGACCCGGGCGACCCCAACGCCATCCTCAAGTCGATTCAGGAAACCAACTACGAGTCCATGGTCGGGCCGGTGTCCTGGAAATTCGGCGACAAGCGCAACCCGGTGAAGAACGCCTGCCGCACCCCGCTGGTCGGCGGCCAGTGGAAGAAGGGCAAGAAGTTCAAGTACGACCTGGTGGTCGTCGACAATCAGGCGGCGCCGGAGATCAAGACCGGCGGCGATCTCAAGCCGCTCGGCTAGTCGAGCGGCCCCGAGCCCGGACGTTCGGAGGGCGCGGACCAACGCCGCGCCCTTCACACCCGCGCCGATCCGGACTATGCCTGAACCCTCGACCGGCGCCCCGCGCCGGTCTTATCTTTTGGGCAAGCCGATCCCGGGAGAGCCATGACCGCCAAGCCGCCCCCCATCCCCTTCAACCGCGAACTCGATTTCGAGTATGGCCGCGCCGACCAGGTGTCGCCGCTGATCCGCCGGGTGATCGCGCCCAACAGCGGGCCGTTCAGCTTCTACGGCACCGGCACCTACATTCTGGGTTCCGGCACGGTTGCGGTCGTCGACCCCGGTCCACTGGACGACAGCCACCTCGAGGCGCTCAAGCGCGCGGTCGACGGCGAGGAGGTGACCCATATCCTGATCACCCATACCCATATCGACCATTCGCCGCTGGCCGCGCCGTTCAAGGCCTGGTGCGGGGCGCCGACCTACGGCTACGGGCCGCATGGCTCGGGCAAGATCGAGCAGGGCGTCGAGGTCGAGGAGGGCGGCGACCGGGACTTCGTGCCCGATGTCGTGATCCGCGACGGCGACGTGGTCGAGGGCGACGGCTGGACCGTCGAGGCGCTGCATACGCCGGGCCACACCTCGAACCATCTGTGCTTCTACGTGCGCGAGGAAGCGGCGCTGCTGTCCGGGGACCATGTCATGGGCTGGTCGACCACCATCGTCTCGCCGCCCGACGGTGACATGAAGGACTACATGGCAAGCCTCTACCGGCTGGCCGAACGGGACGACGCGATCTACTGGCCGACCCACGGCGCGCCGATCGAGGCTCCGGGCGATTATGTCCGGGCGCTGATCGGCCATCGAGAGGCCCGCGAGCGCGGGATCCTGAAGTGCCTGGCCGACGGCATGACGCGCATCGACGAGATGGTGCCGCCGCTCTATTCGGGCTACGTGCCGCCGGAAATGTACCCGGCGGCCGCGCGGTCCGTGCTGGCGCACCTGGTGTGGCTGGTCGAAAAAGGCATGGTCCGTGCCGAAGGCCCGCTCGGGGTCGGCGCCGTCTTCCACCGCGACTGACAGCGGCTCCTGGGCCGCTTCTGCTCACAAAACGAGCAGGGATTAACCGAATCTTGTCATTTGGCGGCGATAAAGGGGTCGTGCGCACGATCTGTAGCGCCGTTATCGAAATGCCCGATCGCGAGAGGCCCCTTCCCGCGAGATGGCGACTGGGCCGGTAGTCTCACCCCGAGGGTTGCCGGCCCAATTCTTCCTTTTCCCGAAGCCGTTCCCTCAAGTGTAACGCCACACTCATTCTCGGTTCCTGCGGACGCGGTCGTCGGCGCCGCATCTCCGTGACGCCGCGAAGGGGACCGTCAGTCGTAGCGCACGAAGGGTTTGTCCAGCCGATAGGCGAAGACCGGGGTGGCGCGGGATCCTCCCGGCGCGGCAAGCAGCCGTTCGAGTTCGTTGAGCATGAATTCGGTCACGTCGACGATCGGCAATTCTTCCAGCGCCTCGCGAATTCCCACCCAGCGCAGGTCGCTGAGTTCGCCGCTCCCGCCCAACTCGCCGCTGAGATGTTCGGCCCGCGCGATAAAGAAACGGGCATGGAACCGGATCGCGCTGTACGGCGAGGTGATGGCCCGGCCGACATAGCGCAGCCGGGCCAGGTCCGGCGCCAGCGCAAGCTCGCGGAATTCCCGCCATGTCGGATCGTTGACCTCGCCGACCGTGCCCCGCTTGGCCAGCAGCAGACCGGTTTCCTCGAACGTTTCCCGCACCGCCGTCATGGCCAGGCCCTTGGCCCTGTCGAGGTTGCCCCGCACCGCCATCTTGTCGACGGGCGCCCGGAGCGGCGAGGCCGGTTCGGCGGCCAGATCCTCCGGATCGTGGCGGCCGCCGGGAAAGACAAAGGCGTCCGGAATGAAGGCGGCCTTGCGCGAACGTTTGCCCATGAGCACCTGCGGACCGCCGCCCGTCTCGCGCAGCACGATCAGGGTCGCGGCGTCGCGCGGCCGCGCCGGCGGACCCTCGG
>CAMYMQ010000387.1 GCA_947259335.1 uncultured Alphaproteobacteria bacterium | reverse complement strand
CCTGATCGTCGCGGGCGGCGGCGCGATCGGCGGCGAGGACGCGTTGCGGGCTCTGGCCGAGACGCTTCAGGCGCCGGTGTCGATGTGGCGCTCGGGGCGCGGGCTGCTGAGCGACCGCCACGACCTGGGCGTGACCCAGCCGGTCGGCCACGCCTTCTGGGGCGAGGCGGACGTGGTGCTGGCCGTCGGCACCCGGCTCCAGCAACAGCGCATGGGCTGGGGCACGAACGAGCTCAAGATCGTCAACATCAACCTCGACCCGCACGACATCAACGCGCTGGGCCGGCCCGAGATCGGCATCGTCGCCGACGCGCCGACGGCGCTGGCCGCCCTCGCCGATGCCGTCCCCAAGCACAATGCGACCCGCTCGAACCGCACCGAAGCCGTCCGCGAGCGCAAGGCCCAGTTCCAGGCGGCCTACGAGCAGCAGCTCGCCCCCCAGATGGCCTATCTGGCGGCGATGCGGGACGCCCTGCCCGACGACGGCTTCTTCATCGAGGACCTGACCCAGGTCGGTTATGTCAGCCGCTTCGGCTTCCCGATCTACCAGCCCAGGACCATGCTCAATTCGGGCTACCAGGGCACCCTCGGCCACTCGCTGGCGACCGGGCTCGGGGTCAAGGTCGCCAATCCCGACCGGGCGGTGCTGTCGATCTCGGGCGACGGCGGGCTGATGTTCGTCGTCCAGGAACTTGCGACCGCCGCCAAACACGGCATCGGCGCGGTCCATGTCGTGTTCAACGACAACGCCTACGGCAACGTCCAGCGGATGCAGGTCGAGGACTATGGCAGCAAGGTCATCGCCTCGGATCTGCAGAACCCCGATTTCGTCAAGCTGGCCGAGAGTTTCGGCGTCCTGGGCCTGCGCGCCGAATCGCCCGACGCCCTGCGTTCGAGCCTCGAGACCGCCTTCGGCCATGGGGGGCCGGTCCTGGTCGAGGTGCCCATGGGCAAGATGCCGAGCCCGTGGGACTTCATCGCATTGGGGCGCAACCGGCCCGCCTGAGGCCGGCCGCGGGCCTCCGGGCACCCGACCGTGTAACGGCACAGAAAACCCTCGACGGAGGAGGAACCGGCAAGGAATACTGGCAGCAGTGGCGCCGTGACTCGATCACACACCCGCCGCCCATAGCAGCGGTGGAAAAGCCGCCGGAAAACAAACGGGAGGAAACGATGACCGTCCGACACAAACTGCTCGCGACCGCCGCCCTGGCCGGTCTCCTGGCCGCGGGCCTGGGGCAGACCGCCTCGGCCGAACTCAAACGCATCTCCATCGGCACCAACAAGGCCGGAACCACCTACTTCGTCCTCGGCGGCGGCTTCGCCAAGCTGTTTCAGGAGAAGCTCGGAATCCGTTCCAATGCCCAGCCGCACTCGGGCTCTTCGGTCTATATCCCCTTGCTTGACAACGGCGAGATCGCGCTCGGCATCAATTCGAGCATCGATTCCTCGTTGGCCTATCGCGGTGGCAAGCCCTATCCGCGGGCGATGAAGAAGCTGCGCGCGCTCGCCCGTATCTGGGTGCTGCCCTACGGCTATTTCGTTCGGGCCAATTCCGGCATCAAGACGATCGAGGACCTCAAGGGCAAGAAGGTCGTGATCGACCTGAAGGCAAACGTCTCCCTCGCCGCCCTGAACTGGGCGATGATGGCGAGCGGCGGCCTCGACAAGAACAGCCTGCAAGCCATCGCCGTTGGCGGTATCGGCCAGGGTCTCAATGCCGTCGTCGAAGGCCGCGCGGACGCCGCGCCTATCGCGCTCGGGATTCCGCTGCTGCGCAAGGCCCATGCGTCGGTCCCGGGCGGCATCCGCATCATCGCGCTGGGCAAGCAGGGCTCGACCGAGTTCCTGAACAGCCGGGTCGGCGGCACCCTGGCCCTCGTCACCAAACCGTCAAAGCGTAACGTCGGCGTCGAGAAGCCCACGCAGGTCGCGGCCTTCAACACCTTCCTCAATGTCGGCAGCCAAGTGACGGACGACGAGGCCTACAAGCTGGCGAAGACGCTTCACCAGAACTGGAAATCGCTGCAGAAGGACTATCCGCCCCTGCGCGGCGTTCCCGCGAACGGACTGGCCGCGGCGGTCAATCCGCACCCCTATCACCCGGGCGCGATCCGCTACTACAAGGAAGCGGGCCTTTGGTCGGCCGCCAATGAAAAGCAGCGCGGCATGATCATGAAAAAGTAGCGCGGCGCCACTGCCGAACCCAAGAACCGACGACGGGAAGCCGATGACGGGGGCCATCAAGCTGCTCGGCAAGGTCTATTGTGCGCTGATACCGATCATCGGCGTGCTGTGGATCCTGCAGGTCCAGCAGTATTTCGGCGTCGCGCTGGTCGCGCCGGAAGTCATTGGCCTGATCCTCGGCGTATCCGTCGCGGCCGCCTTCATCGTTTATCCCTACGGCAAGGAGCCCGGCGTTCTCGAGCTGCTGCTCGGGTTCGTCGCGCTCGCCGCCTGGCTCTGGATGTCGTTCAACTACAACCAGTGGCTCGTCGACATGGCCAACCGGCCGGTCGAGAAGTGGGTGCCCGGCGCGGTCGGCATCGTGTTGATGATGGAGGGGATGCGCAAATCCTGCGGCATCGCGATTACCGCGCTGGTCTGGATTCTCATCGCCTATTTCCTGCTCGGGCACATGATGCCCGGGGTGCTGGAGACGGAATACGCCTCGGTCGACAAGGCCGTCCTCCAGATCTACGCCGACAGCAACGGCGTGCCGGGCATCGTGATGACCGTCATCATTGGCCTCGTCCTTGCCTTCATCATCATGGGCAAGGTGATGGAGGTGAGCGGCGCCACGACATTCTTCACCGACCTGTCGATGGGATGGATGGGCCACCGCCGGGGCGGGCCGGCGAAAGTCGCCGTCGTCGCGTCGAGCGTGTTCGGCACCATCAGCGGCTCGACGGTCGGCAACATCATGAGCACCGGCATCGTCACGATTCCCTTGATGATCCAGTCGGGCTTCAAGCGGCACCACGCCGCCGCCATCGAGGCCGTCGCCTCGAACGGCGGGCAGATCGCGCCGCCGGTCATGGGCGCGACGGCCTTTCTGATCGCCGAGTTCATGGACGCGACCTATGCCGAGGTCGTGACCGCCGCCATCGTGCCGGCGGCGATCTATTACCTGGCCCTGTTCGCCCAGGTCGACGCGCTGGCGGTGCGGCACGGTCTGCGTGGGCTCGCCCGGGGCGACCTGCCGAGGGTCCTCCCCGTGTTGAAATCGGGCTGGGTGTTCGTCCTTCCCCTCGGCGTGCTGATCTATTTCATCTTCTGGCTCGGCTACAACGCCGGCCTCTCCGCGCTCTACGCGGTCGCCGCCCTGATCGTGCTGATGATCGCGCGCAACCGGTCGCTGCCAAGCCGCGCCCAATGGATCGAGATCATCAGCGGCAGCGGCAAGAACCTCTTGCCGCTGATGCTGATCGGCGCCGGTGCCGGGATCGTCGTCGGGATCCTCAACTTTACCGGTCTGGGCTTCCAGCTGACGCTCATCCTGAAGTCGGTCGCGGAGGCGCATGGGCTGTTCGTCATGCTCGTGGTGACCGCGCTGATTGCCATCGTGCTCGGCATGGGCATGCCGACCGCGGCGGTCTATGTGGTTCTGTCGATTGTCCTGATCCCGGCGCTGATCCGCGCCGGCGTCCAGGACATGGCCGCCCACCTGTTCGTCTTTTACTACGGGCTGTTGTCGATGCTGACGCCGCCGGTGGCGGTCGCCAGCTACGTCGCCGGAGGACTCGCGGGTGCCAACATGTGGCGCACCGGTCTGACCGGCATGCAGCTTGCCGCGGTGGCCTACATGCTGCCCTTCCTCTGGGCGTTCAATCCCGCGATTCTTCTGTTCGGCTCGTGGCTCGCCTGTCTGATCGCTCTCGCCACGGCCACCGTCGCCGCCCTGATGCTGGGGCGCATGGTGATCCTGTACGGTTATGGCGGCGCGACCGGCCGCCTTAGCGCGGCAACGACCTTCGCCCTGGCCCTGGTCGTCGGCAGTTCGACACTCTGGGCCGGCGCCGAATCCCCGGTGGCGCTGATCGTTGCAGCCGTCGCCCTGCTCGCCTGGTTCGTCACCCGGCGCGGCCTGCCAGGTCTGGCCGTGCCGGTGCGCAACCCGGCCTGACCCGCTTCCGGAGCTATTCTTCGGCGATCAACCGCTGAAACTGGCGCGCCTGACCGTCGCCGCGCTCGGTATGCGGACCGCTGGCGACGTTGCGTATCGCCCGTGGCGGCGCGGCCGCCACCCTGCCCGCACCGATTCCGAACGGCCGGTCGCCCTTGATCGTCACCCGCTCCATCTTGCGACGCTGCGGATAATAGTCATGGACCGCATAGTGCTGGGTCGAGCGGTTGTCCCACATGACCACCATGTTCGGCTTCCAGCGCAGGCGGAACTGGTATTCCGGCGTCTCCGCCTGGCGGAACAGCAGATCGAGCATCATGCGGCTTTCGCGCTCGCTCATGTCCTTGATCGCGATCGTGAACTGCGGATTGACGAACAGCGCCTTGCGGCCCGAAACGGGATGAACCCTTACGATCGGGTGGCTTTGCGGGGGATAGAGGTCCTCCATCTTGCGCATGCCGGCGCGGCCTTCGGGCGTGTCCGGAAACAGCCGGCGGAAGGGACCGATATCGTAGATCGCTTCGAGGCCGTCGATCTGATTCCTGATGCGGTCGCTCAGCGCGTCGTAAGCGGCCGTCATGCTCGCCCACATCGTGTCGCCACCGACCTTCGGCACGAGAACCGAGCGGAGGATCGTGGCCATGGGAGGCTCTTCGCGAAAGGTCTCGTCGCTGTGCCAGACATCGGTCGCGAAGGCCGGATTGCCTTCATTGTAGTCGAGCACGATGAGCTCGGGCTTGTCTTTCAGATTGGGCGAGAACGGATGGATCGAAAGCTCGCCGAACCGACGGCCGAACGCCATCTGCTGGTCGACCGTGATGTCCTGATCCGGGATCAGGATGACCTCATGCTCGACCAGGGCATCGTGAACGATCTGGAATGTCTCGTCGTCCAATGGTTGGGAGAGATCGACGCCCCGGATTTCGGCGCCAAGATAGGCGCCGAGTTGCTCGACCTCGACCGCAGCCGCGCGGCCCGTCGCCGCCCTCATCGGTTCTGGCATTTCCGCCCTCTTGCTTCTCGGTTCGCCCGCCCGCCGGAGCTGGCTGGCCCGTAGTGTCGCGCCCGGCCTGACGGCCCCGCAGTGCAACGCCCGACAATAGCCGATCCGGGCGGGGATGCCGACTCCGCAACCGGTGAGTCCGACCCATCAGGAGAACCGGTTCCGGACGTTCCCGAAAATCTTCCCGCGCAACCGGCCCGAAACGGCGCATCCGCACGCTTCCGCTCGATCGGCCGTCCGAGAGCGCCGCCGGCCCTAATACAGGAACATCGGCATATCGAGGACGTGCTTGATGGACGGCCGATAGGCTTCGGGATCGTAGAGGCGCTTGATGTCGACCCGCTTCTTGCCCTGGATACAGGAATCGATCGGCACCGTGGTGTAGCGTCCCTCGCGGATCGACATCATCAGGCCGCTCTTGCCTTCTCCGAGCATCTGGACGGCCATGGCGCCGAAGGAAAAGGCGACCATCCGGTCCAGCGCGTCGGGCGCGCCGGCGCGCATGAGATAGGCCAGCGACTGGCCGATGATCCCCTCCCCGGTGATCCGCTTCAACTCGTCGCCCAGGACCTGCCCGATGCCACCCAGCTTGCGGTGGCCGTAAGCGTCGGCCTCGCCGCCCTCGATCACCTGGCCGCCCTCCATCTGGGCGCCTTCGGAGACGACGACGACCGCATAGTTGCTGGGATTGTCGCGCTTGTCCGCCATCACGAGGTCGGCGAGCCGGCCGATATCGAACGGCACTTCGCTGATCAACACCCTGTCGGCATCGCCGAGAAAGCCTGAAATGAGCGCGGTTTCACCGCTGTTGCGGCCGAACAGTTCGACCACGGCGATCCGCTCGTGGCTGCCCGTGGGCGTTCGCAGCGCGTGGATGAACTCGACGCTGCGGCTGACGGCGGTGCCGAACCCGATGCAATAGTCGGTGCCGTGCACGTCGTTATCCATCGTCTTGGGACAGGCCACTACACGGACGCCCTCGCTGTGGAGGCGGGCCGCATAGGAGAGCGTATCGTCCCCGCCGATCGGCACGAGGGCATCGATGCCAAGCGCGTCCAGCACTTTCAAGATATGGGGGGTGCAATCGGCCTTGCCGTCCTCGCCGGCGTCGAAAGAGCCGCGCAGGAAGTCGGGAATGTCCGCCTCCTTGACGGCGCCCGGATTGGTCCGGGACGTATGGAGAATGGTGCCGCCGGTGCGGTCGATGGTCCGCACGGAATGGCGATCGAGGGTGACCGTGTTGGCCTCGATCGTCCCGATATCGTCGGTATCCACATGCAGCGGCCCGGCCCAGCCTCGCCGGAAGCCGATGACGGACCAGCCCCGGTCCTCGGCCCGTTCGGTGATCGCCTTGATGCAGGGATTGAGGCCCGGAACGTCGCCGCCCCCTGTCAACACCGCAAGCCGCATGGTCTCCTCCTTGAATCCTTTGCCTCGCCTTGCCGCGATGCGTCGTGGCGCTCCTCATCATAGCTATGGACCGCCTTCCGCGCTTCAACCGTCGTGCAAACTCGCGCCCCTCTTGCTGTCACGGAACGGAACGGGTAGGCAGTCGCCTGGCACGGCGGTCATGCGCCGAAGCAAGACCAGAACGGCACCGGCGAGGGCTTACCCCGCATATGATCGCAAAATCGAACACGTCCCGGGGGACTCTCGATCTCGGCATGGTCGGCAACTGTGCCTTCGGCGCCCTGATCGACCGCAACGCCGAGGTCGTCTGGGCCTGCCTGCCCCGCTTCGACGGGGATCCGGTGTTCAACTCCCTGCTCGGCGGCGAGGGACGTTTCGCAATCGAGGTCGAGGGCCTGGCCGAAACGCGCCAGAGCTATGACGCCAACACCGCCATCCTGCGGACCGAAATGGTCGACGATCAGGGCCAGTCGCTCGAGGTCACCGACTTCGCGCCCCGCTTTCTGTCCCGGGGGCGCGTCTTCCGGCCGCTCACCCTGGTTCGGCGGCTGCGGCCGATCAGCGGCAGTCCCAAGGTGCGGATCGTGCTGCGCCCCCGGTTCGACTGGAACGGCGTGGAGCCGCAAATCACCCATGGCAGCAACCACATCCGCTATGTCGGCAGCGGCTACACCCTGCGGCTGACCACCAGCGCGCCGGTCGACTATGTCCGTCAGGGCACGTCCTTCCTGCTCGACAAGCCGGTCAGCCTAATCCTGGGGCCCGACGAGACGCTCGATGCCGGGGTCGACGCGAAGGCGTTCGAATTCGAGCGGGAAACCGCCGACTACTGGCGGGTCTGGTCTCGCCGGCTTGCGTTGCCGCTCGAATGGCAAGACGCGGTCATCCGGTCCGCCATCACCCTCAAGCTCTGCGTCTTCGAGGAGACCGGCGCCATCATCGCGGCGCTCACGTCGTCCCTTCCCGAGGCCGCCGACAGCGGCCGCAACTGGGACTACCGCTATTGCTGGCTGCGCGATGCCTTCTTCGTCGTGCGCGCGCTCAACAGCCTGTCCGAGGTCTCGACCATGGAGAGCTATGTCGGCTGGCTGAACAACGTCATCAGCACGGCCAAGAACGGCCACCTCCAGCCGGTCTACGGCATCGGGCTGGAAAGCGAGTTGACCGAACACATCGTCGACACCTTGCCGGGATATCGGGGCATGGGCCCGGTCCGGCGCGGCAACCAGGCCTACGAGCACTATCAGAACGACGTCTATGGCAACGCCATCCTCGGCGCCACTCAGGCGTTCCTCGACGCCCGCCTGTTCCGCAAGGCCGGAATCGACGACTTCCACCGCCTGGAAAGGCTGGGCGAGCGGGCCTTCGAACTGTTCGACGTTCCCGATGCGGGCATGTGGGAACTGCGCACCCGCGCCCAGGTCCACACGTCGTCGTCGCTGATGTGCTGGGCGGCCTGCGACCGCCTCGCGAAGATCGCGCGGTCCCTGGGCAACGCGTCGCGCGCCCGCTTCTGGGCCGAGCGGGCCGACACGATCCGCCAACGCATCCTCGAAGAGACCTGGAACCCGGACCGCGGCGCCTTCGTCGACAGCTTCGGCGGCAGAAATCTCGATGCCAGCGTACTGCTGATGGCCGAGGTCGGGTTCCTGCCCCTCGACGATCCCCGGTTCGTGTCGACGGTGGAAGTTCTCGAAAGGACGCTGGCCGACGGCCCGCATATGCGCCGCTACGAGGCGCCGGACGATTTCGGCCAGCCGGAGACCGCCTTCAACATCTGCACATTCTGGCGGATCGACGCCCTTTCCCGCATGGGGCGCAAGGAAGAGGCGCGGGAGATTTTCGAGGCCATCCTCGCGTGCCGCAACCATGTCGGCCTGTTGTCCGAGGACATCCACGTCGAAACGGGCGAACTGTGGGGGAATGTTCCCCAGACCTATTCGATGGTCGGCATCATCAATGGCGCCGTCCGGCTCAGCGCCCCTTGGGAATCGGCGATCTGACGGAGGCCGCCCAGAATAGCCGCTTGACCCGGCGAGGCCGACCCGCATCCTATCCGCGATGACGACAGAAAAATCAGATACTTGGCTGGTCGCCGACATCGGCGGCACCAACGCCCGCTTTGCCTGGGCCGGTGACGGACGGCCCGGCACGCCGGTTCGCCTGGGTGTCGCCGACCACGAAGATTTCGAGGCGGCCCTCGCCGTAGCCCTGGAGGCTCTGCCTGCCCGTGAGGCACCATATGATATCGCGATCGCGGCCGCCGGCCCCGTGACCAACGGCCGTGTGGCGATGACGAACGCGCCCTGGACGATCGACCAGGCGAAGCTCGGCCAGCGCGACGACATTCGCAGTGCCTGTGTGATCAACGATTTTCAGGCCATCGCGATGGCCCTGCCCCACCTCAAGCCGGAAGACCGGACCTTTATCAACGCGGAGCCCCCGCCTGAGGAACCATCCCAGCCGATGCTCGTGATCGGCCCGGGGACGGGACTGGGGATGGCCCTGTCGATCCCCGATCGGAACGGCGGCTGGATTCCCGTGGCCACCGAAGGGGGACATGCCGAGTTGGCCGGTTCAATCGTCGCCTCCGAAATCGGGGACGCGATCCGGCGGATGGTGGGGGAACCCGCCGTCGCGGAGGACATCCTGTGCGGCGGCGGCCTCGTTCGCGTCCACGAAGCCCATGGCGGCAGCCCGATCGGATACGCTTCCGCCGTCGTCGCTGCGGCCCGGGAGGGCGACCCGACCGCGCGCGCCGCGGTGCGCTTCTTTCTGACGGCCCTCGGCGCCTTCGCCGGGGACGCCGCGCTCCAGACCGGCGCGTTCGGCGGCGTCTACCTGGCGGGCGGCGTCACGACGGCCCTCGCGGACGCCGGCCTCTTCAACGAGACGACCTTCCGCACCGCCTTCATCCACAAGAAGAGCTACCGGGAAATCATGACGGCGATCCCGGTCGCCAGGATCACACATCCGGAACCGGCCCTTCTAGGGCTCGCGGCGCACATCCCCATTTGAGGACCAACGATTGGCGGCACGGCCGGATCGTGCCAGAAATGCCCTGACCGTCGCGCCCGGGCCCCATCCAGACCGGGCGACCGCCACCCTAGTGGGAGACCCGCATGTTCGACCCCGACGCCGTCACGGCAATCGATTTCCACACCCACGCCGAGGAGCCGTGCGGCACCCATGCCGACGACGGCTATGACGACTTCCAGGCGGCGATGCAGAAATATTTCCACACTGGCCGCGACCATCCGCCGACCATCCCGGAAACGGCCGCCTACTACCGGGAGCGCAACATCGGCTGCATCATCTTCTCCGTCGACGCCGAGCGCGAGACCGGCTACCGCCGCTACAACAACGAGGAGATGGCCGAACTCGCCAACGAGAATGGCGACATCATGATCCCCTTCGCCAGCATCGACCCGGCCAAGGGCAAGACCGGCGCGCGCGAGGCGCGCCGCCTGGTCGAGCATTTCGGGGTCAAGGGCTTCAAGTTCCACCCCACGATGCAGGGTTTCTATCCCAACGACCGGAGCGCCTACGTCCTCTACGAGGCGATCGCGGAGACCGGCATGCCCGCCCTGTTCCACACCGGCCAGACCGGCGTCGGAGCGGGCATGCGCGGCGGCAACGGCATGCGCCTGAAATATTCCAACCCGATGTTCCTGGACGATGTGGCCACCGACTTCCCCGATATGCCAATCATCCTCGCCCACCCTTCCTTCCCGTGGCAGGAAGAGGCGCTGTCGGTCGCGACCCACAAGCCCAACGTCTATATCGACCTCTCAGGCTGGTCGCCGAAATACTTCCCGCCGATCCTCGTCCGCTACGCCAATTCGCTGTTGAAGCACAAGGTCCTGTTCGGCTCCGATTGGCCGGCGATCACGCCCGACCGCTGGCTGGCCGACTTCGATACGCTGGACATCAAGCCGGACGTCAAGCCGCTGATCCTGAAGGAGAACGCGCGCAAGCTGCTGGGGATATGACCCGGGTCGTCTTGTCCTGAACGACTCGCGCGTTTGTGTTTGGAGCGCGCTCCCCCGTAAGCGGGCTTCTGATTCAGTGCCGTGCGAAGAACCAGCGGGCGCGATTTGCCTGCATCTCCGGAACACGGCGGGCAATACGGAGACCGAAGTTGGTCCGGACAACCGATGGAGAATGTGCCCGCCGGGCGCTTCTCGAGGCAAAGAGGATTATGGTCGTCGGCCCGCCCGGCAGCGGGAAGTCAACGTTCGCCAAGCGAATGCAGGCGATCCTGAAGCATCCGACCCATCACCTCGACGATTATCTATGGGACGTCCGATGGCAGCAGGTCGATTTCCCGGTTTATTTGGATACCCAGCGCGCGATCGTTGCCGAAGAGACCTGGATCATCGAGGGCACTCATTTCCTGACCATCGACATTCGGCTCAAGAAGGCGGACGTACTGTGTATCTTGGACCTGCCCACGTCTTTGACATTGATCAGCTTTTTCTCACGCGCCATCCGACGGGCATTCGGAGAAACGGCGAGCCTGCCGCGAGCGGTCCGTGAGGACGAGAACTACCGCTGGCGCCCTAAATGGGACCACCCGGTCCTGAAAACGATCTTGAACTTTCGCTACCATGTCATGCCCGGGATTCTTGATCATCCGGACAAGAATCCAATGTCGAGCGTGATCGTCCTCAAGAGCCGTCGGCAAATAGAGTGGCTTCTCGGGGACCTGTCACGTGATGTCGGCTGACGCCAACCCGGCGAAGCGTCGAGTGGCTTGAGCATGCCTGTCTGACGCCGAGGACGCGGCAGGGTGAGCGGGAAAGCCCCGTCCCGATCGGCGCCTGGACCCACAAACAAAAAGAACTCGGCAGACTTTCGCCTGCCAAGTTCCTGTTTGTTTGGTGGGCGATGTAGGACTCGAACCTACGACCCGCTGATTAAGAGTCAGCTGCTCTACCAACTGAGCTAATCGCCCATCACGCGCCGCGCAGCCGGACTGTAAACAGCCGGGACGGCGAAATCGAGAGGCGGTGCTATAGCAAAGCCGATCCGCCGTGTCGAGGGCTTGCGGCACACCCCGGTACTCTGCCGTCGTCGGCGGCTATTCGTCCTCGAATCGTCCGATCCGCTCCTCGCCCCCACCATGGACGCTGAGGACCAGTCCGAAGGCGAACAGGAGCGTCAGCATCGACGTGCCGCCGTAGGAGACGAGCGGCAGCGGAACGCCCACCACGGGCAGGAGGCCCATCACCATCGCGAGGTTGATGAACAGGTAGAGGAAGAAGGTGAAGCCGATCCCGGCGCATAGCAGCCGGCCAAACTGATGGCGGGACTTGGCCCCGACCCGGAAGGTTGCGAACAGGATCATGCAGTAGAGCACCAGGAGCGTCAGGCCGCCGACAATCCCAAACTCCTCCGCCAGCACCGAGAAGATGAAGTCGGTATGCATCTCCGGAAGGAAATTGAGGTGGATCTGCGTTCCCTGCAAATAGCCCTTTCCGAAGATGCCGCCGGACCCCAGCGCGATCTTCGACTGGATAATGTGGTAGCCGGCACCGAGCGGATCGACTTCGGGGTCGAGGAACGCGACCAGCCGCTTCTTCTGATAGGCGTGCATCATGCTCCAGACGAAGGGCACAACCGCCGCGGCCAGTGCTCCGGCGATGGCGAACTTCCACCACCTCACGCCGGCCAGAAAGAAGATCGCCGCGCCGACGGCCACCAGGATGACGGCGGTGCCGAGATCCGGCTGCTTCAGGACGAGAGCGGCCGGCACCACGATGATCAGGATCGGCGGGACGAGGGTCAGAATGCCGCCGACACGCTGATAGTCGAGGCGGTGGAAATAGCGGGCGAGCGCCATGATCAGCGCGATTTTCATAACCTCGGACGGCTGGAGCCTGATCACGCCCAGGTTGATCCAGCGTTCCGCGCCGCCGCCCAGCACGCCCACGAATTCGACCACGACCAGGAGTCCAAGGGATGCCGCATAGGCAACATAGGCGTAGCGCAACCAGAGCCGGATCGGCACCAGTCCGACGCACAACATGATTACGAAGGCGGCACCGAACCGCGCGAGTTGCTTGTCGAGCCATGGCGCAAAATTGCCGCCGGCGGCCGAGTAGAGCAGCAGGAAGCCGATCGAGGCGACCGAGCAGAGCAGCAGCACCAGGCCCCAGTGGATCCGCCGCAGGCGGCTGCCGAGCGTATGCTCCGGAACGTCGTGGGTGATGGCGATCATCGCCGCGGCTTCCCGGACGTGCGGGTTTCGTCGCTCGGCGCCGTGGCCCGGTCACTGCCTGGCGTAAAGCGCCGCTGCACCTCCTCCATGATCTCCTTGGCGATCGGCGCGGCCGCCGTCGAGCCGCCGCCGCCGTGCTCGACCACGACGGCGGTCGCGAAGCGTGGCCGCT
>CAMYMQ010000386.1 GCA_947259335.1 uncultured Alphaproteobacteria bacterium | reverse complement strand
TGGCGGCGCGGCTGGACCGGGCGGCGCTGGCCGGCGGGCGCACGATCACGGTCCGGTTCGCAAGCGAAATCCTGGAAGATGAGGAACGGTAGCCGGCGTCGGCTGCCGCCGCCCCGATCCGACCGCGCGCTGAAAGGAAAATGAAGTAAAAATGTGAATTTAGTCTGGTACATATTGATAAATCGTCGTCTGACTGATACTATATGTAGTCTTTGAGGTGACTGTTCAGTATCTTGAAGACGGCTGTCGCGTCTCGTGGCATCGAGGCCGGGAACAGAGGCGGCGCAGGCGCGGCGCCTTATAAATGAGGGGGTTAGTATGAATTCAGGTCAAATTAAGATGGTCGGCTGGTCCGGGCTGGCCTACGCGATCATGGTCGTCGTGTCCGTGATCGTCACCATCGGCTTTGCCGCGTCGGTGATGAGCACCGCCATGAAGGCGGGACAGGCTCCGGTGAGCACCGGCACGCCGATCGTTCCGCAGATCGTGTCGCTGATCACCAATCTTGTCTTCATATGGATGCTCTACGGCGTCGCCAATTTCCTGTCGAAGGTTCGCAACGCCTCCGCGGTGATGCCGATCACGCTGGTGATCATCGTCATCGTGATTCTCGAGATCATCGGCAGCTTCGCCGGCTTCGGCGGCGCGAGCTTCAACGTCACCGGCATCATGGCAATCATCATGCTGGTTCTGATGATCGCCAAGGGCGTCCTTCTGATCCTGCTGGGCGTTAAGGCGCTTTCCGGCGGAAGCGGGGCCTGGAAGGCGTTCGGCATTCTCGTCATCGTCGCCGGCGCGCTGAGCGCGATCATCGTCGGCCTGATCATTGCGCCGTTCGTTTGGATCGCGGCCGGTATCGTTCTGATGGTGGCCGCCTTCGGTTCCGCGAAGGCTCCGGCGGCCGCTTAGGCAGACCGCCGTTCCAGTCTTCGTTGCGTGAAAGTCGCTGCCCCCGGCGGGATCCGCCGGGGGCAGTTCCTTTTTGAGCCTCCCGACAGGAGCGCGATCCGCGCGGGCGGCTTGCGTTACGGCGCCACCTCGGCGAAATAGAGGCCTCGGGGTGTCACGGACGGACGGAATGATGCGAGGCGGACTGGTTACCAAGAGCGTCGGTGCGGGCGCCGTGTTGGCGGCGATCGTGACGGTCGTTTCCTTCATGAGCCCGGGCGCGGCATTCGGGCTCGCGGTGGCTGGCGGGGTCCTGCGGGCGCTGGTGCTCGTCGGCCTCGGGCACGACATGGCGATCCATGTCGGTGTCTGGCGGATGCGGTGGTTCGCTTATCTGATGGCCGCCCTCGAGGGGGCCTTCGTCATTCTCACTCTCGCGAACATTCCCGTTGAGGCCCATTTCGGCGTCGACGGCGCCGCGACGGCGTCGGCCACGGTTCACACCGTGGGCTTTGTGGTCTGGATCGCCTACGGCATCGCGGCGCTCGCCATGGGCATCGTGGTGACCGGAGCCCCCCGCTACCGGCTGTTCGGTATCCTGATGATTGTTTCCGCGGTGGCGTGGCTGCTGGTGCTCGGCATCCTGGCGTGGCCCTTCATCATCGCTGCCGCCTATCTGGCGCTCGCTTGGCGGCTTCTGCGGCCATCCTTGCAGGCAGCAGCGGGTTAGCGCAGGTCTTTGGGAACCACGAACCGGTCGAGCCGCGCCGTCCGGTCGGCGATCTCGCTCCACGCCGGCACTTCCAGATCGAGCACGGCGAGGCCGCCCGTCGGGAACTTTTCGGCCATCCGGCGCCAGTCAGGCGATGTCCTGTCGCTGGCAAGGCGGCGGGCGAAGCCGTCGAACCCGGGCGCGTGCCCGATGAACAGCAGGCACCCGACCGCGGGATCGACCGTGCGGGCTCTTTCGAACAGGGTCGCCGCCGCGGCGAGATAGAGCGCCTCATCGCGCTCGACCTCCGGCGTCATGCCAGCCGCGGTGGCGACGATGTCCCAGGTTTCGACCGCACGCCGCGCGGCCGAGCAAAGAACGAGATCGGGGACGAGGCCTTCCGCCTTCATGTAGGTTCCCATCGCGGCGGCGGCCCGGCGCCCCCGACCGGCGAGGGGGCGGTCGAAGTCGCGCTGACCGGGCTCGGACCAGTCGGACTTGGCGTGGCGAAGGACGAGAATGCGGTGCGCGGCCATGGCAAGGACCCGATCCTGGGAGCTGGGCGGTTCGACGTTCGCACGGAATATCGCGCGTTTCGCGCCGTGCCGCCGGTGAATTCGGCACGGGCTTCATTAGAAAATTCACAATCAATGGCTAGAATGCGGCGGAGTGCGGAATATCTAAACCTGTGATGGAAGCTGTGACCCTGGCCAAGCAAAAGTCCCAACCGAGGATCCCGATTGAGTCGTCGGAACGGTTCTTCAACAGAGAACTCTCTTGGCTCGCCTTCAACGAGCGGGTCATGCAGGAGGCCGACAACCCGAGTCATCCGCTGTTGGAACGCCTGCGATTCCTGTCGATCTCGTCGAGCAATCTCGACGAGTTCTACATGGTGCGCGTCGCGGGTCTGAAGGGGCAGGTGGAAGCCGGGATCAAGCTGCCGAGCGAAGACGGCCTGAGCCCGCAGCAGCAGCTCACCGAGATCAACACCCGGGCGAAACGGCTGATCGACAACCAGCTCAGCACGTGGCGGTCGCTCACCAAGGAACTCGATGCTCAAGGCCTGTCGGTCGTGGAGCCGGGCCAGCTCTCCAAGACGGAGCTGGACTGGCTGGAAGCCTATTTCCTCGACGAAGTCTTCCCGGTGCTGACGCCGCTGGCGGTCGATCCCGCCCATCCGTTTCCCTTCATTCCCAACCTCGGTATCGCGATCGCGCTCGAGTTGAGGTCGGAGCGGGACGGCGAGCCGCTGCACGGGCTGATCCGGCTGTCGGACCAGATCTCGCGCTTCGTGCAGTTGCCAGGGCCCAAGACCCGGTATCTGGCGATGGAGCAGGTCGTCAACCTGTTCACCCGGCATCTGTTCCCGGATCTCAAGGTGATGTCATCGGGCTGTTTTCGCGTCATCCGCGACAGCGAGGTCGAGATCGACGAAGAGGCCGAGGATCTCGTCGCGCTGTTCGAGACCGCGCTCAAGCGGCGCAAGCGCGGCCATGTCATCCGCCTGACCCTCGAAGCGACGATGACGCCCTATCTGCGCAGCTTCGTGATCGACAACCTCGAGGCCGAACCGGAGGACGTGTTCGAGATCGATGGCTTGCTCGGTCTCGCGGACGCGGCCAAGCTGATCACCGACGAGCAGCCGGCGCTGCTGTTCCCGCGCTATACGCCGCGGTCGCCGGAGCGCATCCGCGATTTCGGCGGCGATTGCTTTGCGGCGATCAGCGCCAAGGACATCATCGTCCATCATCCGTACGAGAGTTTCGACGTCGTGGTGCAGTTCGTCCAGCAGGCGGCGCGCGACCCGTCGGTCGTCGCAATCAAGCAGACGCTCTACCGGACCAGTCCCGATTCGCCGATCGTCAAGGCGCTGATCGAGGCCGCCGAGCAGGGCAAGTCGGTCACCGCGATGGTCGAGCTGAAGGCCCGCTTCGACGAAGAGGCCAACATCCGCTGGGCGCGCGATCTGGAGCGGGCCGGAGCGCAGGTCGTGTTCGGGTTCATCGACCTCAAGACCCATGCCAAGGTGTCGCTGGTGGTCCGGCGCGAGAGCCGGGGGCTGAAGAGCTACGCCCATTTCGGGACCGGCAACTATCACCCGATCACCGCGCGCATCTACACCGATCTCTCCTATTTCACCTGCGATCCCGTGCTGTGCCGGGACGCGGCCCAGCTGTTCAACTACATGACCGGCTATGCCCGGCCGGCGCCGATGCAGAAGCTCTCGATCGCGCCGATCAATCTGCGCCAACGGCTGATGGGGCTGATCGAGAAGGAGATCGCGAACGCCCAGGCGGGCAAGCCGGCCCAGATCTGGGCGAAGCTGAACTCGCTGGTCGACAGCGGCATCATCGATGCGCTCTATCGTGCGTCGAATGCGGGCGTCCAGATCGACCTGATCGTCCGCGGGATCTGCTGTCTGCGCCCGGGCCTGCCCGGCCTGTCGGAGAACATCCGGGTCAAGAGCATCATCGGACGCTTCCTCGAGCATTCGCGGATCGCCGTGTTCGCCGACGGCACCGCGCTGCCGCACCGCAAGGCCAAGGTCTTCATCTCGTCGGCCGACTGGATGCCGCGCAACCTGGACCGCCGGGTCGAAACCCTGGTGCCGATCGAGAATCCGACCGTGCATCAGCAGGTGCTGGACCAGATCATGGTCATGCAATTGCGCGACGAGGCGCAAAGCTGGATTCTGCACCCCGACGGCACTTACAATCGCGCCAAAGAGGATGGGTCCGGATTTGCCTGCCATCACTACTTCATGACGAACCCGAGCCTGTCCGGGCGCGGCAGCGCGCTGAAACGGATCGAGCCACCGAAGCTGGCGCTGACGGATGACTAGCCACCAAGATCGCGCATGACGGTTCACGCCCTCGAAGCGTGGCGAACCGGTGCGGACGATATGGCCCTTTCGCGGCCGCGTTCCGGAGTCATCGACCTAGGATCGAATTCGATTCGCCTGGTCGTGTTCGAAGGGGCGCCGCGGGCGCCGATCCCCGTCTTCAACGAAAAGGTCCTGTGCGGCATCGGCCGGCGGCTGCGGTCGACCGGCCGGCTCGATGAGGAGGGTGTCCAGCTCGCCTTCGAGAATTTGCCGCGCTTCGTTGCGATCGCCGCGGGCATGGGGGTCCAGTCCCTTCACGTGGTCGCCACGTCGGCCGTTCGCGATGCCGAGGACGGGCCGAGCTTTGTCGCCCGGGTCCGGGCCGAAACCGGGCTCAACGTTCAGGTTCTGAGCGGCGACGAGGAAGCGCGGGTGTCCGCGATGGGCGTATTGTCCGGCGCGCCCTGGGCCGACGGGATCGTCGGCGACCTCGGCGGCGGCAGCCTTGAGCTCGTCCGGCTCCGCCAGGGCGAACCCGAGACCATGATCACGCTTCCGCTCGGCGCGTTGCGGCTCAACGAGTTGAGCGCGGATGGAACGGACATCGCCGGTTTCATCAAGGAGACGCTCGCCGGAGTGCCCTGGCTCAACGAAGCCGAAGGGGCCAGCCTCTACATCGTCGGCGGGTCGTGGCGGGCCTTGGCCCGGATCCATATGGCCCAGCGCCAGCGCAAGCTGCGCGTTCTCGACGGCTATACCGTCGCGCCGAACGCCTTCGGCGATTTCCTCAAGCTGATCAGCCGCCAGAGCGACGAGGCCCTGCTCAAGCAGGGCAGCTTCAACGCCCGCCGGGTGGATGCCATCCGCCCCGCCGCGCGGGTGATGCGCCAGCTCATCAAGGTACTCAAGCCCGACCGGGTCGTGTTCAGCGCCCGGGGGTTGCGGGAAGGCGTGCTGTTCGACGCGCTGCCGCCGCTGGTGCGCGAGGAGGATCCGCTGATCGCCGCGTCGCGCGCCTTGTGCGTCCAATTCAGCCGCTTCGCCCAGCTCGGCGACGTTCTCGCCGCCTGGTGCGACTCCTTGTTTCCCGATGAAACCGCAGAGAGGGGCCGGTTGCGCCGTGCAGCCAGTTTGCTCAGCGACATGGGCTGGATCGAACACCCGGACTATCGCCCGCAGAACAGTTTCGACCGGGCCCTGACCCTGCCGATCATGGGGTTCGACCATCCGGGTCGTGCCTTCGTGGCCCTTGCCCTGTTCGCGCGGTACGGCGGCACGGCCAACGAGGAGAAGAGGGCGATCGCTTACGAAGCGGGTCTGTCCGACGACGATCTGCGCGACGCGCGGGCCCTGGGGCAGGCGCTGCGGCTCGGTTACACCATGGCGGCGGGCCGCGTCGACATCATGGCGGCCTCGCGGCTGTCGCTCGAGGACGGGCAGGTCTGCCTGGATCTGCCCGATCTGGGCCGCCGCTATACCGGCGACCGGCTGCGCCGGCGTCTCGTCGCGCTGGCCTCGACCCTGGGAACCACTGCCCTCATCCGGGTCGACGGCGAGCCGCTGGTCTAGGTCCGGTCGCCGCCGTCGCGGCCGGCGGGCACGGCCCGAAGCTGCTTGCCCGAAATGGTCAGCGCCAGACGGCCGTGCTTGAGCGCCAGGGCATCCTCGCCGAACAGGTCCCGCCGCCAGCCCCGCAGCGCCGGCACGTCCGCCTCGTCGTCGGCGGCAATCTGTTCGAGGTCGGCGGAGTTGGCGACCAGTTTCTGGGCGACGTCTTCCGCGTCGCACTTCATTTTCAGCAGGACGCGCAGCAGGTCGACGACGGGCCCGAGACCGCGCGGCAGTTCGCGCACCGGGGGCAGGGTCGGGCAGTCGGCATCCGGGGTGTTCTGGCCGCGCCGCACCGCTTCGAGGATGTCGCGGCCGAAGCGTCCTTCGGCGACCGCCTTGGGCAGGCCGCGGGTACGGGTCAGCGCGGCGACGTCGGCCGGGGCATGGGCCGCGATCTCGAGCAGGGCCTCGTCCCGGACCACGCGGTTGCGCGGCAGGTCCTTGGCTTGCGCGGTTTCCTCGCGCCAGGCGGCGAGCTCGCGCAACGTTGCCAGAAAGCGGGGCTTGGATGACCGCACCTTGAGCCGGTTCCAGGCCTCGGCGGGTTCGACGGTGTAGGTGGCGGGATCGGCGAGGATGGCGATTTCCTCGTCCAGCCAACCCATCCGTTCGGTCTGTTCGATCCGCGTCCGAAGCTTGCGGTAGATGGTCCGCAGGTGGGTGACGTCCGATAGCGCATAGAACAGCTGCTTTTCCGTCAGCGGCCGCAGCGACCAGTCGGTGAAGCGCGATGACTTGTCGATCTGCGCGCTGGCGAGCTTGCGCACCAGCGTCTCATAGCCGACCTGGTCGCCGAAGCCGCACACCATTGCCGCAATCTGGGTGTCGAATAGCGGCTTCGGTATGCGCCCGGTGTGGCGGTAGAATATTTCGATGTCCTGCCGGCCGGCGTGAACGACCTTGAGAATGGAGTCGTCTTCCAGGAGGTGCCAGAGCGGCGCCAGGTCCAGATCGGGATGCAGCGCATCGACGGCGGCGGCCTGATCTTCCCCGGCCAGCTGGACGAGGCACAGCTGAGGCCAATAGGTGCGCTCACGGAGAAATTCCGTATCGAGCGTGACGAAATCTTCCTGGGCAAGACGATCGCAGAGCGAAGCGAGGGAGTCGGTGTCGGTGATCAATTGCATAGTGCTGCCCTATACAGGGATTCTCCCGGGTTGGCGACGGCGCGCAGGCGCAAGGGGGCCCGGCGCGCGGCGCAGGCTTGTCCGGCTGGCCGGCC
>CAMYMQ010000385.1 GCA_947259335.1 uncultured Alphaproteobacteria bacterium | reverse complement strand
GCGGCTGGGCCGGCAGCCCGGCGCGCTGGTCCTGCGCAGCGACGGCATCCGCAAACGCCTGCAGGGCGTTGCCCCGGAAACGGCTCTTGGCGCCGATGCCTATACCCACGACGTCACCCGGGACGTCTATTCGACGATCACGGCGGAGGCCGGGAGCGTGCTCGACGCCGGGTTCAGCGCGGTCGCCGATGCCGTGTTCGGCCGGGCCGACGAGCGGGCCGCCATCCAGGCCGAGGCCGAGGCGCGCGGCCTGCCCTTTCTCGGCATCTGGCTCGAAGCGCCGGCGGACTTGCTCGCCGAGCGCATCGCCGGGCGCACCGACGATGCCTCGGACGCCGATCGGGCGGTCATGGAGCAGCAGCACGCGCGCATCGCCCCGCCGGACGACTGGCGGCGGCTCGATGCCTCCGGCACAGCCGCCGACCTCGCCGCCGAGATCCGGCGGCTGGTCGGAGACGCCTGACCGATCCGTCCGCCGCCTAGTGCGACAGCAGGACCGGCGCGGTCATATGGGCGAGCAGGTGATGGGTGACGCCGCCCAGGATCATCTCGCGGAAGCGCGAGTGGCCATAGGCGCCCATGACCGTCAGCCCGGCGCCCAGATCGGACATGCGCGACAGGATCATGTCGCCGGGGCCGAGATCCTTCGTGTGAATCTCGTCATGGTCCGACTCGATGCCGTGGCGGCCCAGATACGCACAGACCTCCTCCGGCTTCGGGTCGTGCTCCGACGGATTGATTGCGAGCACATGCACCTTGGCGCCGGCCAGCAGCGGCAGCGCGTCCTGCACCGCGCGCGCGGCCTCGCGCGTGCCGTTCCAGGCGATCACCGCCGACTTCACCTCGACCTCGAAGTGGCCCGCATAGGGAATGACCAGGAGCGGCCGGCCCGACCGCATGACGACGTCCGACGGCAGGTCGAAATCGGTCGTCGCGACGGCTTCGTCGGGATCCGGCTGACCGACGATCACGAGGTCCGCTCCCATGGCGCGGCGCGCCATCACGTCCTGACGATAGCCATCCTTCAGGGTCCAGCTCGTCTCGCCTTTGCAACTGGCGACGGCGGCGTCGAAGGCCGCCTTCGACTCCTTCTGGGCCTGTTCGTTGTAGGCCTGCTGGGCCTCGACGATCTGGGCGGTGATGCCGCCTTCGATGGCAGGGGGGAGGCTCGCCGGAACGTTGGCGAATACACCTTCGAGCGAGGCTCCTGCCTTGTTGGCGAGCTGAACCGCATAGTCGAGCCGCAACCGGCAGTGCTTGTCCCGGTCCACGTGAACGGCGATGTGCCGTATTGTCATGATGTTGCCTCTCTATCCATCAGGGCGCGTCGAGGGGACCAAACTCGGTGGCCGTCTCCCGCGGCGCAAGGGTCTTGGCGTATCGTATGCTGTCGAACGCGAAAGATCGCTCTTTCAGGTGATCCCGCATTGGTGGCGAAAGCACGGTGCCCGGCTCCGTCGTCGCGATCGAGACGCTCAGATGCCGACACCGGTATAGTCGTGCAAGGCGCTCCGCATCGTCAATGAGGGTCTCGAAGGGCAGAGTGCTGCGAACCAGATCCGGAACCGTAAAATTCTCGCATTCCAGCGATCGGCCGCGCAGCGGGCTCTCCACCACCTGATAGCAGAACAGCCCGAGCAGATAGCCTTTGTGATCTTCGACCGCGAGCATGCCGCACCGGAAATCGCCGTCCTTTTCCCTGGCCAGGCTGCGGTGCAGGAAGCGTATCCAATCGCCCAGAGCTTCCTGCCCGCCCAGAGCCTCCAGGATCGGATAGGCCCGCGAAAGGCTTTCGGCATCGAGTTTCCGTGTGGTCAGCGATCGGTGGTCAGGCATCAATCGACTTTTGCCAGCGAATTCGACACAATGTCGGGGTTGCCGGTGCGACCGACATTGACATGCATCAACGGAGCCGACCGATGCGCCGCATAGCTTGCCGACCGCTCCCTGCCGCGCGTCGCCCGAAACAATGACCGCCAACCGAATCGAACGCCTCGTACCGGCCTCGCCGCGCGACATCCAGCCGGACAATCCCTGCGCCGCCTGCGCGGTCCGCGATCTCAGCGTTTGCGGCGCGTTGCGGGCGGACGACGTCTCCCGCCTGAACGCCATCGTCACGCACAAGACTCTCCAGCCGGGGGAGATGCTGTTCCTCGAGTCGGACCCCGCCGATTCGCTCTTCGTGATCACGGATGGCAGCATCAAGCTCTACAAGATGCTGCCGGACGGGCGGCGGCAGATCACCGGTTTCCTGTTCCGGTCCGACTTCCTCGGCCTCGCCTTTCGCGACCGCTATGCCTATAGCGCCGAGGCCCTGTCCCTGACCACGGTCTGCCGCTTTCCCAAGGACCGCCTGGAAGCGCTGCTCGACGAATTCCCGGAAATGGAGCGCCGCCTGCTCTCGATCGCCTCAAACGAGCTTGCGTCGGCGCAGGACCAGATGCTGCTGCTCGGCCGCAAGACGGCGGAGGAAAAGCTCGCATCCTTCCTGTGGCTGCTGTCGCGCCGCGCCACCCTCAAGGAACTGGACGGCCAGACCATCGACCTGCCGATGACCCGGATGGACATGGCCGACTATCTGGGCCTGACCATCGAAACGGTGAGCCGCAGCTTCTCGGCGCTCAAGCGCAAGGAAATCATCGCCTTCACGACGCCCCAGCGCATGCAGATCATCGACCTGCCCGAGATGGCCGCCCTCGCCGGCATCGAGGAAGAAAGCTGGGAAGCCTCGACCGCGCTGCGCTGATCCGAACGCTGCCCTGACCCGGGCAGGGGCGACGGCCGCCCGTTCCGCAGCGCGGCCGCCGTCCAACCGGTGTAGGTACCCGCTACTTCTTCGTGATCGAAATCGTACGCACGCCAGTCTTGCCGCCCGCGCTCTTGGGCAGCGCGATCTTGAGCACGCCGTTCTCGAAATCTGCGCTGATCTTGTCCTGGGCGGCATTTTCCGGGAGGCGGAAGGACCGCTGGAACGAGCCGTAGCTGCGCTCGGTCAGATGATAGTCCTTCTTCTTCTCCTCGCGCTCGGACTTCTTCTCGCCCTTGATCGTCAGCATGCCGTCGTCGACGGAGACCGCGACATCCTTCTCGTCGACCCCGGGCAGTTCGACCGTGATCTCGAACTGCTTGTCGTCCTCCGCGGTCTCGACCTTCGGCACGTGACCGAGGGCGAAGCCCGGCCGATGCTCGCGCAACGGCCCCTCCCCGCCCACTGCCGGCCAGCCGGCCGCGAACGACTTGAACAGGTGGTCCATCTGGTCGCGCACCGATTCCATCGAGGCGAACAGGCTGGGCATGCCGAACAGGCCTTCGGAGTGCGCGGGCGCCGGCTCGGCGGCCTCCTTTTTCTCCGCTTTCGGGGACTGTTCCTTGGATTTCACGTCGGACATCTGCCTTACCCCTTGCGAAATGTGTCACAGCGAGATGATCGCGATGATGGTCGCGTTCGGGGAACTCGGCATTGCGGCAGATCAAGGGACCCCGGCCCCGGTCCGGCTCAGGAGCCCCGGTCGATGCGTTTCCGGGAGATGCGGCGCAGCGCGGCATGGCCGCCCCGGCGCAGGCCGTTGCCGACATGGACCACGACATGCACCAGCCGGATCCGCCGGAACACGAGCAGCACCAGCCCGCCCAGGAAGATCAGCGCGGCAACCGCGGCGAGAACCCCATAGAGCGGCCAGTGGATCGACGCGATGCCGAGGAAGTTCCGGCAGACGCGCCGCGTCCCCGCATAGTCGATGCCGAGCTCCGTCAGCTTGGCGGTCAGCACGGACGCGTGGGAGGCGAAGAAGACGCCCTGGATGACGTCGGTCATCACGGGGAGACCGCCCGGCAGCATGAAGAATGCGACCTCCCGCTGGGTGTTGATGCCGACCACGCGGCCGCAGGCGTCGACGATGGGTCCGCCGCTGTTGCCCGGATTGATCGGCGCGGAATGCTGGATGATCAGGATCTGGGGGCCGTCCTTCGTCCAGGCGCCGCGAAACAACCTGCTGACCGCACCCGCGGTGAAGCTCGCCTGGGTGGCGGCGCCGAGCCGCGCACCCGCCCCGGGATACCCGATGGCGAAAACGGCGCTGCCGCGCGCGGGCCGGTCCTGGTTCGCGTCGCTCAGCCACGCGGGCCGGCGGTCAAGACCCGCCACCTTGATGACGGCGAGGTCTTCGCCCGGATAGGCCTTCACCACCGTCGCGGCGTGACTCTTGCCGGGCTCTTCGCCGGTGGCGAAGACGGCGATCTTCCATTTGTTGTCCAGGTGCGCCCGCACCAAATGGTAGGCGGTGGCGACATGGCCGGAGCGGCTGACGACCACGCCCGAGCCGACGACCATGCCGCCCTCGCCGGATATGACGATCCTGACGATCGACGGTTCCGCCCGCCGGACCACGGTCTCGGGCTCGATCGCTCGTGACTGCGGGACCGCCGCGAAGATGCCCAGCGCAGCAATGCCCGCCGCGAAACCCCTCATGAGGCCTTGCCTTCCCCGATTGAACCCGGGGCATGCTGACGCGCTCGGCGCGACAGTCAAGCGGCATCCGGTCCGACCGGTAGCGGTCAATAGTAGGTTTCGACGTGGTAGCGGCCGGTCCGGCGGAGCTGGTCCCGGAGCTCTTTCCAGTCGAGCCCGTTGGCGCGGCAGATGTCTTCGAAGGCCGCGCTCACACCGTCTTCCATCCGCTTGTGGCCGCAGATGTATACGAAGGTGTTGTCGTCCTTGAGCAGCCGGGCGACGGCGTCCGCCCGAGCCCGCATCCGGTCCTGGACGTATTCCTTGTCCTGGCCGGGCTCGCGCGAGAAGGCGAGCTGCACGTCGATGAACGCGTCCGGCAGCTTCTGGAGCGGGCCGAAATAGGGCAGTTCGTCCTTGGTCCGCGCGCCGAAGAACAGGGCCATCGAGCCGCCGGCTTCGGCCGCCCCGCGCGCCCACTTGCGGCGGCGGCGCTCGGTCATCGCCCGCATCGGCGCCGAGCCGGTGCCGGTGCAGATCATCAGCAGGTTGGCGCCGGCGTGGTTGGGCATCAGGTAACTGGTGCCGAACGGGCCGGTGACCCTGACCGTGTCGCCCTTGTCCAGATCGCACAGATAGCTGGAGGCGACGCCCGTGACCGGGTTGCCGTCATTGTCCTCCGCGATCCGCTTCACCGTGATCGCGAGGTTGTTGTAGCCGGGCCGCTCGCCCTCGCGCGGGCTGGCGACCGAGTAGAGCCGGACATGATGGGGCCGCCCCTTGGCGTCGGTGCCCGGCGGCAGAATGCCGATCGACTGGCCCTCAAGATAGGGAAAGGCCGCGTTGCCGAAGTCGAGCACGATATGATGGATGTCGGTCGACGCGCCCTCCGCGGTCAGCCGCATGTTGCCGACCACGGTCGCCTCGGCGGGATGATCCGGAGTGTAGAGATTGATATAGGGGTGAGCCGCCGACCACGGCGGCAGGGTCGCGCCACCGGCGCCCTCGGTCGCGACGCCGGTGATCTTCTCGACGTCCTCGGGCACCGGCCCCGCGCTCTCAAGCACGATTTCCGAATCGGGCGGCAGGCTGTCCCACCCGAACTGCTCCTCGACGGTCCAGGCCCGGGCGACCTTGCGAAAGCTGTCGATGGCGCCGGTCGGGCACGGCGGCAGGCAGTCGCCCTTCATCGTGCATTTGGCGAAATCGATGGCGTAGTTGACGTCGTTGTGGGTGATCGCCTTCTCGGGGCAGACCTCCTCGCAGGTGTTGCAGCGGATACAGACCTCGGGGTCGATCAGGTGCTGCCGCATCAGCTCGGCGGTGACGGTCGAACCTTCCATTTCAAGCTCCAGCGAATCGATGGGATGGGTCACCGCCCGGGAAAACGTGGGAGCAGCCGCGATACCGCCGCGGCCGCCCCCGCCGTCCTCCCGGAGCGGCCGTCTAGTCGAAACGGATGTATTCGAAGTCGAGCGCCGGCTTGCCGTCGATGCCCACCCGCGGCGGCGCGATCCAGTTGGCGATCTTGCCGGGCTCGTTCACCGCGCCCATCAGCGAGGCGACATAGGCGTGATCCTCGTGGGTCGGCAGCCATTCCGTGTGCATCTTCGTCCACTCGGATTCGGGGATCGCCCTACCGTCAGGCGAGAAATGGTCGATGTCGGGCTGATCGATGTCGAAACGGCCGACCCGCCGGTTGAAGCACTTGTGGGCCAGCGTCATCCGGGCCCGGACGCCGGTCTTTTCCAGCATCTTGTTCCAACGGTCGACGCCCTTCTGCACGTCGACGACATAGTCGTCGCGCAGGCGCTCGTTCATGGCGGTCAGCGCGGGCACCTGCTCGATGCCGATACCGCCGTTCGAGCGGATCGGCACCGGATAGGTGTCGCCCTTGAGCTGATGGTCGTCGTCGATCTTGGTCTCCTCGAACCGGCCCTTGAGGCCCATCGTGTAATAGTTGGCCGCGTTGGTGGAGATCTCGGCGCCGTAAAGGTCCAGTGTGACCGAGTAGTGGAAATTCAGATATTTCTGAACTGTCTGGAAATCGATCACACCGGCCTTGCGCAGGGCGTCGGGATCCTCCGAGCCGATCTGCTTGGCGACCTCGGCGGTCCGCTGCAGGACGCGCGCAATGCCCGTCTCGCCCACGAACAGGTGGTGGGCCTCCTCGGTCAGCATGAACTTGCAGGTGCGCGACAGCGGATCGAAGCCCGACTCGGCCAGCGCGGCGAGCTGATACTTGCCGTCGCGGTCGGTGATGAAGGTGAAGAAGAAGAACGACAGCCAGTCCGGCGTCTTCTCGTTGAAGGCGCCGAGAATGCGCGGATGGTTCTCGTCGCCCGAGCGGCGCTCGAGCAGCGCCTCGCCCTCCTCGCGGCCGTCGCGGCCGAAATACTTGTGCAGCAGATAGACCATCGCCCACAGGTGACGCCCCTCCTCCACGTTGACCTGGAACAGGTTGCGCATGTCGTAGAGCGACGGCGCGGTGGCGCCCAGGAAGCGCTGCTGCTCGACCGAGGCGGGCTCGGTGTCGCCCTGGACGGTGATGATCCGGCGCAGGATCGAGCGATACTCGCCGGGCACCTCCGTCCAGGCCTTGTCGCCTTTGTGATCGCCGAAATTGACCAGCCGGTTCTCGTCGGACGGGGTCAGGAAGATGCCCCAGCGATAGTCCGGCATCTTGACGTAGCCGAACTGGGCCCAGCCCTGCGGATCGACGCTGACCGCGGTCCGCAGATAGACGTCCTGGCTCTGGAACCCCTCGGGTCCCATGTCCTTCCACCAGTCGATATATTTCGGCTGCCAGTGTTCCAGCGCCCGCTGCAGCTGGCGGTCCTCGCCCAGATCGACGTTGTTCGGAATGCGTTCGTTGTAGTTGATCGACACGGCGTCCACTCCCGTTGGCCGGCTTCGCCCCAGTGACGAAGCTGCTGTGAACACCAGACTAGATTTATGCTCTATATTGCACTTTGATCTGAATCAATCGCGCATAATCTGCGTTAATATGCATTATATTTCAGCAAACAGCGACGGGGCTCGCCCCAGCCAACCCGGGCGAACGCCATCCGGTCAGGGTCGGTGACTTACTGCTCCGGTACAGCCTGGTTGGCCAGGCGACGCAGCATCGCGATGCTGACCAGCAGGCCGAAGCCCACGGCCAGCCAGCCGACGAATTCCATCACCCCGTCGCCGCGCGCAACAAGGAACAGCCCGAGAATTCCGATGACGATGGTGACGAAGAGGACGCACCAGGTCGACGTCTGGGTCATGGGGACACTTTCTCCTCAGCGCTGACTGCGACCGCCGCGGCGGCCTCCAAAGGGGGAACCAGGTCTCGATAGGCGTGCCAAGTCGCGTGGGCGATCAGCGGCAGTGTCACGGTGAGGCCGACGAAACCGACCGCGAGCCCGGCGACGGTGAACAGGACAACCAGGATCGCCCAGACGATCAACGGCCACAGATTGAGCCTAACCGCCGCAATGCTGGTGGCCATCGCCTCGAAAACGCCGACGTCCCGGTCTACCAGCATCGGCACCGCGATCACCGACAGCGCGAAGACGATGAAGGCGAGAACCGCCCCGATCGCCGTGCTGACGATCAGGAAGGTGGCGTTCTGACCCGACAGGATGACCGATTCGATGAAGCCGCGCAGGTCGGGGACCTCGCCGCCGAGGTTCGGGGTATCGAGCCCGAAGAAGCCGGCGAACAGAAGCGTCGCGATCCGCATCCAGGCCAGGAAGAACAGGCCCAGCACGATCCCCATCGCGCCCAGTTCGCCGGGGTGCCGGCGCCACGCCGCGAAGGGCGTCGCCATCGAGACGGGGTCTTTGCTTTCGAGGCTCCGGCTCACCTGATAGAGGCCGGCGACCAGGACCGGGGCGATCAGCATGAAACCGGCGGCCAGCGGCAGGGCCAGGTTGTAGAGGCGCCAACGGTGCAGCGCGGCGAGGATGGCAATACCGACCACGGCGAACAGCAGCCCCCAGCTCAGGCTGACGAGACCCGCGGCCATGATGTCTTTCCAGCCGGCTCCCAGCCAGTTCCAAGGCTGCTGTGCGCCGATGCGGCGCACGCTGATCTCGCGCCCCAAGAAGGCCGAATGGCTGGTAACGGTCTCGACCATCTTCCTCCCCCGGGCTGGCCGCCACGATAACGGCGATTTCATAGACCGGATCCCTCTCTCCGCAATTGACGCATATCAATGCCGCGGTCCCTCCGACGGCGTCAAAAGGGTGCCGGGACGGGACGACAGATCCCGCCGCCCGTCCCTTTATTGCGTTCCACCAACTTCGTTCACGTCCAAATTCGGGGAGCATCGGGGATGACCGTCGCCACGGGGACCGTTGAGACCGCGCCCGAGCGCGCGGCAACGGTCGACTACAACATGGACGTCGTCCGACAGTTCACGATCGCCACCATGTTCTGGGGGGTCGCGGCCTTCCTCGTCGGCGTCTTCATCGCGCTGCAGCTTGCGTTCCCCATGCTCAACCTCGACCTGCCGTGGACGACCTTCGGCCGGCTCCGCCCCCTGCACACGTCGGCGGCCATCTTCGCCTTCGGCGGCAACGCCCTGATCGCGACCTCGCTGTATGTCGTCCAGCGGACCTGCCGCGCGTCGCTGTGGGGCGGCCCGGCGCTCGCCTCGTTCCTGTTCTGGGGCTACCAGTTCTTCATCGTGCTGGCCGGCACCGGTTACGTGCTGGGCATCACCCAGAGCAAGGAGTACGCGGAGCCCGAATGGTACGTCGACCTGTGGCTGACCGTCATCTGGGTGCTCTACCTGGTGATCTATCTCGGCACGATCATGCGCCGGAAAGAACCGCACATCTACGTCGCGAACTGGTTCTATCTGGCCTTCATCGTGACGATCGCGATGCTGCACGTCGTCAACAATCTGGCGGTCCCGGTCTCCTGGTTCGGCACCAAGAGCTACATCCTTTGGTCCGGGGTGCAGGACGCCCTGACCCAATGGTGGTATGGCCACAACGCGGTCGGCTTCTTCCTCACCGCCGGCTTCCTCGGGATCATGTACTACTTCATCCCAAAGCGGGCGAACCGGCCGGTCTATTCCTACCGGCTGTCGATCGTCCACTTCTGGTCGCTGATCTTCATCTACATCTGGGCCGGGCCGCACCACCTGCACTACACCGCGCTGCCCGACTGGGCCCAGTCGCTCGGCATGATGTTCTCGGTGATGCTGTGGATGCCGTCCTGGGGCGGCATGATCAACGGCCTGATGACCCTGTCCGGCGCCTGGGACAAGCTGCGGACCGATCCCGTCCTGCGCTTCCTGGTGGTCGCGGTCGGCTTCTACGGCATGAGCACCTTCGAGGGGCCGGTCATGTCGATCAAGCCGGTCAACGCGCTGTCCCACTACACCGACTGGACCATCGGCCACGTCCATTCCGGCGCGCTCGGCTGGGTCGCCTTCATCAGCTTCGGCGCGGTCTACTTCCTGGTGCCGAAACTGTGGAACCGGCGCGAGCTCTTCTCGCTCAGGCTGGTCAGCTACCACTTCTGGATCGCGACCTTGGGCATCGTCCTCTACATCACCTCGATGTGGATCTCCGGCATCATGCAGGGGCTGATGTGGCGGGCCTACAACGACCTGGGCTTCCTCCAGTACAGCTTCGTCGAGACCGTCGAGGCGATGCACCCCTATTACGTCATCCGGGCCCTGGGCGGGATCCTGTTCCTCTCCGGCGCCCTGATCATGGTCTACAACCTCTACCGCACCGTGAAGGGCAACTACGCGGACGTCGCCGAGACGGCCGAGCTTGTCCCCGCCGGCGCGGCCGCCGAATAAGGGGCGCCCGGACATGGCCAAATTCTCCCACGCGGTCCTCGAGAAGAACGTCATCCTGTTGCTGATCGGCACGTTGATCACGGTGTCGATCGGCGGCCTGGTGGAGATCGTTCCGCTGTATACGATCAAGTCGACCATCGAGCCGGTGAAGGGCGTCCGGCCCTACTCGCCGCTCGAGTTGATGGGCCGGAACATCTACATCCGGGAGGGCTGCTACAGCTGCCACAGCCAGATGGTGCGCCCCTTCCGCGACGAGAACGAACGCTACGGCCACTACAGCCTGGCGGCCGAGAGCATGTACGATCACCCCTTCCAGTGGGGGTCCAAGCGGACCGGGCCGGATCTGGCGCGCGTCGGCGGCAAGTATTCGAACGCGTGGCACGTCCAGCACTTGGCGGACCCGCGCTCGGTCGAGCCCGGCTCGGTGATGCCCGCCTATCCGTGGATGCTGACCCGCGAACTCAAGGTCAAGGACATCGCGGACCATCTGCGCGCCAACCGGACGGTCGGCGTGCCCTACACCGACGAGATGATCGCCAAGGCCGCCGCCGATGTGGCCGCCCAGGCCGATCCCGAGGGCGACCACGACCTCGACGGGTTGCGCAAGCGCTATCCCAAGGCGGCGATCGCCGACTTCGACGGCGACCCCAAGCGCCTGACGGAAATGGATGCGCTGGTCGCCTACCTCCAGATCCTCGGTCGGATGGTCGACTTCAAGAAATACAAGACCAAAGACCTCCAGCAGTAGGACGCGAGCGCATGCAGGAGTTCTACGAATTCGTCCGATCGGCCTGGGTCATCTGGATGATGGCCCTGTTCATCGGAATCGTGGTGTGGGTGCTGTGGCCCTCGCGGCGGCGCAAGTATCGCGACGCGGCGCAGATCCCGCTGAAAGACGACGAGCCCATCCGCCGCGACGCCAATAAGGAAAGCTGAGCGATGCCGACCAAAGCCGAAAAGGACGCCCTGACCGGCACCGAGCTTCGGGACCACGAATGGGACGGGATCCAGGAGCTTGACACCCCGCTGCCCAAATGGTGGCTCTACGTCTTCTGGGCGGCGGTGCTCTGGTCGGCGATCTATTTCGTCCTCTATCCCTCGGTTCCCGGCATCAGCGGCTACTTCAAGGGCGTGCTCGGCTGGTCGTCCCGGACCCAGATCGAGGAAACCCTCGCCGAGGCCCGAAAGGGCCAGGCCAAGTATCTCGATCGCATCCGCACCACCTCGCTCGAGGATATCCGCAGGGACCGCGCCCTGCTCACCTTCGCCATCGCCGGCGGCAAGGCGTCCTTCGCCCAGAACTGCCTGCCCTGCCACGGGCCGGGCGCGGTCGGCCGCAAGGGCGGCTATCCGTCGCTGGCCGACGACGCCTGGCTGTGGGGCGGCACCCTTGCGGCGATCCACAAGACGCTCGAGGTCGGCATCCGCGCCGGGACGGAGGACACCCGGACCAACACCATGCCGACCTTCGGCGGACCCGACGGGCCGCTCAAGCCCGCCCAGATCGACGATGTCGCCGAATTCGTGCTGTCGCTGACCAAGCGGTCGACCGACGCGGAGGCGGTCACGCGCGGCGCCAAGATCTACGCCGACCAATGCGCCGCGTGTCACGGCAAGGCGGGCGAAGGCAATCAGGAGCTTGGCGCGCCGACCCTCAACGACCAGATATGGCTGTACGGGGGCAACAAGACGGCGATCGTCGCCCAGATCACCAAGCCGACCATGGGCGTGATGCCCAACTGGGGCGGCCGGCTGGACGCGGAGACGCTGAAGATGCTCACCCTCTACGTACACTCGCTCGGAGGCGGCAAGTAGGCCACCGCACCGCGCGCGAACACGCAGCGCGCAAGCCATGGACGCGAACGAACCGATGCACAAAGCCGATGTCGACCTGACGCCTGCCCCGGCGGCCTCGCCGCCGGGGACCGTCCGGGCTGACCCGGAGCCGCCCAAGCGCGGGCTCTATGCGAGCCGGGTGCAGGTCTATCCGAAGAAGGTTACCGGCCGCTACCGGCGGCTCAAGTGGATCGCGCTGATCGCCCTGCTCACGGTCTACTACGTGCTGCCGTGGGTGCGCTGGGACCGCGGGCCGGGCGCGCCGGACCAGGCGGTTCTCGTCGACCTGGCACACGAGCGCGCCTATTTCTTCTTCATCGAGATCTGGGCGCAGGAGGTCTACTACCTCACCGGCGTCCTGATCCTGGCCGCCGTCGGCCTGTTCCTGGTCACCAGCCTGGCCGGGCGGATCTGGTGCGGCTACGCCTGTCCGCAGACCGTGTGGACCGACCTTTTCATGTGGGTCGAGCGGCTGATCGAGGGCGACCGCAACAAGCGGATCATGCTCGACCGGGGGCCGACCACCACGAAAAAGGTGACCAAGAAAGTCTCCAAGCACGCCGCCTGGATCGCGATCGCCTTCCTGACCGGCGGCGCCTGGATCATGTATTTCATCGACGCGCCGACCGTCGTCGCCGAGTTCTTCACCGGCCGCTCGAGCGTCGAGGTCTATTTCTTCGTCGGCCTGTTCACCGCCACCACCTATCTGCTCGCCGGCTGGGCGCGCGAACAGGTCTGCACCTACATGTGCCCGTGGCCGCGCTTCCAGTCGGCCATGCTCGACGAGGACACCCTCGTCGTCACCTACCAGAAGTGGCGCGGCGAGCCGCGCAGCCCGCTGCACAAGGGCGACGACCTGAGCCAGCGCGGCCACTGCGTCGACTGCCACCAATGCGTCAACGTCTGCCCCACCGGCATCGACATCCGCGACGGCATCCAGCTCGAATGTATCGGCTGCGGCCTGTGCGCCGACGCCTGCGACACGGTGATGGACAAGCTGAACCTGCCCCGGGGGCTGATCGGCTTCGACACCGAGCGGCGGCAGGAACAGCGCGCGAAGGGCCGGCCGCTCACCTACCGGCTGATCCGCCCGCGCACGATCCTCTACGCCATGCTCATGGTCGGCGTCGCCGGCATCATGCTGTTCGCACTGCTCACCCGCAGTTCCGAGTCGCTGACCGTGCTGCACGACCGCACCCTGTTCGTGCAGCTCTCCGACGGCAGCATCCGCAACGGCTACACCGTGCGCGTTCTCAACAAGGAGCGCCAGGACCGGCGTTTTTCCCTGACCGTCGCCGAAGTCGAAGGCGCGCAACTGCGGGTGGTCGGCAGCGACGGCGACCCGGCCCCGGCCGCGACCCTGACCGGCAAGCCCGACGGCGTTTCCAGCTACCAGGTCTACGTCCGCGTGCCGCGCGCCGCCCTGAAGGGAGCGGAGACACCGATCCGTTTCGTCCTGGTCGACAGCGTCACCGGCGCGCGCACCGAGCGCAACGCGAGCTTCAAGGGACCGGCCAGATGACCGTTTCGGCGAACACGCACCCCAAGGCCCGGACACAGGCGCGAACCGGCCGCTGGATCCCCTGGACCTTCGTCGGCATGTTCGGCGTGATCCTCGCGGTCAACGGCATCATGGTCGCCGTCGCCTTCGACACCTGGTCGGGCCTGTCGACGGCCGAGCCCTACCGGCGCGGCCTCGCCTACAACAGTCAACTCGCCGAGATCGAGCGGCAGGAGAAGCTCGGCTGGCAGGTCAGCCTCGGCTTCGCGCCGGGCGGCCCCGGCGCGGGCGAGCTCCGACTGCGTGCGGTGGACAAGGCGGGACGGCCGATCCTCGGCGCCACGGTCACCGCCAGGATCGTTAGGCCGGTCGCCCAGGGCGCGGACTTCACCGTGGCCCTGCCCGGCCGCGGCAAGGGCCTGTATTCGGCGGCCGTCCGCTTTCCCAAGCCGGGCCTGTGGGAGGTGCGCTACCGCATCCGCGGCGCGGGCGAGACGGTGACCGCCGCCCACCGGATCAAGGTCGAGGTCCGATGACCGGAGCGCGCGCCGCGCTGGATCTCGCTCCGGCGCCGGGGACCGGAGCGACTCCCCGGGAGGAAACCCGCGACCTGAGCGCCTGGGTAACCGCGGGACCGGACGGCGCGGCGCGGCTCCACGGCATCGTCGAGGGCGTCCACTGCGGCGGCTGCGTCGCCAGGATCGAGCGCGCCATGGCCGCCGAACCCGACGTCCTTCAGGCCCGGGTCAATCTGTCGACCCGGCGGCTGGCGCTTGCCTGGCGGGGCCCGCCCGCTCGCGCCAATGCCCTCGCCGCGCGCATCGAATCCTTGGGCTTCAAGCTGTTCCCCTACGATCCCGCGCGGCTCGGCGACGAGACCAAGCGGGAGGAGAAGCGCCTGCTGCGGGCCATGGCCGTCGCGGGCTTCGCCGCCGCCAACGTCATGCTGTTGTCGCTGGGCATCTGGGCCGGCAACGCCGAGGGCATGACCGGCGAGACCCGCGCCCTGCTCCACTGGTTCTCGGCGCTGGTCGCCCTGCCCGCCATCGCCTATGCCGGCCAGCCCTTCTTCGCCTCGGCCCTGTCGGCGCTGGCGCATCGGCGCACCAACATGGACGTGCCGATCTCGCTCGCCGTGATCCTGGCCGCCTCGATGAGCCTGTGGGAGGTGATCCGCGGCGGCCAGCACGCCTATTTCGACTCCGCCGTCACGCTCCTGTTCTTCCTCCTGCTCGGCCGCTTCCTGGACCGCCGAGCGCGCGGCCGCGCCCGCTCGTCGGCCGAACGGCTGCTGGCGCTCAACGGCGCCTCGGTCACGG